>CAYZFL010000024.1:0-19833 GCA_964477785.1 uncultured Bacteroides sp.
GTTTTCCCGATTGCGATGCAAAGTTACGCCTTTTTTTTATTCCCACCAAATTTTTCCAGAACTTTTTTCTAAAAATCTTCAGAAGATTAGGCGAAAGAGGCAGATGAACATATAAAAACTCCGGCCATTCTGATGATGACCGGAGTTGTATGATTCTGCTAATAAGAAGATTGGATATGGTTTGAGCTTGTTTTTTATAGCCCGGACCGGATTCCTGATTATTTCTTCAATCCGGCGTAGTCGCGGGAGTAGCGGAGCATCTGGGGAATGTAGTCTTCGGTATAGTCGATTACAATATCGGTGATGTTGCCTTTCTTGTCGGTGACGGGCTTGTAGACCGGGTTGACAAATCCCTTGTAGGGAGAGATTGTGAGGTGTGAGTAGCGTTCGAGGACTTCGCGATGAAGTTCGGGGTCAACCTTGACGGCGTAATCTTCCACGAGCTTGCAGGCAGCCTGATAGTCGCCTTCGCTGGTTATGCGCTGAATTTCGGCGAGGAGCTGACCGAAGAGGTCGCGGAGGGCCTTGTAGTCGTTGATTTTGACGAAGGTCTTGCCGTTTTGCTTAACGAGTTCAACAACATTGTCCTTGGCGCCGTGTTTGAGGGCCCATTCTGAGATTAGCTTGCGGTTGCGCATGTGGGCTTCCTCCACGTCCTTGCCGGGCTCGATGCGCATGAGCTGCGTCATGAGGCCGTTGAGAAGGTATTTGTAGTATTCAGATTTATAAGCGTCGGGATCTGAAAGGAGGCCGAGTTCGATGAGCTTGGGATCGGCGAGGTAATAGAGGGCGAAGAGGTCGGCGCGGGTTTCCTCGATAGTGGAGCCGTGCTCTTTGAGGCTTGAGCTGGAGACGCCGGGAAGGAGTTTGCCTGAGCCGTGGCCGAGACATTCGTGAAGGTCGGTGTGTAGGTTATCGGTGATGAAAAGCCACTTGTCCATGATATCGGCGGTGGGCTTGTCGATGACGAATTCTTCGTTGAAACCGTTACCCTTGGCGGCTTCCTCGTAAGCTTCGGTGATGTTTTCGATGGTAACCGACTTTGAACCGTGGGCTGCGCGGATCCAGTTTGAGTTGGGAAGGTTGATGCCGATGGGAGTTGCGGGGTAGGCGTCGCCGGCGAGAATGGCTGCGGTAATGACCTTGGCCGATACGCCTTTTACCTTATCCTTTTTGAAACGTTTGTCGACAGGTGAGTGGTCTTCAAACCACTGGGCGTTGCCTGAGAGCACCTCGGTGCGGTGGCTTGCCTCATCATTTCTGAAATTGACGATGCTCTCCCATGCGCCGGTCATGCCGAGGGGATCGCCGTAGTCCTCGATGAAGCCGTTGATGAAGTCGATTTTGGAATTCTTGTCATCGGCCCAAAGAATAGAATACTCATCAAATTTCTTGAGGTCGCCGGTCTTGTAGTAGTCGACGAGTTTGGCGATGATGGCACGCTGGGTGTCGTTTTCGGCATACTGGGAAGCTTTTTCGAGGTTCTCGATGATTTTTGCAATGGCTGTTGAGTAGAGGCCTCCGAGCTTGTAAACTTCCTCGGTGACCTTGCCGTTTTTCTTCACGACCTTGGCGTTGAGCCCGTATGAGATGGGGGTGGTGTCGTCGGCTTTCTTGATTGAGGCGTAGTAGTCCTCGACTTCCTTTTGGGTTACGCCTTCATAGAGGTTGTTGGCTGAGGTGAGCACAAGGTCCTGACCCGATGTCTGATTTACCTGCTTCTTGGCGACTTCGGGGTTGAAGATCGCCTCGAAGATTTCGGCCTGAACGGGCGTCCAGCTGCCTTTGCCAAGCTTTGCGGTCTCGGCCTCGAGAAATTCGCGGCTGAAGGCGGGAGTGAACTTGTCTGTTGAATAGTGATGGTGGATGCCGTTGGCAAACTCGACACGTTTGAAATATTCCTCGAAGGCCTTATAGTCCTTTGAGTTCTTGTCGCCGTTATAATTTACATAAATAGCCTCGAGCAGGTCGCGGATGGGGAGGTTGTATTTATAATGCTGGTCCCAGAGGATGTCACGGCCCCAGAGAGCGGCCTCGGTGAGGTAGTAGATGTACTTTTTCTGATTGAGTGAGAGGTTCTCGAAGCCGGGGACTTTGTATCTGAGCACCTCGACGTCGGCGAAATTGTCGACGGTGTAGTCAAAATTGTCCTTTTCAGGAGCCTTGACTGATTTGGCGTCCGTAGCCAGGATGCCGGTAGCTAAAGCGGCACACATGATGATGGTTCTTGCTTTCATGATTTGGTCATGATTTATATGATTGGTAATTTATTGAATTCTAAAAGGAATCAGTCGACATAGAGCACCAGGCCTTTGAGGTATTCCCCCTCGGGGTGGTAGATGTTGACGGGGTGGTCGCATGGCTGGGAAAGCTGATGGAGAATTCTCACCTTGCGGCCGGTCTGGGCCGCGGCGGAGAAGACTGCGAGGCGGAACTGCTCGCGGCTGATGGCCTGGGAGCATGAGAAAGTGAAGAGAATGCCGCCGGTCGCGATTTTCTCGAAGGCCTTGGCGTTGAGGCGCTGATAGCCTCGGAGAGCGTTGGGGATGGCGCCGCGGTGTTTGGCGAAGGCGGGCGGGTCGAGTACGATGAGATCGTAGGCGCCGCTTTCCATATTGTCGAGGAACTTGAAGGCGTCCTCGGCGTGAGACTCGTGACGCGGGAGAATGTCGGTGCCGGCATAGTTGAGGACAACGTTGCGGTCGGTGAGGTCGATAGCCTTAGATGAGGAATCGACACTGACAACTTTTTCGGCGCCCCCTCTGAGGGCGTAGACCGAAAAGCCGCCGGTGTAGCAGAACATATTGAGCACCTTGCGGCCGGGACTGTAGTGCTGGAGGAGGCATCGGTTGTCGCGCTGGTCTACGAAGAAGCCGGTCTTCTGGCCCTTGAGCCAGTCGACCTTGAATTTCAGGCCGTTTTCCAAAGCTTCGTCGCCTTCGAAACCGCCAATGATATAGTCGTTGACACGGTCGGGTGCGGCCATGAAGGGGAGGGTGGTCTCTGATTTGTAGTAGACATTTCTTATTGCGGCGCCGGGAAGGGCCACGAGGCATGAGGCTATGACCATGCGGTCGCGGTGCATGCCGGGTGAGTGCGCCTGCATCACGGCGGTGGGGCCATAGACGTCGATTACGAGACCGGGCAGGAAGTCACCCTCGCCGTGGACGAGGCGCCAGGCGTTGTTGTCGGGCCTGATGAGACCGGCCTTCTTTCTGAGGTCGAAAGCGGAGGCGAGCCGGGCGGCATAAAAGCCCTCCTTTGGCTCGGGATTCTCTTCGCCGAAGGTCAGCATCCTCACAGCGATGCTGCCGAGGCTATAGTGACCCGTGCCGAGGCGGATGCCGTCGTGAGACCAGATGCTCACCATATCGCCCTCGGCGAGGCCTTCGGACAGATGGTCGACCGCGCCGGAGAAAACCCAGGGATGAAAGCGCTCGAGAGAACTTTCCTTGCCCTTTCGGAGCGTAATTACGGGATATATGTCGTCGGTTATAACCCTTTTCCAGCCAGTGGAAGGGACCGGAGCAGAGTGCTTTTTATTTTTCTTTTCCATTGAATTCATGGAGCTTATGAATTGACCGGCCGCATAAGGGCAGACGGAATGAAAGTGATTGCTGATTTTGGAAAAATCAAGACGCTACTTGAAGAGCAGGCGGTATATGTCGTTGCCGTTGGCAAACACAAGGAGCAGGAGAAGGAAGCCCATGCCGATGGTGTTTGCTATCTCGAGGAAGCGGTCTGAGGGCTTGCGGCGTGTGACCATCTCCCAGAGGAGGAAAAGGATGTAGCCGCCGTCGAGACCCGGGATGGGAATTATGTTCATGAAGGCCAGAATCACCGACAGGAATGCTGTCATGTACCAGAAAGTGGGCCAGTTCCATTGGTCGGGGAACTGATTGCCGATTGCGCCGAAGCCTCCGAGGCTCTTTACGCCGTCCTTACTGAAGAGAAGCTTGAGGGAGCTGACGTAGGTGGATAGGATGCCGGTGCCTACTTCCCAACCGCGTGGTACGGCCTGGAAAATGTTGTAGTCTATCTGAGTGGTTTTGAAGAGCGAGTCGGCGGGATAGAGCTGGACGCCCATCTTTCCCTGGTCGTTGATTTCCACAGGGATAGTTTTCTGCTCGCCGTCGCGGAGCACGAGAATGTCAGCGGTCTTTGATTTGTAGGCCTGCATTGCCGGGAAGAACTCGTCGGCGTAAGGCGTGGAGTCGTTACCTACCTTGAGAATGCGGTCGCCTTTGAGGATGCCTGCCTCAGCTGCGCTGTAGCCCTTCTGTGGCTCCATCACCACGATGGGCATGCGGGTCCACATCGTCTGATATTCGTCGCCTTTTTCAAGGATAGTGTGAAGAATCTTGTCGTTTACTACAACTTCCTCGTTGTGGCGCGTACCGGTAGAATCGGCACGGGAGACGGTGAAACGTGCGCCGGGCTGGACGGCTTGCCAGGCGAATTTTACGTCGCGGGGATTGATTTTTTCGCCGTTGAGGGCCACGAGGATGTCGCCGTCGCGGAACCCGGCCTCTTTCATCTCTGTGCTGAAATTCATGCCCTCGGTACGGTTTTCAAAGGGAGTGACCTTCTCGCCCCACCAGAAGAGGATGCCTATGTAGATTACGATGGCGAGCAGGAAATTGAAGAGAACGCCGGCGACCATGACGAGGAGGCGTTTCCATGCGGCCTTTGTGCGGAACTCCCAGGGCTGGGGCTCGGCGGCAAGGTCGTTTTTCGACTGGGTTTCGTCGACCATTCCGGCAATTTGGCAGTAACCTCCGAGGGGAAGCCATCCGATGCCGTAGACGGTGTCGCGCCATGAAGGCTTCCCGTTTTTCATCTCCGGGTGCTCCTTGCCCACACGGAAAGTTTTCCAGGCAGAGCTGTCGTTTTTGGAGAAAAGCATGAGGGTGCCTTTCCGGGGATTCCATTTCAGGATGGAGAAACCGGGATTGAAAAAGAGATAGAAGCGGTTGACCTTCACGCCGAAGATGCGGGCGAAGATATAATGGCCGAACTCATGCACTGTTACCAGGATGAGCAGGGCGACGATGAGCTGAAGCGCTTTTATGAAAAATGATTCCATTAATGACTGAAGGGTTGTTGATTATCGGGATTGCGCGACGAGACTTCTGACAAATTGTCTTGTCTCCGCGTCGGTGAGCTGAAAATCTTCAAGAGAAGGAACTGCTATATAGGGTATCTTATCCAAAGCCTTTAAAATTAAGGAGTAGATATCACAGAAGCCTATGTAGCCGTCGATGAAAGAGGCGACGGCTATCTCGTTTGCGGCGTTGATTACGCAGGCCGCGTTGCCACCGCGGTTCATGGCCTCGGCGGCGAGGGTGATGCAGGGGAAACGGTGAGAATCGACTGCCTCGAAAGTGAGGTCGGCGCATGTGAGGAGGTCAAGGGGTTTCTCCGCTCCGGGCAGGCGTTGTCCGAGCCCCAGGGCGTAAGAGATTGGCAGGCGCATGTCGGGCACACCCATCTGGGCCTTTATGGAACCGTCGGAAAACTCAACCATAGAATGAATCACCGACTGGGGGTGAACCACGGGTACGATACGCTTGAAGTCGATGCCGAAAAGCCAATGAGCTTCAATGAGCTCGAAGGCCTTGTTGAGCATGGTGGCGGAATCGATTGTTATTTTGGCGCCCATTTTCCAGTTGGGATGCCTGAGGGCGTCTGCGGCTGTCGCCGAGGCTATACGCTCGATGGGCCAGGTGCGGAAAGGACCGCCTGAGGCTGTAATCAGGAGGCGGGACACATTATATATATCTTCACCTGCGAGACACTGAGCGACGGCCGAGTGCTCAGAGTCGATGGGGGCAAGGCTGACACCGAGTTTCTTTACAAGATTCATCACGAGACTTCCGGCCACGACAAGAGTCTCCTTGTTGGCCAGGGCCACTTCCTTGCCGGCTTCGACTGCCGCTACCGTGGGCCTGAGACCGCTGTAACCTACCGATGCGATTACGGCCATGTCGACGTCCGGAGCCTTGCAGGCTTCGGCTATGGCTTCGGGGCCGGAGGCTACGCTGATGCCAGTGCCTTCGAGCAGGCGGGCGAGTTGCTTTTCTTTGGATGTGTCGGCAATAACGGCAAGGCGTGCGCCGCAAGACACAGCGGCCTCGGCGAGGCTCTCGGCCCTGTTGCCACCGGTGACTATCGTAGCACGGAATTTATCGGGATAACGTCTGACAATGTCGAGAGTGTTGCGGCCTATCGAGCCGGTGGCGCCCACAACGGTCAGTCGCTTCGGGCTCATGTCTGCCGCTGAACAGCTGTCCTTGTCTGTCATAATATAATCGTTCACATTGCAAAATTACAAAAAATATACGACCGAATCAAAGGCGGGGACACTGTAAAAAGTTTAAAATATTTCATGACTTTACGTTTTGCAGGCTAAAAAGGGGGAAATGTGAAAAAAATTAATAAAAAAATTCAAAATATTTTTTGGAAACAAAAATATGTTGTAATTTTGAAGTCCAAATGACGAAATCATTCATTACATTATAAAACACATTATGAAAAAAGCTACATTTTTAGCAATGGCATGCGCCCTGTTTATGGGTCAGAGCATGTTAGCCCAGGGCCAGCAGGAAATCAAATATACCGAGGACCCCGCACAGGGCTATATCTTCAATAGCTTTAAAGACAACTGGTTTATCAGCGCTGAAGGCGGCGTTAACATGTATTTCTCACGTTTCGACAAGGAGCGTGCAACGAAAGACCGTTTTTCGCCTGCAGCCGGTATCTATGTCGGCAAGTGGTTCTCACCGGTAATCGGTCTTCGCTTCGGAGCAAACTTCCTCAGCCTCAAAGGCCTTTCCAAACCCGGTGACTATGTAGGTCTCCGTCCCTGGGAGCACCAGACAGACGGTCTGATCAAGCAGAGAGTAAACGAATTCGGACCCGTGGGCGACGTGATGCTGAATCTCACCAACTGGTGGTGCGGCTACAAACCCAACCGCGTATACAACGCATCGCTTTATGTGGGCGCCGGCGCTTACTGGACATATGCAAAGAACAGCGAAGGCGACTGGAAGAAGCAGGAAAACCTCATCTTTGCCCTCCGCGGAGGTTTACTCAACAAGTTCCGTCTGAGCAACCATGTGGACCTTAACCTCGATATCCGTTATCAGGCACTTTCAGCATTAGCCGACGGAGCAGGTCCCAACCATAAGACCAGCGACCTCGCAGTGCTTGCTGGCATCACCTATAACTTCAACAAGACAGGCTGGAACGCACCCATAGTTCCCATCATACCCGAAGCAGAAAACTGCGACGCACTCCGCGCACGTCTTGCGGCAGCCGACAGCCGTATCGCCGACCTCGAGAAACAGCTCCGCGACTGCCTCAACCGTCCCGTTGAGAAAGTGGAGGCAGAGAAAGCACCCGTTGCCACCATCTTCTATCCCATCGGCGTATCGCGCATCAGCCGTGAAAACCGCAACGTCATCAACGCCATCTCCGACGTGATGAAAGCCAACCCCAACACCAACTACCTCCTTACCGGCTGGGCCGACAACTATACCGGCAGCGACAAGATCAACATCCGTCTCCGTAAGGCACGTGTAGAAGGCGTCAAGAACCTCCTTCTCAAAAACGGCGTGCCCGCCGGCCAGATCGAGGCAACCACCAACAACGCCAACCGTATGGGTGACATCGAGGACTATGTAGCTCTCGACCGTTGCGTGACCATCGATGAAAAATAAGCATCCCAAAATCCCAACAAAGGCTTAAAACAGCCGATTAACACTAAACATAATTTTTTGTCTTATCAGGACCTTGTCGCGACGGCACGGTCCTGATTTTTTTTCCAAAAAAAAATTTGTAAAATTTGTTACGTTTGGCAAAACGCTCCGTTATTATAAGTGAGAAGTGAAAATTAAATTAGATTTAATTCATAACTCAAACAGTATACGTAAAAAGAAACCTCAAATCACCTTACCCGTTACATCAGACGAAAGTGAGTAAAGATCACATCACATCGGCATTCATTGCATTACGGCAGAAGCTACGCAAAGTGGCTGCGCATATTGTGGGTCCCGACGAGGCCGAAGATGTGCTCCACGACGCATTCTGCAGGCTGTGGTCGGCCACGACGGAAGTGAAAAACGAAACCGAGGCGGCAAGACTGAGTTATACAGCGGTAAGGAACTCGGCTATCGACACACTGAGGCAATCGGGCACTCATCCCACGGTCTCTATCGAGAACCTTCAGCCGGGAGCCGAAACTTCATCTGAAACTCCATTTGGAAAATATGATGAAGAGGAGAGACGGATGATTTACGAAAAGGTGCTGGGACTGGCGAGGACAAGACTGAGCGAAAAGCAGTATGAAGTTTTCAGACTTCACGACATAGAAGGACTTGATTATGAAACGACTGCACTCAGAATAGGCGCAAGCGTGGAAAGCATAAGGATGACGCTGAGCCGCTCGCGCAAAACAATAAGATTGCTTTATCTCGAAATTTCAAAAAGAGTCTGAAATTTAACGGGAGAAAAGAAGCAAAGAAACGAAACGTTAAAATCAGATGCAAACAAAAGAAAGACAAAGGCTTATGAAGTCGGAAGATATAAATAGGAACAAGAAGGGCTGCGGAAATACCGAGCAACTCAAAGACGAAGAAATCAGAGAGCTGATAAAGGCCTATTACGGTTGCCGTCTCACCGACGAAGAAGAGGAGATGCTCGGCCGTGTTCTTGCCGTGAGCAAATCAGAAAGGCCTGAAATCAACGAGGCCCGTGCGCTGATGGGTTTCAGGGGGATGCCGAAGGGAGACTCAGAGACTGACGAGGCCGACAGGAAAGCGGCCAAAGAGGTTAAGCGTAGCGGTAAGCACAAGATTCTTGCCTGGATATCGGCCGGAGCAGCCGCAGCCGTAATGGCAGGAGCCGTGGCGACTGCATTCTTCAAAACCTCCGGCGTTAAGGAGGCAGGAGAGACCGCAGATTTTACGCAGGAGAACATCTGTGTAGCTTTCTCCAATGGTAAAACGATAACCGACGAGGGCGATATCATAGCCCTGATAGGCGAGAACCTGAGCGACTTTGACGAAGCCCGCGAAGATGTAGACGAGCTCTTCCTCTCGGAACTCGGCTCTGCAGCAGAAGAAATCGACAATATGCAGAATGAGATTATACTTCCCGAGTAAGAACTTGAAAATTCAGACTAAATTCCACACCAACAGCTAATTGAAATCTCATCCTTATTTCAAACAGATATGAAACGAATATTAATCCTCATCACAATGGCATTGCTGACCTTGCTTGCGGTCAAGGCACAGGAAGGACTGGAGATCAAGAAAATCTTCGGTGGCAAATATGTGAGCGATGCCTCGGTAACCGAAACCATAATGAACGGCGACCAGCGTTACCTGCGGAATCACAAACTCAACACCCTCGCCACATTCAAAGGCGATGCTGCAACGTATGAATCTATAATCCAACCACTTGTGCTTTCGGACGCCAAGAAAGCCACGGGCCGGGACATAAGATACCGCAAAGGTTCGCTGCAGTATGCCTTTCTTGTGCTCAAACCGGTAAACAGCAAAGAGGGCAAGAAAGACAAGAGCGTTACTGTAAACCGCTATCTTTATTATCTCAAAACCGAGAGCGGGAGAAGGACCAAAAGCAGCGTGATGGTGATATATCTCGAAGGGCCGCTGCAGAGAGCGGAGGCCGAGCGCGTTATAAGCAACCTTAAAAGATAAGCCGGAGTGACGGCCATAAATCAAGAAGTTAAAATAAAAAAGACATAAAAGAAAATTCTCAGATTATGCTACGAAATATAATGATACGGGAAATTACTTCAAAACTCGTTCTTCTCCTCCTCATAATGACTGCAACAACAAGGGCATGGGCAGAGACATCAGATTCAGAAAACAATGCCGTGCAAACCGACAGCGTGCTGACGGAAGCCGAGCCTGATACGCTGCTCTCTGCCAGGAGCGCCAAAGGGATTGAAATATACTCATCTCAGTCGTTCACCTCCATAACGATAAGTGAGATTAACGGCACGGACGAAAACTTTTATTACACCGGTACCCGTCAGCAGTGGAACGAAGGGTCGACCAATACACGAATCAACAGGCCCGACATCACCGATGTGCTTGTAGTGCAGACGGCAAATGCGCTAAAGGTAAATTTCCGCACATCGTCAAGGAATCTTCAGACCTATGTATTTAATTTCCGCGACCCGGAGAACCGTCAGTTCAGCTCTCAAATAGGCGTTAACAGATCCTTGTCGGTAAATATCTCCCGCGGAAGCAACACAAGCTGGGATTTGATATCCGGCGGGCTTGGCTTAGGCTGGATGAGTCCTGTAAACCAGACTCCTGATATGAACACAAGCATGTGGAAGAGCAATGAAATCACTTGGCTTATGGCTCTGGGCGTCAGGATGAAACACAAACACAATGAATTGACATTCGGCCTTGGATTAAACTGGCAGAACTTCGTGACCAAAGGCGACCGGTATTTCCATAAGGGTGACGGAAAGCTTATGATGCTTCCTTATGAGGAGGGTACAAGCCATCATCGGTCGAGAATCAAGATATTCTCTCTGCAGGTACCTGTGCTCTACGGATTTAACTTCGGCAGGAACGAGTGTGTTAAATTCCAGATCGGCCCAGTGCTCAACTTCAATACTTACAGCAGCATAGAGACGAAATACAAACTCGACGGACGTGAATATACCATCAAAACCACAAATGTGTATCCCCGTCCGGTGACCGTCGACGGCATAGCCACAATCTCCTATGAAGGCCTCGGAGTTTATTTCCGTTATTCGCCGATGAACAAAATCAAGACCGGTCGCGGGTTTGACTTTTCGTCGATCTCCACAGGATTGATGATAGGCTTCTGAAAACAGCTTTTTGACATAGATATTGAAGGCGAGGCCACCTCCGATCAGCGGGGCGGCCTTGTCTTTTTAAGACTTTTTCAACTTTATTTTGCATAATATAAGGAAATTGTTTAACTTTATGCGATGTTTGAAAGCCTCTCCCAATATATATCCATCAGCTGGGTTTACTACAGCCTGTTTATAGTCTATGTTCTCACGGTCATAGGCATCATCTTTGTGGTTATCTCCGAGAACCGCAATCCGGTGAAATCGCTTGCGTGGGTTACGGTACTGCTGATGCTGCCCGCCGTGGGCATAATACTATATCTGTTCTTTGGGCGAAGCATCAAGAACAAGCACATAATCTCGCGGCGCAACCGGCGCAGACTCAAAAAAAAGGAGACATCCAAATCGGTGCCTCTCAAATCGATAGAGGCATCTGAGCTTACCCGTCAGTCAGCGATATTGTCAAAAACCATAAGCGGCTATTCGCTCCATGCCGGCAATAACATAAGGGTATATACCCAGGGCGCCACTAAGTTCACCGACCTTATCAATGACCTCAAAAACGCGAGAGAGTCGATATATGTGCAGTATTATATCTTTGCCGACGACGAGCTTGGGCGTGCCGTAGCCGACCTGCTCATAGCCAAGGCCAAAGTGGGCGTAGACGTGCGCGTGATATATGACCACGTGGGATCGATAAAGACGCGCAACCGTTTTTTCAGGCGCATGAGCCATAACGGAGTGAAAATCCATCCCTTCTTCAAAGTATCGTTCCCGAGCCTTGGCACGCGCATCAACTGGCGCAACCACCGCAAGATAGTTGTGATTGACGATACGATAGGCTATATAGGAGGTATGAATATCGCCACAAGGTATATCGACGGTGGCAAGGCGTTCAGAGGCTGGCGCGACACACATCTGAGAGCTGAAGGACCTATCGCCCAGTCGCTTGCGGCGGCATTTAACGTAGACTGGAACTTCATGGGCTACGAACTGCCGCCTGACCGCAAATACCGCATGCGCAGGAAAGAAAAGACGTCGGGACACGTTGCGCCGATACTCAACTCATACGCGCCGGAGACTGTGGAGGTGGGCGACATAGCGGCCCAGCTCATAACTTCCGGGCCGACGCAGCAGTGGAGCAACATATCGCTGCTGTTTCATAAGATAATCTCGGGCGCCACCAAGCGCATATATATACAGACGCCATATTTCCTGCCTACCGAGGGTCTTCTGAAGTCGCTGCAGGCGGCAGCCCTGAGCCATGTGGAGGTGAGGGTGATGTTGCCGGAGAAAAGCGATTCGCTGATGCTCACCTATGCCTCGTCGAGTTATGTCACGGAGTGTCTCAGGGCGGGAGTGAAAATTTATTTCTACCAGCCGGGAATGCTGCACTCAAAGATGTTTATCGTCGATGACGAAATATCATCGGTGGGTTCGGCCAATTTCGATTTCCGCAGTTTCGAGCATAATTTCGAGGCAAACCTCATGATGTTTTCCAAAGAACTGAACCAAAAGCTTACAGAAATGTTTCTGAAAGATCAGGACAACTGTCGCAGAGTGGTTTACAGCGAGTGGCGTGAGAGATCGAAGGGACGCCGCATGGCAGAGAGTCTGTTGAGACTTCTGAGCCCGATACTCTGAGGCGAAGGGCGGCCTGGAAGTGAAATCATAAATCGTGATTAATTTATTATGCGTTATTCTTCTCGAAACAAAAACTTTGGGCGGAATTGTTTTTATAATCGGGAAAAAAAAGTTAATTTTGCAACGAATTATTCACTTTGGAAAATCATTAACCACCAAACATTAAAGACTGCCGCAAGAAACTAACAACAACGTCCATATTCTTAATACTAAGAAATCACATGAAGATAGTTAAATATTTGAGAATGTCGCTGATAGCTACGGCTGCGATATTAATGTCGAATTCATGTACGACGCCTAAAAAAGTAACTTACTTGCAGGACATACCTTCCGGAACGGAGATAGTGCTCAGTGCCGCAAACGATATCAAGGTAAAGCCCAATGACAAGATTTCGATAATCGTCAACTCGAAGGATCCCGTGCTGAGTGATCTTTTCAACCTGCCGGTGGTGAGCCACAGGGTGGGGACCGGCGATACGCCGTCGAACCTTGCCAATTCACAGTACGTATCGTATTATACGGTAGACGACAAAGGCAATATCGACTTTCCCTTACTCGGCGAGATTCATGTCGCAGGCTATAACCGCCAGCAGCTCGCCTCCTATATCAAGAACCTGCTGATTGACAAGGGCCTTGTGAAAGACCCCGTTGTGATAGTTGAATTTATGGACGCCGCGATTTATGTGCTCGGCGATGTCAATTCACCCGGCCGGTTCACCATCAACCGCGACCGCGTGAACCTGCTCGAAGGACTGAGCTATGCAGGTGACCTCAATGTGACCGGTATGAGAGAGAACGTGCTGATACTCCGCGAGGAAAAGGGCAAGCAGGTAGCCTATAGGGTAGACCTTACCGACGCCAATCAGCTTCTGACATCCCCGGCATATTATCTACAGCAGAACGACATCATCTATGTGGAGCCCAACTCAATGAAGAAACGCTCCACCACCGTCAACGGCAACACGGCGCTGTCGGCAAGTTTCTGGGTATCTGTGGCTTCGCTGCTCACCTCGGTAGCCGTTCTTATATTCAAATAAAGCTCTAAACCAAGCAAAAATGGCAGAACAGGAAATCAACGAACCAAAGGAAGAAAGCGGAGTAGGCCTAAAGATGCTCTTTTCCGCCGCCCGTGAAAAATGGCCCTGGGTAATTGTGTCGATATTTCTCTGCGTGGCCCTGGCCTCGATATATTTACTGTATGCGACACCGCAGTATACCCGCACCGCATCGGTGAGAATCAAGCAGGACAACAAGGGTAACTCCATAGGCGGCGCCATGGATGCATTCTCCGATCTCGGTTTCGTGCAGACCAACTCAAACGTACGTGACGAAATGGCCCTCTTCACATCACCCGACCTCATGGAGGAAGTGGTGAAGCGACTGGGACTCCTGGAGTCGTTTTATACCGAAGGCACCCTCAGGGAGAACGCCGCCTACGGCAAAGGCCTGCCGGTGAATGTGCGCATACCCGACCTGAGCGACGAGCAGAGCGCCTCGTTCACGCTCACTATATCGCCCAAAGGCGAAGTAGAGATAGCTGATATCAAAAAAGACCTTGAGGAGTATCAGCTTCCAGCGATAAAGGGCAAGCTCGGCGACGGCATCACCACTCCCCTTGGCAAGATATTCGTCACTCCCAACGAATATTTCAAGGTAGGGAAGCCCTATCAGTTTCTTGTAAACAGAAGCACGCTGGCCGGAGCCACCAAAAGTTATTCCAGCCGGCTTAAAGCGAGCCTTTCCGACGAAAAAGGCAATATAATAAGCCTCACGTTTACCGATGCTTCGCCCAAACGCGCCGAGGACGTGCTCAACACCCTTATCGAAGTCTACAACGATTCGTGGGTGGAGGACAAAAACCGCATTGCCAAAGGCACATCCGATTTTATCAACGACCGTCTACAGGTGATTGAGAGCGAGCTGGGCAATGTTGACCAGGACATATCGACCTACAAGAGCGAGCACCTTATCCCCGACCTTCAGCAGGCTTCGTTGATGGCCATGGAGCAGAGCAAAGACACCGGTGAGAAACTGGTGGCGCTGGGCACACAGCTCGAGATGGCAAAATATATCAAGGAATATCTCCAGAACCGCACGACACGCAACCAGGTGCTACCCACCAATGTGTCGATAGGCACCGGCTCGGGCAATACCTCGCTCGAACGCCAGATCGAGGTCTACAACACCATGCTGCTCGACCGCAATTCCCTCGTTTCGAATTCAAGCGAGAACAATCCGGCGGTAAAGGACATGGACCAGAAACTGGCAGGAATGCGCGGTGCGATAATCAACACCCTCGACAACCAGATAGTCTCCATCAACACACAGGTACGCGACCTGGAGCGCAACGAGCGCAAGACCACATCGCAGATTGCGGCCAACCCCAACCAGGCCAAATATCTTCTCTCGGTAGAACGTCAGCAGAAAGTGAAAGAGGCACTTTATCTCTATCTGCTACAGAAGCGTGAAGAAAACGAGCTTACCCAGGCGTTCACGGCCTACAATACCCGCGTGGTGACAAGACCCAACGGCGCACCCAATCCCACATCGCCCGTGAAGATGAATATACTGCTCATAGCACTGGTGATGGGTATAGTCATCCCCTTCGGGATATTCTACCTCAAGCTGCTCAACGATACCAAGATACGCAGCCGCAAGGATATCGAGTTCCTTACCATACCTTTCCTCGGCGAGATACCCCTGCGCAAGGCCAGGAAGGAAGAGCTTAAAGGCGGCAAAGCCGAACCGGTTGTATATGAGGGCGGACGCAATACCATCAACGAAGCATTCCGCGTGCTTCGCTCCAATTTCGACATGGTGACTTCTTCCGACGTAAACAATTCGGGTGAGGCTGATGTGATATTGTTTACCTCATTCAACCCAGGATCAGGAAAGTCGTTCATCACCCTTAACCTCAGTGCGGCCGAAGCTCTTAAAAACAAGAAAGTGCTTATGATTGACGCCGATATGCGCAAGGGCACTCTGTCGAAATCGGTGGACTCGCCAGTCAGGGGACTTACCAACTGGCTGATGGGAACGACAGAGGATGCAAGGTCGCTTATCTGCGAAGTGCCAGGCTATCCCACTCTTTCGATACTGCCTCTCGGCGTGATACCGCCCAATCCGTCTGAACTTCTTGAGAACGGCCGTCTGGGCAAACTCATAGACATGCTCAAGCCCGAGTACGACTATATACTTGTCGACACGGCTCCTATAGAAATGGTGGCCGATTCGCAGATAATCGAGCCTCTGGTCAACCGCACGGTATTTATCGTCCGCGCCGGCCTGCTCGAAAAGTCTATGGTGAAGGTGCTCGAGAAGCTTTATCAGGATCGCAAGTACAAGAACCTTACCCTTGTGCTCAACGGAACAGAAGTTTCGCGTGTCCACGGATATGGCTATGGATACGGCTATGGATACGGCTACGGATACGGTTCCGGCTCGAAGTCGGGTAAGAAACATTCTAAAAAATCTGAATAAAAAGAAGTTTTTTCCGGGCATCCCGCCGGTAAGGTGGAAAGCCTGAGAAAGCATAAAGACATAGAAATGATAAAGGGGCGGCCTATGCGGGCCGTCCCTTTCTTTTGAGAATAAATGAGGGGCGAGCCCGGTGTGGCTCCCCTCTGAAGTAAGGTATGAAGCGGGTTTATTTCAAGATTTTCTCAGCTTGACCCATATAAGGCCGGAGACTCTCCGCCCGTAAGCGTATTAATAAAAACAAAACAAGGCGTCTTCATCACGAAGCCACCTTGCATGCGTTTTAATGACTTAAAACAATTACATAACTAACATAAAACACATTTTTTTGTCTTTGCCGTGAAACGAATTTCACGGAGATTGATAAATAATTTTAATACTAACAATCTATACTAACCCTAAAACTGAAATTAAAACTGAAATTTCCTATTTGTCTTTTGTAGTGCAAAATTACTAATAAATTCTTATCCGGGCAAATTATTTTAGCCGGATTCATACCTTTTGAATGTTAAAACCGCCAAGATAAAAGTTAAATCGGGATTTTTCTAAAACTTTATAGCATTTTTGTGCCTGAAAACCCCAATTTTGATTTTTTTTCTCAGAACATTTTTTCGAGAGAGGCGGCGTCGACGATTCTCACCACCGGCAGGCCGTCGGGGGTGAAGGCATAGTCGGGCAAAGCGGAAAGTTCGGAAATAATTTTGTCGTTTTCGGTGCGCGAAGTACGTGTGCCTCCTTTTACGGCGGCGGCACGGGCTACGAGGAGCTTTATCCTGTCGGCAAGAATCACGCCGGGATTCTGACCCTTCTCCTGATACATGGCGATGAGGTCGAGGATGAGCTGGCGGGGCGAAACATTTGACCCAAGCTGTGGTATGCCGTTTATCGACCAGGCCGTGGGGCCTATGCATGTGAGGTCGAAGCCGCATTTTTTAAGGGCCGGCATAAGTTCCTCCACAACTAGATGCTGAGGCACTGTGAGCTCGACAATCTCAGGGAAAATGAGGCTCTGGACGGGGAAATCGGCGCCTCCCGGCTGTTCGCGGCAGAGCCGGTGATAGATGATGCATACCATAGCCCTGAAGCGGTCGATGATGGCCAGGCCCTCGGATGTGGCGGTGACAAGATATTTGTTTCTGAGACAAATCACATTGCCGGCCGTGTCGGAAAGATTGCCGGAGGTGGATGAGAAAGGATTGCCCGAACCTGACGCAAGCATGGGCTGGCCACTGTCAGGCAGTTGAGAATCGGCATTACCGGCCATATTCAGGCGGCTTTCTATTTGGCTGAAACCCGTATCCTGACCTCCTTTGCCGGAGTTGATGGCCGAGGGCCTTCCTTCGCCGGGAGTATCTTGAAACTGAGGTTTTGGCGTGTAGAGTGCCTCCCAGCCTTTAGGAGTCTGACTGTGTGGGCTGTTGAAGGGATTATAGCCGGGATTGGTGGCTATGGTGGGCTGAGGGGCGCTTATGTCGGGAGCGAAAATAGGTATGTCGGGCGCATCCTCGACGTTGAAATCGATTGAATTTCCGGCGCCGAGCGATTTTTTGAGCGCCGCGGAAAGGACAGTCCTCACTTCGCTTTCCTGCTCGAACTTCACCTCATATTTCTGAGGATGGATGTTGACGTCGAGTTTCGACGGCTTAACCTCGAAATTGATGAAATACGAGGGTTGGCAGTCGAAGGAGATTAGCTTTTCGTAAGCGTCGAGTATGACCTTGTGAAACGACTTGTGGCGCATGAAGCGGCCGTTGACGAAAAGGAACTGGTGGTTGCCGCGTTTCTTGGCCATTGACGGATGACCGAGGAAACCTGAGATTTTTACGATTGTGCTCTCTGTCTCAATGGGGATGAGCTTATGGCCTATGCCTGAGCCGAAAAGCTCGGTGATGCGGTCGCGGAGAGTAGCCTTGCGAAGGATGTGGAGAGGATTGCCGTTGCTGACAAACTTGAATTCCACGCCGGGATTTACCAGAGCCAGACGCTCGAATTCGTCTACGATCTTTCCCAGCTCGGTGCTGTCGGCCTTGAGGAAACGGCGGCGGGCCGGCAGGTAGCTGAATATGTTCTTGACCATGATGTTTGTGCCGGGCACGCATGCTTCGGGCGACTGGGAGTTGACCCGAGAGTGAGACACTTCGAGACGGGTGCCCACGCTGTCGCCGGGCCTCATGGTGCGCATGTCGACGTTTGCCACGGCGGCTATCGAAGCGAGGGCCTCGCCGCGGAATCCCATGGTATGGAGTGCGAAGAGATCGTCGGCCTTTGAAATCTTGCTTGTGGCGTGGCGTTCGAATGCCATGCGGGCATCGTTCATACTCATGCCCTTGCCGTTGTCGACTACCTGCAGCAAGGTCTTGCCGCCGTCTTTGACTATTACCTCTACCGAGGTGGCGCCGGCATCGACGGAGTTCTCTATCAGCTCTTTGATTACTGAAGCGGGACGCTCGATCACCTCGCCGGCGGCGATGAGGTTGGCAACCGAGTCGGGCAGTCTGTTGATTATATCTTTTTGGGAAAAGTCGGTCATCAGAGAGGAATTATATTAAGGCCATCATATACCGTTTATTATTACCTAAAAACGGCTGTGCCCGCTGTAAATGTCACGGACACAGCCTTATGGGATTAGTGGAAAAGAGACTTATTTCTGCTCTTCAGCCTTTTTGTCGTCGGTTTGCACGCTGTATTCTATGGCATCGATATAGAAGAAGGAGAGATAGTTCTTGCCTTCTTTAGCCATGCGCTCCTCGATCTGCTTGCGGTAAGAAGCGATTTTCTCGGCCTGCGAAGCGTTGGGATTCTGGCCCTGGGCCTTTGCGTCGGTGGCGCAGTTGTGACCTTCGGCTTTCTGAGTGGAGTCGGCGGCGGCAAGCTGTTTTTCCATTTCGGCGATTTCAGCTTCACCGATGCGGTCTTCAGCCACGATGCCTTTGACGATAAGTTTCTTGCCTACACAGTCGGGAGAGAAAGAACCGAAAGCTTCACCGGCATTGCAGCGCAGCACTACGGTGGTGTCTTCACCCTGAAGGAAAGCTTTTGTGCCGCCGTGCTTGCAGAGGTGGGTGCAGAGACCCGATACTTCTACGGTGTCGCCAACCATGTCGGCGGCAACAGTTTCGAATGCGTCGACGCCCATGGGGGCGGGTTTTACTTCTTTTGAACCGGAGCCCGAGCATGCGGAGAACAGAGCTACCGCGCCCATCACTAAGACGGATGAGAGTAATGCTTTGAATTTCATTTGATTTGTGTTTTTAGGTTTAAAACGGGTATTGATCGCTTGGTTTTTACTTTTACAAGGGCAAAGATAAGGAATTTTCGTAAATATTTTCTACCTTATTAAGGGTATTTCGATATTTTTATTAACTTTGTGAAACTAATACCGATTAATTCAGACCCATTCAAAATCACATAAACCAATCCATGAAAGAGAAGATTAAAAAATCGTTTGAGACGAAATTTGGAGAGGGCGGCGTGTTTTATGCATCGCCCGGACGTATCAATCTCATAGGCGAACACACCGACTATAACGGCGGTTTCGTGTTCCCGGGCGCCATCGACAAGTGCATCATGGCGGAAATCAGGCCCAACGACACAGACAAGGTAAATCTCGTATCGCTCGACTTTGACGAGAGCGTCACATTCGGCCTCAACGAAGAGGACGCGCCAAAACAGCAGTGGGCCCGCTATGTATTCGGCGTATGCCGCGAGATAATCAAACGCGGAGGCAAGGTAAAAGGCTTCGACGCCGTATTCGCCGGCAATGTGCCTCTCGGCGCAGGCCTCAGCTCGTCCGCCGCTCTCGAAAGCTGTTTCGCTTTCGCACTCAACGATCTGTTCAACGACAATAAGAT
>CAYZFL010000025.1:0-19619 GCA_964477785.1 uncultured Bacteroides sp.
CGTTTCAGCTATCAAGATGCTCGAAATTCTCAACCAGCAGGCCTGATACTGAATTCAACCCATATTCAGGACGGCTCCCTTCCGGGGGCCGTCTTTTTTGATTTTGTCCTTTCAATTAATTTTCCTAATTTTGCATTCAGATACGTGCCCATAGTTCAATGGATAGAATTTCGGATTCCGGTTCCGACGATTAGGGTTCGACTCCCTATGGGCATACAGCCTTTGTAAAACGCGACCAATACCTCGGCCGCGTTTTTTATACTAATTTTTTAAATTTTTAATTTGGCGATGTAAAGCTTTGGCTGTAACTTTGTAGATTACAAAAGAAAGGCCTTCGAGCCCTCCTATGGTCGGCTTTTTTTAACAAATCGTTGACCCTTTTCCATTATTTATTATGAAAATTTTCTCACACAATGATATACTGGCCATTGAAAAAGCCACGATACGCGAGCGCGGCATCAGCCACGACGAATTCATCGCTGAGGCAGGCCGTAAGATGGGTTACGAAATACTCGGCGCCTGGAAAAAGGGCTTGAAAATCGTGATTTTCGCCGGCCCGGCACTCAATGGAGCCTACGCCCTTTCCGCAGCCCTCGAGCTCGCACAGCAAGGGGCCGCTCCCTCGATTTACCTATTCAACGTGGGCGGTGACAAGCTCACCGCCGAATGTCGCGCCGCAAAGGATAGGCTCGAAAACTCAGGCCTCACATTCGAGCTCGTCGAATTTACCGGCATTACCTTCTCGATGCCCGAACTCGGCAAATCCACTCTCGTAATCGACGGCATTTTCGGCTCCGAACTTATCTCGGCCCTTCCCCGCGGTTACCAGCAGCTTGTGAGAAACATCAACGAAAGCCATGCCCAGATTATCTCTCTCGAACTGCCATCGGGACTTCCGGCCGACTCTGCCGTCTGCCTCATCAGCCGAAACGTGATTCACGCCCACATCACCATCGACCTCGGTCTGCCCCGCCTCTCCTTCTTCATGCCCGAAAACTACTGTTTCATAGGCGAATGGCGAAGCATCGACATGGAATTCAGCCAGCAGGCCATGCGTCAGACCGAGGAGCGATACTTCCTCGTCGAAGAGCGCGACGTGCGCCGCATCCTTCCCCACCGTGACCCAGGGGCCAGCAAAGCCGATTTCGGCAACGCCCTGCTCATCGCCGGAAGCCGCGGCATGGCCGGTGCCTCGCTCCTCGCCGTCAGGGGTGCCCTCCGCTCGGGTTGCGGCAAGATTACATGCCATGGTCCCGAGTGTTCTCGTCTCATTCTCCAGTCGCAGGCCCCCGACGCCATGTTTCACGCCGATGCTAACGACTCCATTGTCACCGACATGCGCCTCGACCATCACTACGACTGCGTGGGCGCCGGCCCTGGCCTCGGCACCGCCGATGCAACCCTCAACGCCCTCGAGGATTTCCTCAAGATTTCCTCCACCACCCAGCGACAGCTCGTGCTCGACGCCGACGCCCTAAACTGCATCTCACTGCGCCACGGCATGATGGACTATCTGCCGCCGCTCACCGTCATCACGCCCCACGCCGGCGAGTTCGACCGTCTTTTCGGCAACAGCCCCTCTTCCGAAGCCAGGCTCCAGAAGGCGATGGAAATGGCTGAATATTACAAGATAATCATCGTGCTCAAAGGCCACCACACAGCCATCGTAAGGCCCGACCGCAGGGTCTTCTTCAACCCCACCGGCACTCCCGCAATGGCCACCGGTGGCACCGGCGATGTGCTCACCGGCCTCATAACCGGCCTCATCGCCAGCCATGTAAGGCCCGAAAAAGCTACGGTGATTGGCGTCTACATCCACGGCCTCGCCGGAGAGATTGCCGAGGACTCTTTCGGCCCCTACTCCGTCACAGCCTCCGATGTGGCAAACTCAATAGGCCGAGCATTCAAAGAGGTGATGAAATAACTTTAAGACATAAAACCGACTTAATTAATATTTAAGATGAAAATAACCAGACTCGCGATATGCGCCGCCATAGGCCTCATGTCTATGTCGGCTTCTGCGCAGACAACACAGAAGCTTTCAGCATCGAAAGCAAATGAATACGGGCTCATCTACACCCTGCCTCAGACGGCCATCGACATTACCCTCGAGGCTGAGATGACCAAAAAGATGCCGGGCGAATTCAACAACTATGCACGCCTCCACCTCGGCATTGAAAATGCCGTGAAGCAGCCCGAATATTCCTGCCGCCTCCTCAGTGCCGTGATAGGCAGCCACGGTGTCGCCAACCCCGACAGCAAGTGGATGATCAAACTCAAGGGCAGCGGCGCGCCCTATATCATGCTCAACGAAGACAACTGCCTGCTGAGCATCAACACCGAAACCGTTGCCGAGCCCGAGCAGCTGCAGCTCCCCGTGGCGCAGAAAGCAGCTCCCACGCCTCTCGAAACAGAGGCCGCACGTCAGGCCGTAACCCAGGACATGACCCTCAGCTCTTCACGCTCAAAGAAGGCCGAAATCGCCGCCCAGCGCATCTTCGAGCTCCGCGAGGCCCGTTCCGACCTCATGAGCGGTAACGCCGACAACACTCCCCCAGATGGCAAATCGCTCCAGCTCGCTCTCGACAACATCACAGCCCAGGAAGCCGCCCTCACCGCAATGTTCGCCGGCACAACCTCCACTTCCACTCTTGTCGAGACTCTCAGCTTCATGCCCGACTCAAACGGTGTGAGCAGCAAAGTGATAGCCCGCCTGTCGCCCGTCGACGGCTTCGTAGACCCATCCGACCTCAGCGGCGAACCCATATATCTGACAGTAAAAGTAACCGACCTCGGTCAGCTACCCGAGAACGAGAAAGGCGAGACCAAACCCTTTCCAAAAGGCGGCATTGCCTATAACATTCCCGGCACAGCCCGCGTAACCATCACCTTCAGAGGCAAAGAGATAGCCTCCAAAACAGTGAAGATCGCCCAGCTCGGCGTGGAATACGGCCTCGAGCCCTCACTTTTCACCGACAAGAAGGCTCCCTCATCGGCAATCTTCAGCCCCGAAACCGGCGCCCTCCTCGAGCTCGGAGCCAAAGGCGAATAATGTAAAGCCATGGACGTAAGAATCGAACCAAGCTGGAAGAAAGCCCTCGAAGCCGAGTGGGACAAGCCATATTTCATTGCCCTGACCGATGCCGTGCGGCGCGCCTATGCCGATGCCGCCGCTCATGGCGGTCACATTTACCCGCCCGGCCGCGACATTTTCCGCGCCTTCGACCTCTGTCCTTTCGACAAGGTCAAGGTGGTAATTCTCGGGCAGGACCCATATCACGGTGCCGGGCAGGCCAACGGTCTCGCCTTCTCCGTCGGCCCGGGCATTCCTCCACCGCCCTCGCTTGTCAACATCTTCAAGGAGATTGAAAGCGCCACCGGCAAGCCCTCTCAGGTCAAGGACGGCGACCTCAGCTTCTGGGCCACGCAGGGTGTGCTTCTGCTCAATGCCACCCTCACAGTCTCCGAGGGTCGAGCCGGCTCCCATCAGGGCCTCGGATGGGAAACATTCACCGACGCCGTAATCCGCGCCCTATCTCAGCATCGCGAGCACATCGTCTACATTCTCTGGGGTTCCTACGCCATCAGCAAAGGCCGCGAAATCGACCGCAGCCGCAACCTCGTGCTCACGTCGCCCCATCCCTCCCCCCTCTCCGCCTACCGTGGATTCTTCGGCAGCCGTCCTTTCACTAAGGCCAACGCCTACCTCATCGACCACGGCGAAACACCCATAATCTGGTAGGCTCACCTCAAATTACTGATTGCTAATTGTCCAAGCGCCTCATCATATCGATAATTGTATGCCTCACAAGCATTCTCCCGCTCTTTGCCCGCGACACTTTCACCGGCTCAAAGAACGAAAGGCTTCGCACACTCCGCGTGAGGCATACGGCCTCCGACGCCCTGCCCCCGGTCGTACTCAGCTGTGCCGATGAGGCAATAGACATTTCTTTCGATATCCTCGCCGAAGAGCCCGAATATCTGCGATGGAGACTCGTCCACTGCAATGCCGACTGGCAGCCTTCAACCCTTACCGACAACGATATTCTCGACGGCTTCAACGAAGGCGTAATTGAGGATGTTAGTTATTCCGACGCCACTACCGTCCATTATATCCACTACCGCTTCCGCGCCCTCGACGGCCCAATGCGCCCCAAGTTCCCCGGCAACTACCTTGTGGAGATTTATTCAGAAAACGACCCCGGCAAAGTGCTCGCCCAGGCCCGCACGGCCATTACCGACGGTGAACTCAACATCTCCGGCGACGTCTCCGGCGTGACCGACGTCGACTACAACGACCGCCACCAGCAGCTCAGAATCATGGTCGACGACCGCGACCGCAAGGTGGAAAACCTCTTCTCCGACCTCATCCTCACCGTGACCCAAAACGGCCGCGAGGACCTTGTTCGCACCATCCGTCATCCGCTTAGGGCTCAGGGTCGGAGGGCCATTTACGAACATCTCGGCGACCTTATTTTCGAAGGAGGCAACGAGTTCCGCCGTTTCGAGACCGTCTCAACCTATTTCCCTCCTCTCGGCATCGAAAGCGTCTCTTTCTACGACCCTTACTACCGATTCCTTATCAACGAGGACCTGCCGAAATCCTCTTCGCAATACCTATATGACCGTACCCAGCAGGGCAAGTTTACCATCCGCAACGCCGACCTTCGCGAAAGTTCTTTTGATGAGTCTTCACCACGCATAGGATCTTTCGGCACAGCCCACGACACAGGTGCAGACTATGGCGTGGTTTACTTCCGCCTCAAAAGTCCGCAGATGCTTGGCAAAGTTCACCTCATAGGTGAATTTACCGGCCTAAGACCCGATGCCGACAATGAAATGGACTATAATCCGGCCGAACAGCGATATGAAAAGGCCTTCCTGCTCAAGCAGGGTGCCTACGACTATGAATATGTATGCGAAGGCACAGACGGCAAAATCTCTAACTGCATCGACGGCAACCATCACGAGACCCGCAACCGCTATGAGGTGCGCGTCTATCAGCGCCGTCGGGGCGAGCGGGCCGACAGGCTCATAGGCGTCGGCGTCATCGACAGTTTCTGACCGTTGCGGTCTTTCAACCAACGAAAACCATCTGATTCTATGTTTGATATACAAGGCATACTGGTAAGTCTCGACGTGGTCGAGCGCATGTTTTGCTGCGACCTGGCAAAATGCAAGGGCGCATGTTGCATCGAGGGTGACGCCGGTGCTCCAGTCACCTAAAAAGAAGTGGAGGAAATCAAAAAAATCGTTCCCCAGATTTGGGATGACCTGCTGCCCGGCGCCCGTCGCGAGATTGAGGAAAGCGGCATAGCCTATACCGACGAGGAAGGCGACCTCGTGACATCGATTGTCGACGGCGGCAACTGCGTATTTACCTGTTATGCGCCCGACGGCACCTGCCTCTGCGCCATCGAAAAAGCGCGTCGCGAAGGCCGCATCTCCGTCGACAAGCCCATATCTTGCGCCCTATATCCCCTGAGAATCAAACAGACAGAAAGAATCACCGCCGTAAACTACCACGATTGGAAAATATGCAAATGCGCCGGCAAGCTCGGCCGTGAAAAAGGATTGAGAGTATATCAGTTCCTTGAAGTACCTCTCCGTCGCCGCTTCGGCGACGCCTGGTACGAAGAACTCAAAGCCAACTGCGAGCTCTATATCAAAACCTACCTCTCGGAAGAGTAGCGATATTATTTGAGTTTGGAGTGAGTGCTCCGATGCTCCAATTGTCGGAGCGTTGCGGAACGCTCCATGTGCTCCGCCCTAAGGTGCGTGGAAAATCCTAAGCTGGTTTTGAATCAATGATTCGTTTGACTTTATTAATTTTACTTGCGCCTACTACGAGTTCGATTTGTATTGAGCGATATGTCTCCCCTTCCTGAAGGCGGCGATACCGGCTCCTAAACCTCTAGGCTAATGATTATCCGGAAAATCAACAGATCAAGAGCAGGAGCAATGATACAATGCCGAATAATAGACCGACGATTGCTATTGGTATAATGGCTTTTCTCAAATTCGCTCTTTGTGCGTCGGTTAAAGTTCGGCTTCCGTTACGCTTGAAATAAGTAAAAGCCAAAATGAACCTTATAATTGCCCCAAGTACCAATATGCCAATACTTATGTCGAGGAATAAACTTCCCAAATTATATAAATCCATACTCTAACCTTTTATTAAAAAACATGATAACGGTCAAAAGAGTTTATATAAACAAGCCTAATGGCTCACGCAGTATATCGACATTAGCCATGAAACATAAGAGTCGCGGCGAACTCGCCGCGAAACAAGACGGCAGAGGCGGCTATTGATGACGTGGGGCGGAGAGGGTTATTTCTCGGCGGGGTGGTAGGTGTTGATGTGGCGCTGTTTTTTCTCTTCGAAGATGTCGGAGAGGGATAGCAGGATGCCGGTTTCCTCCACGTCGCCGAAGGTGTCGTTTTGCGCCGTGCCGAATATTTTCATGGTTGGCGAGAGGCTCATGTAGGCGTTTACCAGCGGCGGGATTGTCTGACCATATTTCCTTACCTCCGTGTTGAGTATTTTGAGGTCTCCCTTGAAGGAGTTTTCGGAAAACAGGGTCCTCATCTCCGGGGTGTCGATGTCGGTGTGCAGCGGTTTGATTGCCTTGGCAAGGCCCTCCGTATCAGGGAAGTACTTACCGAGAAAAAAGAGAATCATGTCGCGGCACTCGGAAGTGTAGCTGGGATACATCGTGACCTTGCCGAAGAGAT
Organism: uncultured Bacteroides sp.; assembly: GCA_964477785.1. Taxonomy (GTDB): domain Bacteria; phylum Bacteroidota; class Bacteroidia; order Bacteroidales; family Muribaculaceae; genus CAG-873. The sequence continues at coordinate 6,736 of CAYZFL010000025.1, forward strand.
ATTTGATGGAGGGATGTGCGACGGTTAGTGCTCCGAGGCCGTCCCAAAGGTTGTCGAGCACGAAAAGGGCCTTTGCACCGGCGCGCGATGACTGGTATTCGGGTCTTACGAAAGAGCGTCCCAGCTCAATGGTGTAAGGCAGATAGTCTTTCATGAACTTCCCGGAGAAGTCAAACATGTGGCTTGTTGCGATGCGCGGGGTGCCGTCGGGATTGATTTTAATGTCCTCGCCGCAGATGAAGCGGTAACCTCCGAGTATAAGCTTGCTCTCGGCGTCCCATACAATTAGCTGTCGGCAGGGAGGCGTCATTGTGTCGAACTCATCGATGTCGCAGTCCTTGCCCGTGCCGCCACCGGCGGTTCTGAATGCAATTTCGCGCAGACGGCCAATTTCGCGCATAGTGTTTGGCGCGTTGAAGGCGTCGATAACATAAAGGTCGTTGCCACCCTTGTTAGTATGGCGAAGGAATTTATCGGGAGTGAGTTCGGCCTCAATAATCTGAGGGTCAATGGGGTCTATGATTTTGCGGTTCATCTGCTGAAAGAAATATTCGGGTTAAAAAACAAGTCCGAGGTCCGGGAAGGCATTTGTGTTGGCCTCAAGAAACCGGGTCTCCGTCGAGCTCACTGTCGGGCGGGTTAATGCCCGAAAGGGCGTATACGGCACGTTTGATCTGACGTGCCTGCTCGGCTGCTCCGGCACCACCGCGAAGCGACTCCCAGGGAATCCCGCGGCCGCAGACAATGGTAAGAGTCTTGCCGCGCTGGGAGAAAATCTCACGGGGGAGGTATAGCATCTCAATGTTGAACTTGATGCCCAGACGCTTGCGGCGCCGGGCTATGTTGTAGAATGAATTGGAGTTCTTTCCGTCGAAATACAGAGGCACGAGGTCGCGCTTGTATTCTATGGCCTTGGTGACGAAAAATTTCTGCCACTTGAGGTCGAGGATTCGGCCCGAGGGACGCTTGCGCGAGACAAGGCCGGCGGGGAAAATAATCAGCGGCTCATCGCCGGCAAGCGCATCGTCGATGGCCTTGAGCGAGTTGCGGCTCTGCTTGCCGTGCTTGTTGATGGGGAGGAACACCGACTTGAGCGGGGCCACCGCCATGAGGATATCGTTGACAAGAAACTTCACCTCGCATCCGTGCCGCTCCTCGAGCCATGCTATCAGAGCCATGCCGTCGAGGCCGCCGAGGGGGTGGTTGCTCACATAAATCACGCGGCGGTGTGACGGCGAGGGCAGACGGTCTTCGCCCCTGACGTCGATGGTGATGTCGAGCGAACGGAAAACGCCGCGGCAAAACTCGGCTCCCTCCTTGGGATAATTTTCCTCAAGAAGTGCGTTGAGATCTTTTTGCCTCACGATTTTCTCGAGCTTGCGCACCAGGAACAAAGGCACCAGCCGGGCCTTCCATCCCAGTTTCTGACGAAGGGCCTGACGGATATCTACTTTTATCAAGGGTTGCGGACTCATAATAGATAGCATTCGGACTCACCGCAAAATTAGTGAAAAAATGTCATAACGCCTTTATGTGGCCTGCAAAAAGGACATAATTTGATTTTTTTTATCTCTTCAGGCTCCAAAAATTCATTAATCGCCCCAAAAGCCTTAAATTTGCAGAAAATCTCATCTCAGAAACACACCAATTTATATAAAGACATGGAGCAGAAAGTCAAGGAAGCAAACGACAAGGCAAAAACATCCGGGGCAAAAGAAAATCAGGAGGGAGACCGCCGCAAACCGGTGGTGGCCGTGTTCACTCCCGGCAAGGACTTCCTGCTGCCCTATATAGGCCGCGAGTTCGATGGATGGGAAACCGACCCTGATTTTTTCGGCGCCATGTTTGAGAAAAGGCCGGTGGACTTCGCGGTAATGATATCAGACGTCTCGGTCTACAACCGCACGGAAGGCAGAGACCTTACCGAAGAAGAACCAGCCGACAGCCTTTCACCGCTTTGCGGCCAGGAGGCCGACTTCACGCAGCAGTGCCGCGCCGCCGGTGTGAATTATGTGATATTGCGCACCGACAATGTCATAGCCACCGGCATGAACGGCTTCCCGCGCAAGCTTGTAAATCTCGTGTACCGCGGATTTTACTTCCGTATCAAGGGCAACGAGGCCGTAAAATCGGCCGTTCACGGCATCGATGTGGCAAAAGCGGCACGTCTCGCCTGCGAGCGCAAAGCCAACGAAGTGTATAACTGCGCCGGATCCATCGCCTACCCCATCGATGAGATTGCCGACGCTCTTGCCTGGCGCATAAGCCAGAAACGCATATTCCCGCTCAAAGCCCGCTGGGCGCGCCTTATTTACGGCAAGAGCCTCTATAACACGCTCACCACATCGCTGACTTTCAGCTCCAGGAAGCTAACCGAAGCCCTTGGCATGGGCACAGAGATGAATCCGTGGACCGCCATACGTGAATATCTGCGCAACCACGTTTACGACCACGACAGCCTGTAAAGACCGCCAATATGAACAAATAGTAAGATTGTTTCAGCGCCGGCCGTCTCGCCGGGGCTTTACTTCACTCCCAGGTGAAGCGTTTCTGATGGCCGATGCGAGCGCGCAACCTTGCGCAGAAACGGCGCACAGGCCAGAAGGGCAGCATGAAGGGTATGAGCCAAGCCCTGGGCGCGAGTTCGAGCGCTTTCATGCCGCGGGCGATGAATACCGTGGGAAGCACGGCATATAAAATCACGCCGAGAGCCACCTCGGAAAGCACATAAACATTGAGCGGACTGAGCACAAGGGCGACAATGGCCGCAGCCAGCGAGAGCCAGGTGCAGATACTCATTACCCACGGCAGCCGGTCGTGCTTGTTTTTGACAAACTGCTCGGTGAAGCAGCGGCGTATCGAATACTGTCGCAGGCGGCGGTTGAAATTGAGGGCACGGAAGCCGAGTATCGATTCGCGGGAAATCTCCACCGCGGTGTTGCCGCCGTTGGTTATCTCATTGACAAAAATATCATCATCGCCGAAATGCAGATTGAGCGAGCGGCTGAAACCCTTGTTGCGGAAGAACACGTCGCGGCGGTAGGCGAGATTGTATTCGGTGCCCCGGAACGGATGTCCGGCAAGGGCAGCAGAGAGCCATGTCATGGAGTTGATGCCGTAGTCGAGCAGAGCGCATTGCCCGGGACCTTTAGAAAACTCGGAGCGCTCGGGAGCGGCATAACCGAGCACAACCTCCACACCGGGATTGGTGAAATGACGCATCATGCTGTAAATCCATTTGTTGGAATTGACAGAAACATCGACAGTGGTGAGCAGTGCCACGGGATAACGGGCGGCTTTGATGCCGAGCGTGAGGGCGAGCTTCTTGCGGCTGAGACTGTAGGCTCCGTCGGGGGTGTTGGTGAGGTAAAGGTTGCGTCGTGCTATCTGCATGGGCTCCACAAGATTTCGTATTTCGCTCGACTCGCCGTCGTTGACCACAATCACCTCGAGCGGACCGTCATATTCCTGCCCGAAAACCGAATAAAGCAGACGCTCGAGCGCCTCTGCCTCGTTCTGGCAATAAATCACCACCGATACGCCCGGCAGGTTCTCGCCGGCTTTTTCCACCGGGGCGAGTTCGCATTTCTTCCTCGCCTTTACCACGCGCCGTGAAAAAATCATCGAGCATAAGACGGCGATAAGGCACATCGCGAAAGCGCCGCAAACAAGGGCCAGCCCGAGGCCCGATATCTCAAAATCAAATGTCATTGCAGTCTTATTTTGTTGAAATCCCTTAATGTCGGGAGGGAAACGTGATGTATTCCACGTCTTACGAACTACAAAATTACAAAATATCCGACTAAAATTAGTAATTTTGCACCGCTGTAAAAAAATAAATAAGTTTAAAAGACTCCGTATAATAAAAAAAGGTTCTGTCCGTTTAAAAACCGACGGAACTTATGTGCCGCCGTAAAAGAGTTTACGATTAAATATATGAAACCAATCAGATATTATATAATAGGTGCCGGGTTGTCAGTGTCGGCATCACTCATGCTTACAGGCTGTCATACGCCTAAAGCACCGATATCTCAGTTTGAAGACATAACGGCCGTTGCCGCGTCAAAAGACTTCGAGACCAAAAACTTTCTGCCTGAAATCAAGCCCGACGACGAGCTTGCGATTCAGGTGACATCGGAAGATCCCGCGGCCACGGCATATTACAACGCGCCGTTTTCCAATCCGGCAACACGCGACAAAATAAGCGAAAGCACGGCGCCGCGCCAGTCGACTTATGTCGTTGACAGCAATGGCGACATCATCATGCCGGTGATAGGCAAGCTTCATGTGGGCGGCCTGAATGTAGAACAGATTGCCGACCTTGTACGAAGCCATGTTGGCCACAATGTGGAAGACCCGATGGTTACGGTGACGCTTCTCAACTTCAACGTGACAGTGGGCGGCGAGGTAGAACAGCCCAAGAACATAAGGGTGAGCCGTTCACGATTCACAGTTCTCGACGCCCTTGCCGAGGCCGGCGACATCACCCAGTATGGACGGCGCGACAATGTGCTTGTGGTACGCGAGGACAAGGACGGCAGGAAACATTCACAGGCACTCGACCTCACAAAGTCGGATGTGTTTGACTCGCCGTATTACTACCTCACACCCAACGATTACATCTACGTGACGCCCAACAAGATACTTCAAGATAATTCGCGTTACAACCAGAACAACGCCTATAAACTCTCAGTGGTCTCAACAGTCGTAAGCGCCGCATCGGTGATAGCGTCGCTTGTCATAGCTCTAACCGTAAAATAAAAGGCAATGGCGACAAAAAAGAAATCGGATTTCATCGACATCAAAGGGCTTCTAAAGCTCTACCTCTCCAAATGGTATCTTTTTGTAATCTCGGCGGTGGTGATATGCGGATGCGCCTATCTCTATCTCAAGAGCAAAAATAAGGAATATAACGTAAGGGCCAATGTGCTGGTGACCGAAGAGTCGCCGTCGCTACTCGACGGACTCGGCGAAATGAAGAGCATGTTTGGCAGCGGAAGCGAAGTAGACGACGAAATTTTTGTGATATCGTCGCACTCGCTCTACAAAGACCTTGCAAAGAAACTGGGTCTCAACATCACCCACGAGGTAAAAGCCGGATTCCTCAAGAAATACATGGCTTATCCCGACTTTCCCATTCAGGCAACCTATCCGCAGGCGATACTCGACACGCTCCAGGGATCGGTAACCGTAAAGGTAAAGACCGACAAGAACGGCAAAGCCGAAGTCGAGATCAAAGCACTCAAGCAGACTATCGCCGACGAGGGGAACGTGACACTGCCCAAGACATACGAGACTCCTTACGGACCACTCACTGTGTCGATGACCGACAAATATCCCAAAGGCAAAGAGGTCTCCACCACCATAGGCATTGAAGGCTACGACGCCGCAGCCGAGCATCTTTCGGAAATAATATCGGCCGAAATAGCATCCAAAAAATCAAAAGTCATAGAGCTTTCGCTCAATACGTCAAACACCAAATACGGCCTGGCAGTGCTCAACAATCTCATCGAGCTCTACAATGTGAGGGGAGTGATGGAGAAGAACCAGCAGGGAGAAAAGACCGCCGACTTCATCGACCGTCGACTCGAGTTGCTCAGCGGCGACCTCACTGGCAGCGAGACCGAGATACAGAACTACAAACAACACCACGGCATAGTCGACGTCAAGACCGAGGCCCAGTATCAGACCAAGGTAAGGGCCAATATCGACGAGGCTCTCATCGAAGCCGAAACCATGCGCGAGGTTCTGAAGATGACTCGCCAGTTTATCTCCTCGCCCGACAATGAATTTGCCGTAGTTCCCACCAAGGGAGGTGAAAACGAGGTAGGAAAAGGAATAGATTCATACAATGCTCTTATACTCAAACGCATATCGCTTGCAAAATCGGCCAAGCCGGGCAACCGCGCCCTCGCTCAGCTCGACGATCAGATACGCGCCATGAAGGGTTCGCTCATAGCGCAGGTCGACAATGAAATAGACGGCAACGATGCGACCATCCGCGAGCTGTATCGCGAAATGGGTCAGGCGAAGGGCCGATTGAGCCAGGTGCCTCTGCAGGAGCGCGAGTTCCGCGATCTCCAGCGCCAGCAGACCGTCAAGCAGGAGCTTTATGTGTTCCTTCTCCAGCGCCGCGAGGAGACAGCCCTGATGCTCGCCAACGCCATGCCCAAGGCCACCATCATCGACGAGGCCTACAACCTCAGCCGCCCTATAGGCATGGGCAAGATGACGATAATGATTATCGTGCTCATGTGCGCCATGTGCGTGCCGCCGCTCTATCTCTACATACGCAAAATCACAAAGACCAAATTCGATACCCGCGAAGAGGCCGAGGGTCTTATCGATGCACCTGTCTTAGGTGAAATCTCCACCTCGAATTATGGTCACAACCTTGTGTGCACGCCCGGCTCCAACTCGAGCGCGGCAGAGCTCTTCAGGCTAATGCGCACCAAGCTTCTCTTCATACTCAACGGCAAGGAAAACAAGGTGGTGATGGTCACCTCGTCGCGTTCGGGCGAAGGCAAGACATTCATATCCATCAACCTCGCGGCCTCTCTGTCGCTGATGGAAAACAAGAAGGTGCTGCTCATAGGCATGGACCTGCGCAAACCGCGACTCGCAGAATATCTCGACGTACCCCTTTCGCCGGGTCTCAGCCAGTATCTGTCGTCGGGCGACATCAAGCTCTCCGACATCATCAAGCCCATCAAGGGCCTGGACTCGCTCAGCGTGATAACGGCCGGCCCCGTACCTCCCAACCCCAGCGAGCTCCTCACCTCGGAAAAACTCGAGAATATGATGAAGGAACTGAGGGAGACTTACGACTATATCGTGATCGACACCGCACCCTCAGGCATGGTATCAGACGCCTTCATGGTAAACCGTCTGGCCGACGCCACCATCTACGTAGTGCGTGCCAAATATACAATGCGGTCGGAAATCAACGAGCTCAACCGTCTTGAAGAAGAGGACCGTCTGAAACGCCTGTCGGTGATAGTCAACGGAACCCCCCGCACAGTCACTTATGGTTACGGCGAGAACGAAGACTGACCCGGGCGCAAGTCTTAATTTAAATATTCACAGCATTGACTTCCGGCACATCAGCGTTGGCAAATAATCCGCAGGAAGGCGGAGAGAAAACCTTCTTCAGCAAAAAGAAAAAGTTGAAGAAGACGCTTGCGCCCATGCGCAGTCTCAATCTCGTGTGGGGCGATTACAAGTGGCCTCTGTTTTTCCTGCTTTCGCTGGGCCTCATGGGCCTTAAGTTCCCGCCGGGCTATCTGCTTGTCTTCGTCATCCTGATCAAGACTTTCCGCCTCAACCGCTATCAGTTTGTGATTATGCTCACCCTGATGGCGGGCAACTACGGATTCATAGGCTCCGACGTGACCTATGTCAAGTTTGAGGATATCGCGCTTTTGGCAAGCGTGACAGGTCTGTTTATATTTAGGAAGCCACGACCCATAAAACGGATTACCTGGATGTATGCGGCATATGCGCTGGTGCTTTTCGGTATCATGCTGCTTTCTGACGAGAGTCTGGGAATACAGTTCCGCATCATGAGGCCTTTCCTCATGTTCGCATATTTCATCATCCCCATAATGTGCTTTTCGGGCAAGGAATTTGATTCGGAGAAGTTTTACCGAGCGCTCCTCACCTTCCTTGTGATAATCTCGTGCATGTATGTTGTGGATGTCTTTATATTCGGCGGCGACGTGCTCATTCCGGACACTTACAACTGGGGACGAAGGTCATATTTCTGGGCACTCCAGATCAATCCCGGGTCGTTTCCGCGCAAGTTTCCCACCGGTCTGCTCATCCTCTTCATGTGCCTCTATCCCCTCTGCCGGCTCTATAAGCTCAAGATATGGCAGTATGCGGTGATAATACTGGCCGTGATAGTGACCAAAACCGCATCGTTTTATCTGGCACTCATCATAGTATTTATCTGCCTCCAGCGCACAGGCCGCATGAGGCTTATGATATGCGGAGCTTCGGTATTGCTGATTTGCGGTCTCTATTCAATCGACAGCGAGCCGACCCTTGATACCGAATGGGAGTCGACATTCAGGGTAAGGTCTGCCGTCAGGCAGTTTGAGTCGATGACTAGCATCGAGGACGAGGAAGACCTTGCGGTAATAGGCACAGGCCGCATGGGGCAGGCCATTCCCAAGATAGACCTTGTGTATTCGCTCGACAAGCAATGGACCGGCCTGGGTTTCCTGCACCCCGACCTCACCACCAATCCGCGCTACATAGTATTCAATCCGTTCTCGAAGGACCCGGACCATGATTATGAGGTGGCCTCGGCGATAGAGGTGTTCCCGCTGAGCACCTTCGTGAGGGGGGGCTACATACTCGTGATAATAAATCTTGCATTCTATCTGCTTATATATCTGATGATTAGAAAATGGCACAATTCCATGCTCTATCTTTCTACCGCTTTGAGTTGTTATATATTCGGAGTGGGAGGCATATCCTCCTGGGGCGACCAGTATTCGCTCTTCATGATGGGGCTTGCGTTTGCAGTGTCGTGGCTTTCTGAAAGAGATACTTACGAGGCCTCACAGAGCGAAAAACGAGGCGTACATGACTCCGGAAAGTCAGAAAAATTCATCACAACAGAAAGCAGAAATGATATTGACGATACTTACTCCGCTGAGCGGACTTGACGAATGGCGTCCGGCCGAGGTCTTTAAATCGATGTGCGACCAGGCCTACAGCGACTTCGAGTGGCTGATAGTGAGCGACGGCACGGTGCCGGGCGTGAGAGATCAGGCCGAGAATCTCAAACGGCAATTCCACAAATTTAAAATCCGCCTCATCGAGACAGAGGCAAAAGGCAAGCACCGCTGCATCAATCTTGCGGCAAAGGAAGCGCATGGCGACTGGGTGCTTGAGATTGACCCATGCCTGAAACTCGTTGAAAACAGTCTTTCTCCGCTATGTCATACCCTTGACCATCAGGACGAAAAGACCGTGGGCATAATATGTCCGAGACTCAATCTCGGAGGAGCGCCCGAGGGCAGGATTCCCGAGGACAAGGAGCTGCGGGGCAATTTTATAAAGATGATTGAGACCGACAAGGCTCTTGCAGGATGCTACTGTCTGTGCCTGCGCCGCGACTTGATGCTCGAGACTTCCTATCCGGAGTTTGAGGGCGAAAATTTCATGCCGCCGTCGCTCATGACTTACCGCATGAGTTATTTCGGCAATATGAAATTCGAGAACATTCCCGTGGGAATTTGTATCGAAAAGGATAAGGTGATGCCGCAATTCTACAGAAGCGCCGGATGTCTAAATCCGGCGTCGGTGGCGTCCTTCAGTGAAGGTGAGGCCGGGCTGCAGCCCATAGTGGCCTCTAATCCCAAAGGATGGATGACCTTTGCCAAGGATCTGTGCAGCGTGGACGAAATATCCTTTGCACGCAAGATGGAATTTCTGATGCTTTACTGGGAATGTCGCAAGCTACTGCCCGAGCCTATACCCTCGCGGCCCAAAGACCACCGCACGGCAGAACAGGAAATGCTACTCAACACAGAGTTTATGCAGTCCTTTAAATCCACGGCCTATATCATGCACAAAATCCGCGGCTGGTTTGGAAAATAGAAGTTCTTAGACCAGGGAATCAGTGTTTTTTTAGACCAGAGAACCATAGGACTAAAGGTTTTTAGACCAAACAGGAAATAAACTGAACATAGGGTCAGAAGGCATAAAAGCAAAAGTAATGTAGGGATAGAGAGATAAAGAGCAAAAGGCTTTTCTCCCTATCCCTCAATTTCTTCTATTTTATTTTGGAGGGGTGAAATATTTTCTTGGATAATAAGCTAAAAATCACTAACTTTGCGCAAAAGCACAAGGCATGTCTAAAAAAGGCAGGAAAATAGACGAAAATGACCCTTTCAGATATGTGATCTACATAGGGCCAAGCACGGAGGAATCAACAAATCTCCGGGAACTTATTCTTTGTCTCAAACGCAATATGCCGGTGTTTGACTATATCACCATACCCTATTACGGTAAGCACTGGCGCAGATGGCTGAGCCTGTGGAACATAATCATCAGACTCGGCTTCATAAGACTGTTTACCCACAAGAAGATAGCTCAACTTTTCGGCAGCGACGGGTGCAACTGGGATATCAAATCGGCCATAATGCGCTGGGCCAAGCGTTTTGGCTATAAAACGATATATCAGTCGCTGGGTGGTACCTACCAACAGTTTACCGAATACCGCAATTCCAAACAACTTTCAGACGACCTCAACGACATCGACCTTGTGCTGATACCTTCTGGCATACGCCAGCGCTGGTTTATCCAGAATTTCAACATCAACAACAGCCGTGTGATGCGCACGATGATAGAGAAGCCATCCGACGAGGAAAAGATGGAGCCGAGTCCCATTCCCGTCGCTCTTTTCACCGGCATGTTCACCGATGAGAAGGGTGTGTTTGACATTGTGGAATGTGTGGCGAAATATCATGAAAAGCTGAAGGGCAAAATCAAGGTGCTGATGGCGGGCCACGGTGACGGCGCACGACTGAGGCAGGCCGTTACAGACAAAGGTGTGGACGATATCATAGACGTATTGGGATGGCTCAACGATGCCAACAAGGCCTTCCTTATAACGGGTTCGGATCTGTTTATCCTCATGTCATATCACGAGCTGATGCCCGTAAATGCCGTAGAAGCGATGCTCGCTGGTCTTGCGGTGATAGCCACGCCCGTGGGAGCAGTGCCCGAACTTGTAGAAGACGGCAAGACCGGCTTCATAGTGCCCGAAGGTGACATCGATGCGCTTTATGGGGCTCTCGAAACCTATATCCGCAGTCCGCGGCTGCTCAAGGAGCATGGGCAGGCGGCAGCGGAAAAGTTGTCGGACTTTCTGCCACAGGCAGTCATCGCCCGATACCGCAAATTTTACCATGAACTTCTCAACAATAATACCAAGGAGACGGACGAGTCTGACAGTAATGACCGGTCAGTCGCAGCGGAAAAGCCAGACTGACAGCCATGAGGATTTCCTGCAACCAATCAAATAAGAAACCAATTACAATACAGAATTTATACATTTATCCGATGAAACGATTTCTAACCGCAACAGCAATTCTTGCACTGGCAGCGGCGCCGGAAGTACTGGCGTCAGGTGACATCACGCCTCTGTGGCTGCGCGACGCCAAAATTTCTCCGGACGGAACAAAAATCGCCTTCTGCTACAAGGGCGACATCTATACCGTACCGACAAGCGGCGGCCACGCCACCCCGCTGATGGTTACACCCGGTGAGTATGAGGCCAAACCCGTATGGAGTCCCGACTCGAAGTCGATAGCATTCCAGAGCGACAAGCACGGCAATTTCGACATCTTCGTGCTTGGCATCGGCGCCGGCGTACCCACCCGCCTCACCTACAACTCAGCCTCGGAGACTCCCGAAGCCTTCACTCCCGACGGCAAATCGGTGGTTTACTCGGCCTCGATACAGGACCCCGCCAGGAGCGCACTCTTCCCTTCGGGCCGCATGACCGAGCTTTACGAAGTGCCCGTGAAAGGCGGCGAACCCAAACAGATACTGGCCACTCCGGTGACCAACCTCAGCTTCCTGCCCGACGGCTCAGGCTTCCTCTATCAGGACACCAAGGGCTTCGAGGACACTTTCCGCAAGCACCACACCTCGTCGGTTACCCGCGACATACTCATGTATAAGTTCGCCGACGGCAAGCATATCAACCTCACCAACCGCGCCGGCGAGGACACCGACCCCGTGGCCGGCGAAAACGGCAATTTCTATTACCTGAGCGAGCTGCCCGGCAAGACCTATAACGTATTTGCCTCAAATATAGCTAATCCCTCGCAGGCCAAGGCGCTGACCGACTTCAAGACCCATCCGGTAAGATTCCTTTCGGGAGCCAAGAACGGCACACTCGCCTTCACCTACGACGGCGAGATCTACACACTTGCCAAAGGTGCGTCGAAGCCCTCTAAACTCAAAGTTACACTCACCGACATCTATCCCGACGAGACACAGAAGATGCAGGTTCGCGGCATGAGCGACGCGGCAGTGTCGCCCGACGGCAAATCGCTGGCCTTCATCTCGCGCGGCGACGTGTATGTGACATCGGTTGAATATCCCTCGACAAAGCAGATCACCAAGACTCCTGCCGCCGAAAGCGACATCACCTGGAGCAGCGACGGCAAAAAGCTGATATACGTATCGGAGCGTGACGGCAAATACAATATCTACGAGGCCACTCTCGGCAGGGACGACGACCAGAACTTCTCCAACGCCACGGTAATCAACGAGAAACCGTTGTTCAAGGCCGACGGCCACGAGCGCACAGCTCCCATAATGTCGCCCGACGGCAAAAAAATCGCCTTCATCCTCGACCGCAATACCTTGGCGGTTATGGACATGAAGACCAAGGCAGTGAAAAACCTCACCGACCCGAAGGTCAATCCCGAGCGCAACGGCCGCTTCTACTACACATGGAGCCCCGACTCGAAATGGATAGCCCTCACCGCCGTGCCACGCATGCATGAGCCCTACTACGACGTTTGCATCGTGAATGTTGAAAACGGTGATTTCCATAACCTTACCAACAGCGGATACTTCGATGAGAATCCCAAGTGGGTGATGGACGGCAATGCCATAATGTTTGCCTCTGAGCGTTACGGCATGCGCAACCACGCATCATGGGGATCGGAATATGACATCATGCTCCTTTTCCTCAACCAGGACGCCTACGACCGCTTCCGCCTCAACGAAGAGGACTATGCCCTGCTGACCGACCTGGAGAAAGCCAAGAAAGCAGAGCAGGCTAAGGCCGACAAGAAGGACAAGAAAGACGACAAGAAGGGCGAAGGAGATAAGAAGGACGACAACAAAGA
>CAYZFL010000026.1:0-19472 GCA_964477785.1 uncultured Bacteroides sp.
ATACTACTTTGCCATCAACGACAATATCGACCTGGCCCTCACCGGCGAAATCTACACCAAGGGCTCATGGGGCCTCCAGGCACGCTCGGCATATGTCAAGAGGTATAAATACAACGGCAGCTTCAATGTGTCATATCTCAAGACCGTCGACGGTGAAAAAGGCGACCCCGACTATTCCACGGCCACCAACTTCCAGGTTTTGTGGAACCACAGTCAGGACGCGAAGGCAAATCCAAACATGACCCTCTCGGCCTCGGTCAACTTCACCACCGCCGGATATTCCCGCTCGTCGGTTTCGTCTTATTACACCCCCAACTTCACCGAAAACACCAAGAGCTCGACCATCAGCCTCAACTACCGCTTCCCGCGCTCCAAGTGGTCGATGGCCGCTACGCTCAACGTAGCCCAGCGCTCGCAGGACTCCACGCTCGCCGTCTCTTTCCCCAATCTCACCGTCACCATGTCGCAGATCTATCCCTTCAAGCGCAAGAAGGCCGCCGGCGACGAGAAATGGTATGAGAAAATCAGAATGTCATATTCCGGCCAGCTGCAGAACTCGCTCACGGCAAAACAGGACGTTTTCTTCAAGAAAAGCCTCATCAAGGACTGGCGCAACGCCATGCGTCACAATGTGCCCATCTCGGCCACGTTCCAGCTTTTCCGCTATATCAACATCACACCCTCGCTCAACCTCACCGACCGCATGTACACCTCAAAGGTGAAACGCAGTTGGGACGCCGAGAGGCAGCGCGAAGTGTCTGATACCACATACAGCTTCTATAATGTATGGGACTTCCAGGCCTCGGTCTCGCTCGATACCAAGATCTATGGTTTCTTCCAGCCCCTCGGATTCCTCGGCAAAAAGGTGAAGATGATACGCCACGTGATGACGCCCTCGATTTCTTTCAGCGGCAATCCCGACTTCTCCGGCTCGTTCTTCGGCTATTACGGCAGCTACAACCGCCCCGGTGCCAACGGCGAGATGATGAAGCAGAAATATTCCTACTTCTCCAATCAGCTCTACGGCGTGCCCGGCGAGGGCAAGCAGGCCTCCCTCTCATACTCGTTGGCAAACAACCTGGAGATGAAGCTAAGGGCCGACAACGACACCGCTGAGGACCGCAAGATTTCGCTCATCGAAAACCTCACAATGAGCCAGAGTTACAACTTCGCGGCCGACTCGCTCAAGTTCAGCGACATCAACACAAACCTTCTCCTGCGCCTCACAAAGAATTTCAACCTCAACCTCCAGGCTACCTGGGATTTCTATACCTACGGAGTCAACTCGCAGGGATCGCCCGTAAGGCTCAACAAGACGCGCCTCGCGGCCGGAAAAGGCCTTGGCCGTCTGCGTCAGACCGGCACTTCGTTCTCTTATACCTTCAACAACGACACCTTCCGCCGCAAGAAAAAGGACGATAAGAAGAAAGCCGAACAGGATGCCGGCCTCGACGATCCCAACCAGGGAGGTGGCGGCGGCATGCAGGACGACCGGGAGAAGGACGACTCGCCCGGAGAGTTCTCGCCCGACGGATACCTCAAATGGGAATTCCCGTGGAGCCTTTCGGTCAACTATTCGATCAATTACGGTTACGGAGATTTCGACTTCAAGAAGATGGAATATAAGGGGCGCGTGACTCAGAATCTAAGCCTCTCAGGCAACATCCGGCCCACCAAAAACTGGAACTTCTCCTTCTCCGCCTCCTACGATTTCAACCTCCACAAACTGGCCTACATGAACTGCAACATCTCTCGCGACCTCCACTGCTTCGCCATGACAGCCAGCTTCATACCTGTCGGCCCCTACAAGAGCTTCAACTTCCACATCGCCGTGAAGTCGTCGTTGCTCAGCGACTTCAAATACGACAAGCGCTCTTCCAGCTCCAACGGCGTCCGGTGGTATTGATGATTACCCAAGATTATCACAAATTTCAGATTTTATCACCATATCGTATCCATCAGCCCCACTTCGGGCAGAAGCGTCTCTGGCTGCTGACCGAAAATCGGTATGTATCGTGTGTCATTGTCGATGTCTGGCAACAGTATTGGGGCTGACACATTGCATTAGAGATCGAGCGATAAGTCTCTCCTTCCTGGAGGCGGCGGGCGATCTCCTGCTCGGTATTCTGCAATAATGAGTATTTCCAGAAAATGGCTCTGAGTTAGGCACCAGTCGTGGAATCTTGAAAATCCGGTGTAATTTCACATTTTTTTTAAATTAAATTTAGGCGTATCTCTCTAAAATGCTTAACTTTGGCGAGACGTTAAATCTAATCATTTCTTCTATGAAAAAGCTATTTATCTTTACCGTTTTAGTTATGTTCGGTTTATGTGCATCCGCACAAAAGTTTGAGCCGGAGTGGGTCGGAGAAGTCAATATCCTAAAAATCGATGGAGACACAGTAGTCATTCCGACAGAAAAATCAGTTCCTCAGATTAAGACATCTTCATCGGCGGGAAGAATTCTCGTGGGTATAGGAAATGTGCGCAGCAAAGCCGTTTTTAAAAATGGCAGATCCACGGCTCAGATACAGCCCGGTGACATGACAACTCTTGTAGTCAGAGCCAAAGATAACGATACTGATCCGGCTACTTTTATCCAGATTGTAAAGTTTGAGGAAAAGAAGAAAGAGCGTAAGACAGAGCTGGCAAAAGAAAACTGGGTAGGCAATGTATCTGAAGGAAACATGAAATTAATTCAGTTCAATGGTAAAAGATACGGAAAGTCATCGTATATCTTAACTTTCCAGGCTCCCGAAGGCGAGTATGGCGTAAGAGTGCTCAACCCGAATGTAGAAGATGAGAAAGTCGCCGTGTTCTATTGTTTTGGGATACATGGCGACTCTCAGAAATAAATTTCTCTGAATTCAGAATCTTACGGTGAGGGTGAAACCGGGGGTGCCTCCGGGGCCGAAGGGAAGGAGCGATGAGGTCATGCGGCTCTTACTTCTCTCGGCTTCGAGCTCTTTTGAATATTCTCTCGCCGGGTTGCCCGTGAAGAGGCCCACTACCTCGTTGACCGGGTCGACGATGAAGGCGGCGATGTTGCCCAAGGCTTTGCTGCCCCAGAGCCGGTAGCCGTTGTTTACCAGATGCAGCTTGGCCTTGTAGAAGCATTCGCCGAGAAGACTGCCTAAACCGGGAGTGATTACGAGGTCCTGATATGAAGGTCTTTCCATAAAGGCCTCGATGCCGAATTCCCAGCCGAAGGTGGAAATGCAGGCCGAGTAGAGCATCGACTTCCAGAAATTATATCCGCAGCTTCTTGCCGCCATGAAATAGGCTGCACCGGCGTAGGGATGGAGCACATAGTTGAAGATAAAGAGGTCGTTGTCCCAATGCGGCCCCCGCTTGAACACATTGCGGTACCATCGTTTCAGGGGCGGTACGTCCTGAATGGAGGCGCGGTTCCATGAGGTGGCATCCTCGGGCAGGCACTCCAGCACGAACAGTGTGGAGACGAAGGCTCCGGTGAGTACTGCGGTGTTGATCCACATGCGGCGGGCATCGGGTACATCACGTGTCCATGAGTCGGAGAAGCGGTAGATAGTGGGCACCGGTCTGCCTTTCATCGAAGGCTTAAGGACTGCCATCGAGGTTGTGTCGAGCTGAGGTGTGTAGAATTCAAATTCGCTGAAATCGATGAGATTGGTGGTGAGCGAAGGAAGCGTCGGCTCATTATTAATAACGGCGGAGGGGGCCTCAACAGCCACTTCGGCTATGGCGGCTTCGGGCGTAACGGCGGCGGTGTCAGCCTCTGTGAAGCTGCTGCCGCCCGGAATATCTTCCGCCCTTAAGCCGAGGATGCCGGCAAGTATCGCCATTATTAACATTATGCGTTTCATGTCTCTTTTTTACCTTTTGCCTTATCGATTCAAGGCCGTGTGCTTTATGTATAGCTGAAGTTGAAAGCGTTGTGCAATTAAAACAAGCGGGATGATAAAATATTTTTATATTTATTATAAAAAAGGTTAATAGCTCTTGCGATTCGCAATGACATTGGGCCTGTAACATTAAAAAACTCGGGAGCTTAAGATAATTTAATGTGTAATAAAAGCTTAAGTCATAGCATATTGCTAACTTTGCACGTCAAAAGGAGAAATTATAAGCCTTTATTTTCATCAATCATCATCATCGTAAATTTTATCTTACTGTTTAACAATAAATTATGAACCAACATTTTCTGAAAAATCTGATTTGGACATTGCTTTTGCTGTGTCTGGCACCGGGGGTTGCCGCTGCGCCCTCCGGTAAATCTTCCGGGGGCGCCCCACGCGGCGTTCCCGAGTTTTTTGCCAAGCAGAAGGCTCCTTATGTGCTTGAAGGCGCGAAAATGGAAGCCCCTGCGCGTATCATGGCCCCCGCCGCTGTAACCGCTTCGGGTTCTGAGATCTGCGGTCTTCTGCTTTCAGGCAACAAGGCTGCAATCACATCTTTTGGCGTGAGCGCCGCTCCCGAATTTAAACAGCTGAAGGCTCTTGAATCTACTTACTCATGGACCGTAGGCGTATATGTCAAAGGTACCTTTTATACTTTGGGCAGTCTGATGAATAGGCTATTTGTCTGCAACGGCTACGACAGCAGCGCCGGATGGAGCATGACCTCAAATGCCAGAATGACTGCCGCCGTATATGAAGTTTCTATGACCTACAGCGAGACAGACGACAAGGTTTACGGCTGCTTCGGCAAGACCGCAGGCATGTCGTCTTTCGAATTCGGCACTTTCGACGTCAAGACGGGAGTGAAAACCCCAGTTGCCGATCTCGCGCAGAGCCTTCCCGCCATAGGAACCGACGATGCCGGAACAATTTACGCCATAGGTGAAGACGGAGCTTTATACACCGTCAACAAAGCCACCGCCGCACTTACCAAGGTGGGCGAAACCGGTGTGACTCCCGGCTCCGATCTTCAGTCGATGACATACGACAAGAAAGGCGGCTATTTCTGTTGGGTTGTGTCAAACTCGCTCTATGCCGTAGACAAGGCTTCGGGCAAGGCAGAGAAAATCGCAACCATGCCTTCTGCGGGCCAGTGGACCGGTATATTCGTCAAGGAAGCCGACACTCCCGTTATTCCCACTTGGGTCGACGATATGAAACTCGACTTTGTGAAAGACGCCCTCTCGGGCACCGTATCATTCGTGATGCCCGTAAAGGATACATCGGGCGCATCTCTCGCCGGAATGCTGCAGTATGAGATCGATATCGACGGCGAGGTGCTCAAGGGCGATGCCGAAGCTGGCAAGGCTGTGAGCCGCGAAGTCACTCTCACTTGCGGAAGCCATACGTTCAAGGTTATAGCCCTTAAAAACGGCATGCCTGGCCGCGAGTCCACGCAGATACGTTTCATCGGCCACGATGTTCCGGCAAGCCCGGCCCCGGTAAATGTAACAGAGCACAGCAGCGACAATGTCGAAATCACCTGGTCTGCAGTGACCGCAGGCGAGCAGGGCGGCTATATCGATGCGGCAAACGTAAGATACAAAGTGATGCGTCAGCCCGGAGATGTGGTCATAGGCGAGAATATCACCGCAAATTCTATTGTCGACCGTACTGTTCCCTCGATGGGCTACTATACATATGAGGTGACTGTAAGTGACGGCGCTCTCGAAAGTTCCAAGGCTACAAGCGAAAACAAGCTTCTCGGCCAAAGCCTCGGCATCAGACCCCCCTACAGCTTCGGCTTCGGAAAGGACGGCTTCGGCTTCTTCACTCAGCTCGACAGAGACAAAGACGGATATGCCTGGGGCTTTGACAAGGATTACAATCTTGTATGGCTCCCGATCAATCCCGAAAAAGGTTCCGACGACTGGCTCATTTCGCCTCCTTTCCAGCTTGAAAAGGGCAAGCATTACAACCTTAAATACAACCTCTACGGTTCGATGTACGGCGAGACTCATAGAGTGGAGATTCTTCTGGGCACATCGGCCGATCCGGCCTCTATGACAAAAATTATTTTCCCGGCAAGCAATTTCAACTACTGGCTCGACGTGGACAAATGGTTTGAGGCCGATGCCGACGGAGTGCACTATATAGCCCTCCATGTAGTCTCTTCACCTGTGGAGGGTGCTATGTATACCGACGGTTTCTCCCTGAGTGTTGGCGTGGATACCAATGCTCCCGTCGCTGTAAAGGACCTCAAGGTAACGGCCGCACCCAAGGCGGCAATGTCGGCGACTATAGAGTTCACATGTCCTTCGCTCACTTTCGGCGGAGCCAATCTTGCCTCTATCAGCGGCGTGAAGGTTACGAATGTCACTACCGGCCGTGAAGTCGAGGTGAAAGATAGCCCCGCTCCCGGCAAGAAGCTTTCCGTTTTGGACGAGAACCCGGTGACGGGTATGAACCAATACTCGGTGGCATGCGTCAACAACGCCGGCCTCGGCCTGGCAGTAGCCGACTCGGCATGGGTGGGCCACGATGTGCCTGCAGTCCCCGGAAATGTAGTCTGGAAAAGATTGGGCGAGAATAAGGTGCGTGTTACCTGGGACACTCCGGCAGGCGGTCTTCACGGCGGTTATATCGATCCTCAGAAACTTAAATACAATGTATGCCTGGCTCCATCCTTTGATCTTCAGGCCGGTGAGATCAGCGGCAACAGCGTTGAGTTCGAACCTGTGTACGAAGGCCGGCAGATACCTTTGGCATTCTATGTGATTGCCGAGAGCGAAGGTGGCGCGGGCGCCTCCGGCCTTTCAAATACATCGGCCTTCGGTACCCCCTATGAGGCCCCCTTCTATGAGAACTTCGAGCGTGCTGAGATTCATTCAGCTCCCTGGCTCATCAAGCCGAAAAACGGAAATAGCCCCTGGAATATTCTCACCGACCTTACGGATGTGGTAGTTAAACCATTCAACGACAACGGAATGATTGTCTACACTCCCCTTGGTAAGGACCACTGCACGGCACTTGAGACTCCTATAGTCGATATCTCCTCACTCACTGCGCCGGCCCTTAAGTTCTGGGTATTTATGTTTGACGATCAGACCAAGCTCGATATTCTCGCAAGCACCGACTGCTGGGCCACCAGCAAGAAAATAGGCACCATAGCCAAGGCCGGCCGTGATGGCTGGAGTCTTGCTACCACCGATCTTTCGGCTTTCAAGGGCGAGAAAAACCTTCAGCTTGCCATTGAGGCGGTTTCCGAAAGCCGTGGCCTCTATGTCATTGTCGATAAGATTTCGATTGCAAACTGTCCCGCGATAGACCTTTCGATTACCGGGGTGGAATTCCCCGACAAAATTTCTTCCGGCAGCGATGTGCCTGTCGCTGTGAAGGTGACTAACAACGGCTCCTCAAAAGCTGAAAAATACAGTTTTGAAATTTTCGTCAATGATGAAAAGGTGTTTACAAAAGACGGTTCTCCCCTTTACCCCGACGCTGTGGCCAATGAAGTATTCGCCGTGCCCCTTTCCCCGGAAATCAATCGCCTCAACCTTGTGGTTAATGTAAACTGCGAGGGCGACGAGAATCCCGACGATAATACCGCAAGATCTTCAACAATACCCGTGGAGGCTTCCCGCATGCCGGTACCGGCCGACCTTGCAAACAATTCCGCGACCGACGACAAGATCGAGCTGGTTTGGAAAAGACCTGTATCGCAGTACAAGGCTCCTGTGACAGACAATCTCGAAAGCTATGAGGCCGGAAGCATCGGAGGTATCGATGTTTATTACGACCCGAACGAACAAAAAGTCGTGGCCCGAAACAACATAGGCAAAATAGGTCCATATAAGCTCATCGACAACGACAGGCTTATCACTACATATGTCCAGGGCGTGACAACCGAATGCCCTAATCTGGGCAGAGGCATGGTTTGCCATGTGATTGATGTGCCTATGTATACACTGTCTACCAGCTCGCTCTGGAGCGCACACAGCGGCAACCGACTCTTCTGTTTCTGGAAAGCCATTGACACAAGCGGCAGCGACAAGGTGGCAAACGACGACTACCTCATTCTCCCCAGACTGGATGAAAATGACCCCTACATGTCATTCTGGGCCAAATCCATCACCGACAAGTACGGCCTTGAATCATTCGACATAATGTATTCCACCGGTGGCAGCGATGTGGAGGATTTCAAACTCTTCCGCAGCGTTACCGAAGTACCCGCCGGATACAAGACTTCCCCTGAAGCAGGATATACTTTCTATGAATTCTATCTCCCGGAAGGCACAACCTATGCGGCCATACGCTATAACACCAAGAACGGTGGCGCGGCTCTCCTTGTTGATGACATCACCTGCACTCCTGCCGATACCCAATTCACTCAGCTCGTGCTGAAAGGCTATAATGTGTACCGAAACAAGGAGAAGATTAATTCCGACATCATTCCCTCCGAGTCGTTTACCGACATTCCTCAGGCCGACGGCAACTATGTATATAATGTAACTTCGGTATTCGATCTCGGCGAATCCCGTTTCTCCAATTCAGTTAATGTCGACGGATTCAAAGGCGGCATCGACGATGTCACCGCAACCGACGGTCTTAACGTCAGCACCGACGGACGATTCATCATTATCTCCGGTGCCGAAGGCCTGAATTATATGATATGCACACCCGACGGCCGCATAGAGGCCTCAGGCGTAAGCTCGGCTTCAACAAGGATAAGGGTCGAGCCCGGCATCCATATCGTTCGCGTCGGAGATAAGGCTGTCTCGGTATTGGTGAAATAAGCCCCGCTCCTGACCGATAAGTCCAATTGGACCAGTCAGACCAATTAGACTAATTTCACCCCCAATATTTTCCGCAGAAAATGTCCGCTTTACCCCGGCGTTTTCTGCGGATTTTTTGTTGCCTCTTGTCCTCTCGCTTGTCATCGGTGAAAGTATGTCTCCTGCATTTACTCCGCACTTCCCTAAGTGTAAAATTGTTTAAATATGCTCTGCTCGGACTGGCTTCCCTTGGCCGTCAGTCAAAAAATTGCTACCTTTGCACTCGTTTTTCGGGGTGCCGGTTTTTGACCGGTATTTTAATGAAACCACATCGGTGTTTTTCCACCCCGGCTTTTTCTGCAATCCTTAAATCAACGGCCTCACCGGGCCTTTTGCAATGGTCATCGCATTAATTATATTATTTGTAATAGGATATCTGGCAATCGCGCTGGAGCATCCTCTGAAAATAGACAAAACAGCCTCCGCGCTTGTGCTGGGCATGCTCATGTGGGTAATTTACGCTCTTGGTTCGGAAGCGATAGTGCCGGCGGTTTCCGGCTGTCAGTTCCAGCGTTTTTTGGCCGATAATCCCTCCCTCGTATCAGAGCCGCTTTCCCGCCAGACCCTTGAATATGTGCTCAATGTCGATATTATATCCCATCTCGGCGATATCACCCAGACCCTCCTCTTCCTTTTGGGGGCCATGACCATCGTGGAACTTATCGACGTCCACGGTGGATTCTGCGTCATAACTGACCGCATACTCACCCGTAACAAGCGCAAGTTGCTATGGATTGTCTCGGTAACCACCTTCCTGATGTCGGCCCTGCTCGACAACCTCACCACCTCTATCGTGATGATAATGCTTCTACGCAAGCTCATAGCCGACCGCCACGAGCGCTGGCTGTATGCCGGAGCCATTGTCGTGGCCGCAAACGCCGGAGGCGCCTGGAGCCCGATTGGCGATGTGACCACAATCATGCTCTGGGTAAACGGCAATATAACAGCGCTGAAACTTCTCACCTATGTGCTCATCCCCTCCATCGTGGCCATGCTTGTGCCGGTATTCATCCTCTCTTTGAGGCTTAAAGGCTCTCTCGAACCTACCAAAGATGCCGTCGCCACAAGTATGCTTATCTCTGCCAAGGAGCGCAACACCATTTTCTTCCTCGGCGTCTCGGGCCTCCTGTTCGTGCCCATTTTCAAGTCCATTACACATCTGCCGCCATTCGTAGGCATTTTGCTTGTGCTGGGTGTTCTCTGGATTTTCACCGAGATTTTCTATAACCACAAAAAGCTTAAATCCTCCCAGGAACTCCGCATCCCCAAGGTGGTGAGCCGCGTCGACATGCCGTCGATTCTTTTCTTCCTCGGTATTCTGATGGCCGTTGCCGTGCTTCAGGCTTCGGGGGTGCTTTCCGATATGGCAGGCGCTCTCGATTCGGGCATCCACAACGTTTACATCATCAATGCCATTCTGGGCTTTCTTTCATCCATTGTCGACAATGTGCCGCTTGTGGCTGGTGTGATGTGCATGTATCCCGTCGCAGATCCGGGAGTCACAGGCTATGCCGCAAACTTTGTCGTTGACGGTACTTTCTGGGAACTGCTCAGCTATTGCGCCGGTGTGGGTGGCAGCATTTTCATCATCGGTTCAGCCGCCGGCGTAATCGCAATGGGTCTGGAGAAGATTCCCTTCGGATGGTACCTTCGCCACGTCTCCTGGCTCGCCTTCTTAGGCTACCTCGCCGGTATTGGCATCTACATGCTCGAAAAGCTTATATTCTGATATGGGAATGTAAAGGCCGTTTGGGTTCGGAAAAACTTCCGGAACCGGCTCCGACTAAAATATTTTTCAGGATTTCAGCCTTCGATTTCCGAAAGCTCGAGCCATCGCATCTCTTTCTCGTCGAGGAGTGATTTCACCTCTTCGTAGCGCGCCGTCATCTTCACGATATCGTCGCCGCTTGCATCTGGCGATGAGAATCCGGCCTCGAGTGTGGCTTTCTCGGCATTGAGTCCTTCGAGTTCCTTTTCCAGTCCCTCCAGCTCCTTGCGCTCCTTGAACGACAGCTTTCTGGCTCTTTCCTTTTTTACCCTTGTATCTGCACCTCCTTTTGCAGAGTCGCCCCCTTGCGCCGCTTTTTCTGCCTGAAGCGCGGCCTGACGCTCTTTTTCCCACTGCGTGTATTCGATGTAGGTGCCGGGAAAGTCCTTGACTTTTCCCTCGCCCGTGAACACGAAAAGATGGTCGGCCACATTGTCAAGAAAAAAACGGTCGTGGCTTATTACGATGGCGCAGCCCTTGAACGAGGCCAGATATTCCTCAAGGATGCCGAGCGTAACTATGTCCAGGTCGTTTGTGGGCTCGTCGAGTATCAGGAAGTTGGGATTGCGCATCAGCACCGTGGCGAGATAAAGGCGGCTCTTCTCTCCGCCGCTGAGCACCTGGATATATTTCTGCTGGTCGGTCGGCGAGAACAGAAATTTCTGGAGAAACGACATCGGCGAGATGCTTATGCCGTTGAGCTTCACGTCCTCTGCGATTTCTGTCACGGCGTCGATCACTTTCTTCCTTTCGTCGAAACTGATGCCGTCCTGACTGTAATAGCCGAATCTCACGGTTTCTCCTATCTCGAAATATCCTGAGTCTGGCTGCACCAGTCCCTGCAACATCTTGATGAAAGTGGATTTGCCTACGCCGTTGGCGCCTATTATGCCCACCTTCTCGCCTCTGGCAAATACATAGTCGAACTTGTCGAGCACGCATTTGTCGCCGAAGCTTTTGCATACCTCGTGGGCCTCGAATATTTTGCTGCCTATATAGGCGGCCTTCTGCCCGAGGGTCACGGCGCGGTCGTCGCGGCGCTGCCGGGAGGCGTCTTTAAGCTCATAAAATTTGTCGATGCGGTATTTTGCCTTGCCGCCTCGGGCCTGGGGCTGACGGCTCATCCAGTCCTGTTCACGGCGCAGGGTATTGCGTATCTTGGCAAGTGTGGCCTGCTGGTTCTCGATGCGCTCGGCGCGTTTCTCCAGAAACTTGTCGTAATTGCCCTCGTAGAAATACGCGTGCCGCTCGTCGATTTCCATTATGCGGTTACACACTCTTTCGAGGAAATAACGGTCGTGGGTCACCATCACGAGTGCCATGCGGGCCGATCGGAGCATTCCTTCGAGCCATTCGATTGTAGCCACATCGAGGTGGTTGGTGGGCTCGTCGAGCACAAGCACCTGCGGATCGGAGAGAAATGCCTTCACAAGCGCTACTTTTTTCTTCTCTCCGCCGCTGTGGCCGCGGAGTGTTGCCTGCATGTCGGTGATGCCCAGCTTACTGAGCATCGCTTCTGCCTCGAGAGGGTCATGGCCGCCGGCGGTGACGAGGTCTATCACCGGAGTGTCCTCGTCGAGTTCAGGACGCTGGGGCAGATAACCTGTTTTGAGATCTCGGCGGCATGTCACGCTCCCCGAATCGGCTTCCGTCTCGCGGCACAGAATCGAAAGCAGCGTAGATTTGCCGCTGCCGTTTTTTGCCACGATTCCTATCTTGTCCCCTTCGTTAAGACCGAAGGTTACGTCCTCAAAAAGTATGCGGTCGCCCACGCTCTTGGTGAGCTCCTCGATCTGCATCAGTATCGCCATTTCATTGTGTTGTGTTTTGATTACAAAATTAAGAAAAAGCCGCTTCAATGCCAAATGCGCATGAACTTAACATATCTTCCTGAGAATTTTTTCCAAAATGTCGCGGATTTTACCCTTTTTTATATTTTATGCCCGTTTTTTTTTAAGAAATATTGAAATGAATTATGATAATTTGAAAAATAATTCCTAAATTTGGGGCGGACGTATTTCCATGAGGAACATCATCTCCGATAAATAATATGCAGTTTAATCCCAGCTGTCATAAATATCCGGTTGCAGAAATCATTTTCCATTAAATCACGGGATAAAACTATCATCTCCAATTAATTTCAACAAAATCAAAAAATTATGAAAAAACGACTACGACTAAGCGCGGGCCTGTTTCTTACGGGTATCGCCGCGATGTATGCCGCGGCTCCGGCAGCTCCGGAGCTTACGGTATCGGAAGCCGCCAAGGCCGTGTCATCCGCTGTGAGGACAATGAGCCCTCAGGCGGTCGGGCTGTCGGTTCAGGACGTGGCTGCTGACGCCTCCGTGCTGCGCAACGAGACCACGCTCGCCATCAGCCGCTATGCCCAGGCCGGCGGCTACGGTTCTTTCAGTGTGGCCGAAGGGCCCATAACACCGGAGCTTAAGCCCCAGGAGGCTCCGGCCTCTCTTTCCGCCGCTCCAATTGTGCAGAATGCTCCCGGAATGAGCCGCGCCGGAAAGATTACGGTTGATTCATACGTGGCGATCGACCATTCCTATCGTGGCAACGACATGAGCGCGTCAATGACCATCACCAAGGTCGAGGGCTCCGAAAATCAGTATACCATGTCGAATATCTATGACACCGACCACGGCGTTACGATGACCGTCGACCTCGCCGCCGGTACCGTCGACATTCCGGCACAGGTGATGTACACACACTCTACCTACGGCGATGTGATGTTCTGCCCCATGACATTCACCATCGAAAACGGGGTGATCAAGAAAATGAGCTATTCCAAGACCGGTTCCGTCAAGGGTACCATCGACGAAGAAGGTAATATCTCGCTTGGCGGCTGGGGACTCCTTTTCACCAGCAATCCCACCTATGAGGGACGCGGCTTCAACTTCATGCTCGGTTCAGACTGGAAGGCCTCGAAACTCAAGGCCAAAGGCAAGAAGCAGAGCGGCAACGGTGTGGAAGACGTGGAATACTCGATTTATATCGACCAGACAGGTGAGAACACGGCAAGAATCTACTGCCTCGCCGGCGTCAATGGCGATGTGCTTCTCGCCCGCGTCAATCCCGACAAGACCATAACCATCGCCCCGCAGCAGATTTACAACAATCTCATGTATGGTCCCTTCTTCATTTATCCCGCCGCAATCACGGCCGACAATAAGGTGGCCGTAAACTCCAAAGGTTCTGTAACGGGCCGCTGGGTGAGCGACAACGAGATAGACTTCGGCTCGTGGGTTATCGCAGCAAGGGTTCTCCCAAGTCAGTATGTGGGCTATTTCTTCCAGGACATCAAGGTCAACGGCCCCCACGGCGTGAAATATCCCGCTGCAGGCAAGCTTGAATTCGCCGGTGCGGGCTCTCAGACCGACCCATACCTAATCAAGACCTTCTCCGACGTCAACAACCTTGCCAAGCTCGTGTCGGGAGGCAACAGCTTCGAAGGAAAATACTTCACGCTTGCCAACGACCTCAATCTCTCCGGGGTTGACCGTGAAAACTACATTCCCGTGGGCAACGGCAACTGCCCATTCCAGGGTACTTTCGACGGCGGAAACCACACCATAATCAACTTCAGCCTTGACGGACTCGCCGAGACCTATGCCGGATTCTTCGGCCTTCTCGGAGAGAAATCTACCGTGAAGAATCTTAAATTTAAAGGTGCCAGAGTCTACAACCTTGGCGAGAACGCGGGTGTGCTTTCGGGTCTCACCTACGGTCAGATCGACAATATCACCCTCACCTCCTGCGCCGTTCAGGGCGGCGGTGAGCTCGTGGGCGTCCTCACCGGTGGCGCAACAAAGCTAAAGGTGGGCGACAACTGGCTCCCTTCGGTTATCTCTAATGTCAAAGTCCAGGCCTGTACGGCCACCGGCGTCGGCTCGGTGGCAGGTGTCGCAGGTCAGTCGGGCAGCGACATCATCAACTGCAGCGTCAGCGGCACTTTCGAGATGACAGGCTATATCAGCGACGTATCAAAAGACGTAGCCGGAATCACCGGCGCTCTGACACGCGCTAAAATCAGCAACTGCTACGCGGGCGGTATCGTAAACAACTCGGGCGGATATGCGTCGGCCGGCGGTCTCGTGGGCAGAACCATCGGGGCTGAAATCGAAAATAGCTACAGCGCCGCATGGGTGCGCTCTACGGTGGCGAATACCGAGAAGCAGCCTTATGCCGGCGGTCTCACCGGCTATTGCAGCGACAGTAAGGTGACAAACTGCTTCAACGGCGGTTCTGTGGTTCAGACCGGCGCAAGCCCGTATACCGGAGGTCTCACCGGATATCTCGCGGTGGGATATTCCTTCTCCTCCAACGGAGGCGCCTCGATGATCAACCGGACCTATTTCACAAACTGCTTCAACTACAGTCAGGTAGTTTCGCCTTACAACAATCCCAAACAGGGTCTTTACGGCGACACCTTCATATCGGGCAGCTGGACCGGCGCTCATCCCGAGGATGTATGCTTCAGCAACTCATACTACGACGCTCAGATACAGACCGTCCGCGAGGATAAATACGGTCGCGACACCCGCTGGTTTATATCCGGCACGCTTCCTCAAGGCCTCGACGCTTCCGTATGGACCGCAGCTCAGGGCCGATATCCCTCACTGAAGGCTCTCGCCGGTACTCAGGCTGCCGACCTGGCCATAACTCCCCTTATCCTCCGCGAAGGCGACACGGCAAGCAAGATTAAAGTGGGCTTTGACGTGACCGCCAACAACAACCTCGACTGGCTGATTTATTACAATGATAAACTTGCCACCGACACCGAGGCTCTCAAGCTCGAAAACAACCACTTCACCGTCAAGCAGCTTTATGCCAACGTTACCATTCAGGGCCTTGCAAAAGACGGTACAGCCGGAAAGGTCTACAACTTCTCCCTCGTACCCAAGCTCTTCGACGGAGAAGGTACTGCCGAAAGCCCCTATCTCCTCAAGAATCTCCAGGACTGGAAGAATCTCGACTATGCGGTGGGCACCGTGCGCCAGTCTCATAAGGACGACTGCTTCGCCATGGCAAATGACATAGACTTCAACTACACCGACGAGTTCCACGGAGTAGGTTACGGCAACGGTGCCGCGGCACGATTCGCCGGACATCTCGACGGCCGAAACCACACGGTTCACAAACTCCGTGTCAATGCGCCCGTAATCGATAAGGATAAGGATGGCAAGGACTTCCTCAGCGCGACCAAGTCGATTCCTTACGTAGGACTCATCGGCGTGCTCGATGCCGGCGGCTCGGTTAAGAACGTCAATATCGCCGCCGACTGCGACTTCCTCTTCTACACCTACAGCGCTCCTGTGGTGGGTGCTTCGCTCGGCGAAATCTCAAACTGCCGCAACTATGCCGATGTTCGCTCGGCCAACAACTATTGCGGCGGTATTACTTCGCTGGTAGGTAAAGGCGGTGTTGTCAGCGACTGCTACAATGCCGGCTCAATCATCTCGCCTTATCTTTACATGGGCGGTATCGCCGGAGTCACCAACGGCGGCGCACTGGTAAAGAACTGCCAGAACGACGGAGACCTCATAGCCAAAGCCGTGATCGAAGGCTTCGACACGGGCATACGCCACACCTTCGGAGGTATCGTGGGCCAGAACCTCGCTACCGTCGAGAACTGCGTCAACAACGGTACTGTTAACTCAAACTACAATGCCGGCGGTATCGTGGGCGTCAATAATTCAAACTATGAGGGCGGTATAATCCGCAACTGCGTCAACAACGGTTTCGTCGACCTCCTCTCAGCCTCCACTTATCGTGGCGGTATCGTGGGTGTAAGAAGCACTGATCCGGTAATCGAAGGCAACTATTACGACGCCTCTATCAACGTCAACGGCGCTGCCGAGAACCAGGACATCAAGCTCAACTACGGCCTCTCGACCACTGAGCTTACCTCGGGTCAGGCTCTCGAAGGTCTCGACGCTTCACTCTTCGACTTCAAGGCCGGTGCATATCCCGTGCTCAAGAAATTCGCCTCGGAGGCCAAGACCGTGGCCCTCCGCAGTCTCTATGTGAAGTTCGCTCCCAAGCAGGTGCGTACCAATATCCGCAAGGACGTTGAGCTCAGCTCGGCCCAGGGCAGCAAGTTTGAGCTTAAGGTCAACGACAACTTCAAACTCGCAGGCGGCAAGCTCACCGTTGAACTTCCCGCCGATACAAAGGTGGCTGCCGATACCCTCACCGCATCCCTCTCGGGCGTGGTCAAGAGCTATGTTCTCAGCTCCATCCCCGCTATTCTTAAGGGTGAGGGTTCTGTCGAGTCTCCCTATCTTATCGAGACTCCCGAAGACTGGAATAAGCTCGCCGACTTCATGGAAGATTCCAAGTGGGAATACTCCGGCTCAAACTTCAGGGTGGTAAACGACCTCGACTTCAAGGGCGACTCAATACGCACCTTGGCCGTGGACGGTACCAACTTCCAGGCCACTCTCGACGGTAACAGACGCACCATCAAAAACTATGTTTACTCAAACACTAACCAGATCAAGACCCGTCTTACCGGTCCCAACTTCTATGTAGGCCGTTATATAGGTGTCGCAATCGGATCGCTCGGTGCTTCCGGCGTGATGAAGGATCTTACTTTCGAAGGCTCTTTCAAGGGTAACCAGAACGTGGCCGGCGTCGTGGGCGAGAACTTTGGTATCGTCGACAATATCGTCAACAGGGGTACAGTCGACAACTCCACTTCAAACGCAGTGGCCGGTGTGGTTTACCGCGCCAATCCTGGCTCGAAAGTGCTTAACTGCGTCTTTGAAGGCAAGGTAAAGGCATATGCCTCGTATGCCGCAGGTATCGTTTATGAAGTTGGCAAAAACGCTGTGGTCGACAAATGCGTCAATCGCGGTGAGGTAAGCGCAGCCTCCAGCGGCGCTGCCGGTATCGCTTATTATAACGACGGCCTTATCTCAAACTGTGTCAACGAAGGTAAGATTAACCCCGCAAAAGGTATCGCTTCGGGTATCTGCCATATGCTCAGAGTCGACGGCTCTCTTGAAAACTGTGTCAACAAGGCCGACATCGACCTTGGCACCACAAACGGTACACTCTACGGCATCTGGGGTCAGTTCTCCATCAGCGGCAACACCACTCCCGCCACAGGCCATATCACAGGCTGCTACAACACAGGCAATCTCTCGGCCAAAGACAATGTCTATGGCGTTTGCGGTGAGATTTTCCCCGGCGTCACAGTCTCCGACTGCTATAATACCGGCGATATCACAGCATATGCGGGCGTTGCCGCCGGTTTCGGCAAGACTGCGGGCAAGAACGTGAAGTTTGAGGGCGAGGCTCTCGTCAAAAACTGCTATAACGCCGGACAGATTACCGGCGCCAAAGTGAAATGCGCGGGCCTGTTCTATGAGGCTACTTATAACTCACATATCACCGACAGCTACAATCTGGGAGACATAACCTTCGAGCTCGTGCCCGGTACTAACGGCAAAATCAACTACAGCCTCGGAGGCGGTGGTCTCTGCGGTACCGTTTCCCAGTCTAAAATCGAACGCTGTTTCAACGCCGGCAATCTTACCACCAACGCTTACTCGGTGGGCGGTCTCGCAGGATATGTGGCTAATTCTACCGTTGACTATTTCTATAACTTGGGCAACATAACCACCACTTATCCCGAAGGTAACACAAACGGTGTGGCTGGCGGTCTTACCGGTTATTTCTCAACCGCTCCCAATACCCTCAACCACTGCTACAACATGGGTACCATCACCGCGCCCCGCCGAGTGGGCGGTCTCTCCGGCGGCTCGTTCTCGCACGAGAACGTTGTGCTGAATTCCTACAACGCAGGTAAGGTGATCTGCCTTGAGGAAAACGAGGCTACCGACGGCAAGATGTACAAGTTCTGGTCGGGTACCGTCTATACCGGCTCGCTTATAAAGAACGACCACAACCTTTTCGAAGGCTATAAGAACGTTTACTACGACAAGACTGTAAATCCGGGTACTCAGTTCCGAAACATTCCAGGTTCAGGCAAGACTACCAAAGAACTTGCCGAAATGGAAATGGACGGCGATTTCGTGAAGACAGAAGGAGGATATCCCGTAATGAAGTTCTTTGCCGAAAAATTCAAGACCGACGATATCTCACGATCTATGCTTGTGCTCACAAATGCAAACGAAAACTTTGAGTTTGTGACCGATCCCTTCACTCTCATCGCTCCCGCCGATGCCGAATGGACAGCTATCGACCCCGCGACGGGTATCGCCTCGACTGCCCTCACTATCAAGGACGGCGTGGCCAAGCCCATGGCCGATGCCAACGTGCTGCTGACCGTAGCCTCCAAGGACGGCAAGTTCCACAAAGATTTCATCCTCGTGCTCAAACCCTCGCAGTCATCGAATATCGACACAGACTTCTCGGGCAAAGAAATAAGGGAAGTAATCTACTTCGACCTCCAGGGCCGTCAGACCGTTCAGCCGCAGGCCGGTCAGGTCTACATCGTCCGCACCGTTTACACCGACGGCTCGATGCAGGTAACCAAAGCCCTCGTCCGCGAATAAACAGTTAATTTCTTAATATCTCAAGGCCGCGCTCGATTTGGGCGCGGCCTTTTTTGCATCGAGCAAGACCTCTAATTTATATTTATCGTGGTAGTCAGGGCGGCCTGAGTGCGCCCCAGCCCTTACCAGGTGACCCGGAAAACAGCAGGTAACCGCCTGGAAAATTGAGGCTATTTTTTGTACCAAAATGTCAAAGTGCTCCTTGCTGCGATTCGGTTTTGGACTCGCGGGGCAGCTGCCGCTGAGACAAGTGGCTTGCCACTTGGTAATGCGTAATGAGAAATGCGCAATGCGCAATTGCCAGGGGGATCGGGGGATTCGTCCGGGGGCGAATCGTTGTAGAGGATTTGTGGTGTCGGGAGGCCGAGGGTTTCGGTGACCGAGTCCCGGCGGAGGTCGGGAGGCGGTGGCGGGAAGTCGGCGTTGAAGCGGGAGATGTAGTAGGGGGTGTTTT
>CAYZFL010000027.1:0-19270 GCA_964477785.1 uncultured Bacteroides sp.
TGATGCACGCCATGGGTCCCAACGTGGCCGGTGTGATCGGCTCGGCTGTTGCCGCAGGTGTCCTCCTGGGCTTCCTCGCCTGATGAAAATTTCCCCGATTTAATTGATTTGTATCCCGGTGCGATACCGGCAGCCGCAAACCAAAATAATCACAAAAAGAGTGCCGTCCGGAGGGACGGCACTCTTTTTGTATCCTGTCGGAAAAGCTCCCCACTGTTATTGACTGTCTGTCTCAAGATAAAACAATTTCCAGCACCAATCCGTCTTTTCTTCTTAGTATCTGATTCGGCAGACTATTACTTATCCGTCTCATTCACCTTCCCTTTGTCCGGTTTTAGCCGGTTTTCCCATAGATTTCCTACGACCTCTTGATTACTCTCATGGTGCACTTTGCAGACCTATAGGCATATAAAAAGGATGCGTCTTTCACAAGACACATCCCCCTAATCACATTTTGCTTGTCGTTAATTTTCTTACATATTGAATGAATTTAATCTGTTTTGTCTTTTTTCTTTTGTCGGGTTTCAGAACACAACTTTTTTGGCCTTGTCGCCCTGACGTTTTATAAGCATCTGGCCCTTTGCGGGGTTCATCACCCTGCGGCCCATGAGATCGTAGTATTCTACGGGAGCGTTGTCGCCGTCGATTTCGATGTCGCTGATGCCGCTGTTGTTCATATCGAACTCACCGGCGTATCTAAGGCTCATCTCGCCGGTCTGCTGGAAGCCCCGGAGCTCGTAGGAGTATACCTTCTTCTCCAGACCGTTCCATACATGGCTAAGGTTATTGCCCTGGGCCTTTTCGCCGCTGAGCTCAACTGTCGAGACCACGTTCTCGCCCTGTCTGAGCACGAGTTCGTAGCGCACGGGAGCGGCAAGGTTTGCATCGCTGAAAGGCTCCCAGCTAAGGGTTGCGTCGGCACCTGACATATTTACCACGGCACCTGTGGGAAGTACTTCTTCGAATGTTGCATTGGTGTAAAGTTTACTCCATGCAGCCTTATAGGCTGCTGCCGAGCCTTTGGGCACCTTGATGGTAATCCTCCCGGTGACCGCATTCTGTCCCTTTATTTCAGCAGGGGTAGCTGCGAAGCTGTAAATAGTGGAAAGTTTGGCGCAATTTAATCCCAGAGGACTGAATTCCCTGAGGCTTGAAGGAAGGCTTACCCATTCAAGATTGGGATTCTGAGTCATGATTGAGAAAGACTCGTTGCCGGAAATGCCTATGCGACCGATGGTCTCGGGAAATATCATTCTGCTCATGCCGGTGGCGCTGAGGGCGTTCGAACCTATTGACAGATTAGTGTTCGGCAAAATAAATTCCCTTATGTTTGAAGCGAAAAAGAAGCTTGTCATGTCTAAGTTTTCAAGAGCCTGAGGCAGAATTACCCTGGTTAGTCCGTTGGCACTCATGAATGCCGACCTGCCAATGCTCTTAAGCGATTTGGGAAAGGTGATGCCGGTAAGGGCGGCATTGCTCATAAACGCACCAGAGGCGATAGTCTCAACGCCGTCGGGCATTACATATTCTCCTTTGCGGCCCGCAGGATACTGCAGCAGCATGGTTTTGGCTTTGTTGAAAAGTACGCCGTCGATGTCGCAGTAGTTTGAATTGGCTTCGGCGACTTTGATCCTAAGCAGGTTAGGACAGGCCGTCACGATGTTGCCGCCTATCGAGGTTACTGCGGCGGGTATGTCAAGTTGCGCTATGGCCGTGCCGGAAAAAGCGCTTTCTCCTATATAAGTGACATTGGCCGGCACTGTTATCTGGCGAAGTGAGGAGCATCGGTTGAACAGACCGTCGCTTATGACTTCAAGAGCGGTCGGGATTGTTACAGACTCAAGACTCGAGCAGCCCTGAAAAGCCATTTCACCGATCTGAGTCATATCGGCGGGGAGGTCGATTTTTTTCAGGCTCGTACATCCATAAAATGTAGCCTTACCCATAGTCTTCACATTCTGAGGCCAGGCCACCTCGGTGAGCGAAGAGCATCCGTAGAATGCATAAGCGCTTAAGGCCGTAACTTTTGGGGAGATGTTTATCGACTTGAGCGATGCGCACTCATAGAAAACATTCTCGCCTATGGAACTGAGTCCGTCGGGGAGGGATATGCTTTCAAGTGAGGAGCATTTGAAGAAACTGCCGCCGCCAATCATCGATAGACCCTGGCAGCCGGTTACGGTCCTGAGAAGCGTATTGTTGCTGAAAGCGCTGTCGTCGATGATGTCTACGTTGGTGGGAACGAAAAGGGTTTCGAGACCGCTGGCATAGAAGGCCGATCCCCCGATGATGGAGATGCCGGTGTTCAGGTTTAGCTCCTTAAGGCTCGAGCAATAACTGAAAGCATTATTCTTGATTTCCTTCATATTGGCGGGTAGAGTGAGCTTCCTTAGACTGCTCATTGTACCGAAGCCAAAGCTCCCGATTGATGTGAGATTGTCGGGAAGCACGAGCTCTTCTACACTCGAGCATTTTGAGAAGCCGCTGTCGAGCACTTTCTCCAATGTAGAGGGAAGAACAAGGGTTTTGATGCCGGAGCATTTCCAGAATGCCCACTTCCCTACCTCTTTTACACCGGGTTCGAAAGAGACGGATGTGAGTTCTGTGCATTCCTGAAAGGCCTGCTGGGCCACTGCGGTTACAGTATACTCCACATTGTCTACTGTGATTTTGCCGGGTATGACCACGGTCGTAAGATTCTTATACTCTGCATTTCTGGCCACTGTGGCTGTCTTGGTTCCGGTATTCACCGTGTAGTACAGGCTGCCTACTTTCACGTCTGCGGCCATGGCCGTCAGCCCGGTAAGCACCCCCACCAGCAATGTCAGCGCGATTTTGTAAAATTTCTTCATAAATTCAATAGCTTATACTTTTCTTTAAAATGATAACTGGTTTATGACGCAAAGGTAACAATTCGTCATCACATTTCCAAACAATATTTGAAGTAATTTTTTTTACAAAAATCTGATAGTCAACATTATAACCTTAATTGAAGTTTTCCCTCCGCCAAAACTTATCAACCGAAGTTGATTTCTTTAGAATTGAAAATCATACAGCTTTTCTGTATTTAGCCTCGAATCTATTATTTCAGTTCATAATTCCGCGTAAAAAGGACGGCTTTTTGCGCGGAATTTGCTATTTTTGCAGAATATTTAAGATAATAGTGTTTAACAAGATTTTTTACATCCTGAAGAAGCATTAAACAGACTATGAGCCTTAATGACAACGACAGCCGCTTCGGCAATGCCGGTGCGGAAAACAATAACGGCGGCACTGCGCCGCGTCTCCGTCCCCAGCAGCGTCCCGGCATGGCCGATAACGTACGCCCCCTGCAGGTAAAACCCGAGGCACGACCCGCCTCCAGCGATGTCAATCCCGCGACCTCGCCCTATGCGCCTCATCCTCAGAATACTCCGCGGCCACAGCAGCCTTCTCAGCCACAGCAGCCTCCACGCTATACGAGCCCTCAGCAGGCACAGCCTCAACCGAGGCCGGGTCAGAGCCAACAGAGCACTCAGGGGCCTCAGCCGAGACCTGCTCAACCGCAGTCAAGACCTGCTACTCAGAACACTCAGAGCACGAAAAGACCTCAGTCACAGCCTCAGAACTCATATTATGCCCGTCATGCGGCTCCCGCTCAGGGTAGTGGTAATGACGCAAATGACTCAAACGGCGGCAACAGGCCGCCCCGCGACTATGACACGATGCGCACCCTCGCACCCAAGCGCAAGAAACCCGTTCTGTGGATTGTGCTCGCAGCTGTGCTCCTGCTCATCGTGGGCGCCCTCGCCTTCTTCCTCCTACGCACCCAGCAGCAGGCAAAAGAGGCCGAGGAACAGGCAATGCAGGCTCAGCTCGACATGGAGCAGATGCAGTTGCAGGCCGACTATGACGACCTCAACCAGGAATTCTCGATGCTCGAGAACCAGCGCAACGTCATAATGGACGATTCCGTGAAGCGCGACCTCATGGAGAAATATGAGACCGCCCGTCTTCAGGTAGAGAAACTCCAGCAGGAACTCAAGCAGAACAAACAGCGCTCGGCAGCCGAAATCAAGAAACTCAAGGACGAAATCTCCACTCTCCGCGCCCTCCTTAGACACTATGTCGAGGAAATCAACCGCCTCAACAAGGAAAACGAGCAGCTGCGCACCGAAAATACTGAAATCAAGGCCGAGAACCAGAGCCTCCAGTCACGCGTGCAGGAGACAAGCCGTCAGAACGAACGCCTCACCGAGCGCATGACTCTCGCAGAGAAACTCAACGTCACCGGATCTTCCCTCACGCCCCTCAACAAGAAAGGCAAGAAGGAAAAGAAAGTGAAGAAGGCGGTTCAGCTCATGTTCCATTGCACCATACCCCAGAACAATTCCACACCCGTAGGTCAGAAAACCATTTATATGCGCCTTATCTCGCCCACCGGCCAGCTTTTAGGCTCGGGCGGCAGCTTCAGTTTCGAGGGCGCATCGGTGGCATGCACCGCCAAGAAGGTGATAGAATACACCGGCGAGGAGACCCAACTCACAATCTATTATGACGTGGCTTCACCCCTTACCCCGGGCCCGTACACCGTGGAACTTTTCGCCGACAACTTCCGCATACTCTCACGCTCCTTCGAGCTGAACTAAAAGGAGCGTCACAAGCGCCTTTAATGTATATTTTATAACTCCACCGCCTACACATGGATCTCTGGCAGGAAATACTCAACGACATAAACAGCGCTGAAATCACCACTACATCTTCAATCTACAAGATGTTTGTGAGCTTGGTGCTGGGGGCGGTCGTGGGCTACGAGCGCAAACGCCGCGGCCAGAGTGCCGGCGTGAGAACTTTCTCGCTCATTTCCATGGGCGCGGCCCTGGCCATGATTCTTTCAATCTATGTGCCGCAGCTCTACACCGGCAGCCTTGACGGCGACCCCACGCGAATAGCCGCCCAGGTGGTTACCGGCATCGGTTTTCTCGGTGCAGGAGCCATAATTCAGATGAAGGGCAGCGTGCGCGGTCTCACCACCGCCGCCGGCATCTGGATGGTAGCCTCCATTGGCATGGCCGTGGGTGCCGGCATGTACTGGCTCTCGCTCATCGCCACCCTGCTCATCCTCTTCATCCTCGTGCAACTTGAGCGCATCGAGCGCAAGGTGAGTCTCGGCCGCGACTCCAGAATCATTCGCATTCAGGTGGGAAGCATAGTCTCCGACATCGACCCTTATCGCAAGGCCCTTACCGCCAACAACGCCGAGCTGCAGAGCTATCTCATGGAATATGACTACGAGATGAACCAGACAAGGCTCAATCTCGTGATTATCTCTAAGGAAAACGTCGACTATATAAAACTGCTTAAAGAGCTCTCGGAGGTAAATCCCACAAAGACCATCTCCGTGGGCAAGCAGATATCAATCTGACAGGCAGAACTTCCTCTCCATAATTCTTTCCTTTCAGCCCGCGTCCCTAAGAAAATTATCCCCGCTAGAATCACGGCAAGTTTAAGTTTAATCTCAGTATATAACCCAAGGCCAAGCGCCGCAATACCGGCCTAAACATGGAAATACATATCGAAAGCCTAATCACCGACCTCGCCTTCATACTCCTGTTGGGAGCCGTGGTGACTATCCTCTTCAAGTGGATAAAGCAGCCGGTGGTGCTTGGCTATATCGTGGCCGGATTCCTGGCCAGCCCCCATTTCGCTTATCTGCCGTCGGTCACAACAGAAGCCAACATCGATTTCTGGGCGCAGATAGGCATTATTGTGCTGCTTTTTTCGCTCGGACTCGAGTTTAGTTTCAAGAAACTTGTCAACTCGGGCGGCTCGGCGGTGGTCACCGCCCTGATTATCATAACCGGCATGACGGCCACAGGCTATATGGTGGGTAAATTCCTTCATTTCAACAATATCAACTGCCTCTTCCTCGGCGGCATGCTCTCCATGTCGTCAACCACCATCATCCTCAAGGCATTCAACGACATGGGCCTGAGGCAGAAGAAGTTTGCTTCTCAGGTGCTCGCGGTGCTCATTGTCGAGGACCTTTTTGCCGTCCTCATGATGGTGCTTCTTTCGTCTATCGCAGTCAATAAGAGCGTGGAAGGAGGGGAACTGCTTTTTTCGGTAGGCAAGCTGGTGTTTTTCCTTGTGATATGGTTTTTGGTGGGTGTCTATGTGCTGCCTACGTTGCTCAACCGTTGGCGCCGCTTCCTCAATTCCGAGACCCTTCTCGTTGTCTCTATGGGACTCTGCCTCGGCATGGCGGTGTTCTCGGTCTATTGCGGCTTCTCGCTGGCTCTCGGCGCCTTCGTCATGGGTTCGATCCTCGCCGGCACGAGCTATGCCGAGCGCATAGAGAGCGTCACGGCCCCCGTCAAGGATCTTTTCGGCGCCGTCTTTTTCATCTCCGTGGGCATGATGGTCCAGCCCGCTATACTTCAGCAGTACTGGCTGCCCATCCTCATCCTCTCGCTGGTGGTGATTGTGGGCATGATCATATTCGGCACCTTCGGAATGCTCGTCACCGGCCAGACCCTCAAGGTCTCGATGCAGGCCGGCTTCTCTCTCACCCAGATCGGCGAGTTCGCATTTATCATTGCCACTCTGGGCATGAGTCTCGGAGTGCTGATCCCCTCCTTATATCCCATCGTGGTCGCCGTCTCGGTAATCACCACCTTCCTCACTCCTTATTTCATCAAGGCCTCCTTGCCTTGCTACAATCTGGTGCAGAGACATCTTCCAAAAAGATTTGAATTCCTTATCACCCGATATCACACGGAGGCCAAGAAGGAGGAAGCGACGAAAAATATATGGGCCTCGGTACTGAAGCGTTACATCTGGCGCACACTTGTCTACTCCATAGTGCTCACGGCCATCATTCTGGCGAGCCGCCACTGGTTCTATCCGTGGCTCAGACACGTGTTGCCGACGCACAGCAATCTCATCTGTCTCGCGGTAACGCTTGGCGCCATGGCGCCATTCCTCATAGCCATGATGCTGCCTCTTACCGGCAAAGCCTCGGGCATCCCGGCCGGCGCCAGTTCAAACATACCCCGCATAGTTATGTCGATTTTCCGGGTCATAGTGGGAATCCTTTTCATAGGCTATGTCTGCAACTGGCTCTACTCCACCATCGCGGCCGCACTTGTGGTGGTTTTCGTGTTGTTGATTTGTATCCTTTTTCTCTCGAAAAGGGTCAAGAAACGCCTCTCGGCCATAGAGTCGAATTTCTTCAACAACCTCAACGAGCGCGACCTGCGACGCAGCGGAAAAAACTCCAAAGTGGTAAGCGACCTTCATCAGGCCTATATGACTGTAGGGGCCGGATGTCCCTTCGTTGGCGAGCGTATCATGGACTCAAATATCCGCCGCAAATACGGCGTAAACGTTGTGAGCATCCAGCGCAGTCAGAGCTACATTCCAATTCCCGATGGCAAGACCCGCATCTTCCCGGGCGACGTAATAGGCGTGATAGGAACAGATGAAAAGCTCGAGAAACTCCTCCCCGTGGTTGAATGTGACCTCTCTTCAGCTGCTCCCGTCATAGGCGAGGTTAAGCTCCGGAGCATCCTTCTCACGGATGACTCTCCGCTCATAGACCGCACTCCTCAGCAGGTGTCTCTCCGCGACAGTTACGACGCCCTCGTCATGGCTGTGCAGCGCGGCGACGAGTTTATCGACTCCAATCCCCAGCTCGTCTTCCGCCCCGGCGACGTGGTTTGGCTCGTGGGAGACAAAAACAAAATCGAGGCACTGAGATAATCTTAAATCAGATAAATCCACATATATATAAATTATATAAAGAAACTATAAACCACCCGACAATTTTTAGCAATGACGGAGCAGAAATATAACGGCCGCGGCGTCTCGGCTTCTAAAGAAGACGTCCACAATGCTATCAAAAATATCGACAAGGGAGTCTTTCCCGGCGCCTTCTGCAAGATTGTGCCCGATATACTGGGAGGCGACCCCCAATACTGCAACATTATGCACGCCGACGGTGCCGGTACCAAGTCTTCGCTCGCTTACGCCTACTGGCGCGAGACCGGAGACCTCTCGGTATGGAAAGGCATAGCACAGGATGCCGTAGTGATGAACATCGACGACCTGCTTTGTGTGGGCGCCACCGACAATATCCTTCTCAGTTCCACAATAGGACGCAACAAGGGCCTTGTGCCCGGCGAGGTGATTGCCGCCGTAATCAACGGCACCGAGGAATTCCTCGCACTCCTGCGCTCGCAGGGTGTAGGAGTGTACTCAACCGGAGGCGAGACAGCCGATGTGGGCGACCTTGTACGTACCATCATCGTCGACTCCACAGTGACCTGCCGAATGAAGCGAGCAGATGTCGTCGACAATTCCCGCATTCAGGCCGGTGACGTCATCGTGGGTCTCGAAAGCTACGGCAAAGCCACATACGAGAGCGAGTACAACGGCGGCATGGGCAGCAACGGCCTCACCTCGGCCCGTCACGATGTTTTCTCGAAGAAGGTGGCCGAAAAATATCCCGAGACTTACGACCATGCGATAGCCGAGGATCTCGTTTACTGCGGTTCATGCGGTCTCACCGACAAGGTGGAAGGCTCGCCCCTCGATGCCGGCAAGCTCGTCCTCTCGCCCACGCGCACCTATGCTCCCGTAATCAAGGCAGTGCTCGACAGGCTCAGACCCTCCATTCACGGCATGATTCACTGCAGTGGCGGCGCACAGACAAAAGTAATGAACTTCGTGAGCGGTAAACACGTTATAAAAGATGACTTCTTCCCCATCCCGCCGCTCTTCGAGCTTATACGCCGCGAGTCGGAAACAGATCCCAGTGAGCTCTACAAAGTCTTCAACATGGGTCACCGGTTCGAAATCTATCTTCCCGCCGAACACGCACCCGAGGTCATCGAGATTTCCAAATCTTTCGGCATCGCAGCCAAGGTGATAGGAAGGGTGGAAGAAGCCGAAACAAACCGCCTTACTCTCGTCACTCCCCTGGGTACTTTCGTCTATTAATCTGATAAGTGGCCCCTGAGAGCCGCTTATACGGTTTGGCTTTTCTTCAGCCACTTAACAGTTACTCGAAATCATGACCGCCTCTCCGCAAATCCATAGCAAACACTCCGAAAAAGCAAAGTGCTTTTCTGTAAAACTTTCCATGTCGCTCGCGGCTTCGGTTCTGCTTGCTTTTTTTGCTTTCACGGTCATGTTTGCGACAGTGTCATGCGGTGGCAAAGGCAAAGGAAATTCTGCGGCCGGGGAGGCCGGGGCTGATACAATCTTTCCCGACACCCTGCATGCCGTCACACTCTACGGGCCCACTTCGTTTTTCATATACCGGGGCGATTCCATGGGCTACAACTATACGCTGCTCAGGAACCTTTGCGAGACCCACCGCTCGGTGCTCGACCTTAAGGTGGCCCGCAATCTTCATCACGCCATAGAAATGCTCGACAGCGGTAAGGTGCAGCTAATAGCCTACGAAGTGCCCATTACGCAGCATTACCGTCCGCTCGTCGACCCCTGCGGTCCCGAGGTTTACACTTCTCAGGTGCTTGTCCAGCCCAAAATCAAGGGCAACGCCCAGATTACGGATGTTACCCAGCTTGTGGGGCGTGACGTGTATGTGGAGGAGGACAGCAAGTATTTCCGCCGCTTGCAGAATCTCAACGACGAGCTCGGCGGAGGCATACGCATCCATACCGTCTCCACCGACACTCTTGGCGACGAGGACCTCATACGCATGGTTTCCGACGGGCGTTTGCCCATGACGGTGGTCGACAGCGACATTGCGGCTCTCAACGACACATATTTCCACGACCTCGACATCGAGCTTAACGTGAGCTTCCCCCAGCGTCACTCCTGGGCCGTTTCGCCCGGCGACGTCACCATGGCCGCCTTTGTCAACAAGTGGTTTGACAGCAACGGCCCTCAGGAAATCAACCGAGAGCTCCTGCGTCTTTATTACGAGCAGACAAAGACTTCGCCTAACTCGCAGTTTGACTTCGGCAAGGGCTATATTTCAAAGTATGACAATCTCTTCAAGAAATATGCCCCCGGAATCGACTGGGACTGGAGGTTGCTGGCGGCGCAGTCTTATGCCGAAAGCAAGTTCAACCCTAACGCCCGCTCATGGGTCGGTGCCCGCGGGCTAATGCAGATTATGCCCCGCACAGGCCGCGGATACGGAGCTCCACTCAGGTCGCTCAACAATCCCGAGACAAGTGTGAAGGTGGCTACCAAACTTCTTAAGGAGCTCGATCGCTATCTCCTCGACTATGTGCCTAATGACAAGGAGCGTGTGAAATTCGTCATCGGAGCCTATAACGTGGGCATCGCCCATGTCTACGACGCCATACGCCTGGCCGAAAAATACGGCCTCGATCCCCGCAAGTGGGACGGCAACGTGGAGAAGGCCCTGCTTATGAAGTCGAATCCCAAATACTACAACGACCCGGTGGTGAAATACGGTTATTGCCGCGGATCGGAAACTTCGGCATACGTGAAACGCATCATCAACTTCTATGACGACGCCAAGCGCCAGATACCGCAGAACGATGCATGATGCAAATGTGCAAATTTTAAGTTCTTAATTCTTAAATTCTCCCCCTCGACCTCAATCCTCGGTTATTCATCGCAATTTATTGTCACATTATAAAACCAACCAATTATGAAAAAAAGATTTCTCAAAGTGGGCGTGATATGCCTCATCGCCGCTTCAATGGGACTCACCTCCTGTATCGGCAGCTTCAAGCTCACAAACAACCTTTTGTCGTGGAACAACAAGATAGGCAGCAAGTTTGTAAACGAACTCGTGTTCTGTGCCTTTTGGATTCTCCCCGTATATGAAGTTTCGGGTCTCGCCGACCTTCTCGTGCTCAACTCCATCGAATTCTGGTCGG
The DNA here is from genome assembly GCA_964477785.1 of uncultured Bacteroides sp. Taxonomy (GTDB): domain Bacteria; phylum Bacteroidota; class Bacteroidia; order Bacteroidales; family Muribaculaceae; genus CAG-873. Next base: position 10,869 of record CAYZFL010000027.1, read on the forward strand.
GCAACAACCCCGTGGCCAAGGGCAAAAAGATAGTCGAGGGCAACGACGGCAAGTATCTCGTGGAATGCGACGGCAAGGGATATGACATCAAGAGCCTCAACGACGGCTCAAAGGTTCGCCTCGACTTTGACGCCGACAATCAGAGCTGGTATGTAACCACAGAAACCGAGAGCCACCTGCTCTTTACTTTCGTCGACGACACACATGTGAAGCTTCCCACCGCAAACGGCGACTATCAGATTTTCGAGACCTCACAGGAAGGCCTCTACGCATATCAGCGTGCCGTAGCTGAGGAAATGTTTGCCCAAAAATAACCCCGCAGATTATCCTTTTTCGAAAGGCTTACGTGCAAACGCATAGCCTGATTCGTTAATTGCACAGCGTAGCTGCGCATCAGATCACCCGATGGAACTGATGCGCAACTGCGCAGCACTTTTTTTTATTATAAAATCCGTTCCAGGGGGTGCGGCACTCCGCAAGTTCCGTGCTGCCGCACCACCGGTTAAATTGATTGCCTGAGCTGCAGGCACATATCCGGCACGCATCGTCGACATTTTGTGATGGACTGTAAGGCTTGCTGTGCAGGCACATCATCGGCACACAATTTCCTTTTGAATCCCCGGTAGGGAATGGAGTTTTTTGTCAGATAAAAAGATTCACACCGGCGTTTTCGGCACGGTTCATGTAGGTTGCCACACCGCCCACAATCACGTTGTCGAGCAGCTCTTCTTTACTTACTCCCATTACGTCCATCGACATCTGGCATGCGATGAACTCAACACCGTTTTGTATGGCCATGCCTCTGAGCGTCTCAAGTGAATCCACGTTTTTGCGTTTCATTATGTGGCGCATCATTCTGCGTCCCATGCCGCCCATGTTCATTTTTGACAGCTTGAGCTTGCGCGAACTTGAAGGCAGCATCATGCCGAACATCCGGCCGAAGATGTCTTTCTTAACCTTGGGCTTGCGGTCTTTTTTGATTGTATTCAAGCCCCAGAATGTGAAGAATATGGTCACCTTTTCGCCGGTCGCGGCGGCGCCGTTGGCCAAAACGAAGGTGGCAAGCGCCTTGTCGAGGTCGTCGCTGAACATGATGAAGGTTTTTCCCCTGGCTGTGCTTACGGCAGTGTCGGCCGATGGCTTGCCTGCCGATGCCTTTTCCACAGTTATTGTATGAAACCCTTTTTCCGAGTTGTGTGACAGAAAGCGGTTGCCTGTCGACCCGCACCATGCCTGGGCATCGCGGGCAAAACCCGGATCGGTGGCCTTGATTTCGATTATTGCATTGGCCGGAGCTTCTTCCATTGTCTTTTTCAGCTTCATGATCGGGCCGGGGCATGACAGCCCGCAGGTATCGATTCTGATTACTTCAGCCGGATTCTTACCGGACGCATTTTTCTCTTCTCCGGACAGGTTCTTGCCGGATATGCTTTCAGCGGAGACCGGATTCTGTATCTTTGCGGTTGCCGTGCGGTATGTTTTGAGACCGCCCGAAAGATTTCTTACATCACTGAACCCGCGCTGTTTAAGAATATTGGAGGCCAGATAGCCGCGAAGTCCAACCCCGCAGAACAGCACGATGGGCTTGTCTTTGGGAATGCGGTCAAGAGCGCCGCGCATATCATCGAGCGGAATATTTATGGCACCGTCAATTGTGCCGGTGGCAAATTCCTCGGGTGTGCGCACGTCGATCAGAGTGATTGACTCTTTGACGGCATCCCTCAGCTCGCGCCAGGTTATGGGCGTCATTTTACCGTTCAGTATATTTCCGGCCACGTATCCTGCCAGTGCCACCGGGTCTTTGGCCGAAGAGTAGGGTGGCGCGTAGGCGTGCTCTATGCCCGTGAGGCTGGCAACGGTGCAGCCTCGTTTGATTGTAAGGGCAAATTCGTCGATGCGCTTGTCTACTCCGTCATATCCTACAATCTGGGCGCCGAGCAGACGGCCTGTCTCAGGTGCAAACACCACCTTGATGGTTATCGGTGTGGCTCCGGGATAGTATCCCGCGTGAGAGTTGGGATGGATGGTTGCCGTGAGATAAGGCGTGTTTTCCTGTTTCAGCCTTTTGGCGGTCATGCCGGTGGCTGCGACGGTGAGGTCAAACACCTTGGCTATCGAGGTGCCGATTGAGCCTTCATATCTCTCTTTGTCGCCGAACACCATATTGTCGGCCACGATTCGGGCCTGACGGTTGGCCGGGCCGGCCAGATAATTCATCCAGGGCTTGCCGTCGACTGGGTGAGGGTACTCAATCACGTCGCCCACAGCGTAAATGTCCGGCTCCGATGTGCGCAGATATTCATTGACCGTAACGCCTCCGCGCTGACCGGTTGCGAGACCGGCTTCCATGGCCAGCCTGTTGAGCGGGCGCACACCTATCGAGAGAATCACAATATCTGCCGCAGCTTTTTCACCCGACGAGAACATCACTTCCAGACCGTCGCCTTTCTTCCCGAAGCCGGTGACTGCCGTGCTGAGCCTCAGACTCACGCCTTTATCAGTAAGATGCTGATGCACAATTGCCGCCATGGAAAAGTCAATGGGCGCCATCACCTGGTCGGCCATTTCCACGACCGTCACCTCGGCTCCCGCGTCGTGCATGTTCTCTGCCATTTCAAGGCCAATGAAACCGCCGCCTATGATTACCGCACGTTTCACGTCATGGCAACCGATGTATTGCTTTATGGCATCGGTGTCGGCAACATTGCGCAGAGTGAAAATGCCCGGCAGGTCAATGCCCGGCAGGGGCGGCCTCACCGGTGTGGCTCCGGGCGAGAGCAGCAACCTGTCATAATTTTCCTCATAAACGGAACCGTCGGGAGCTTTTACCCTAACAGTTTTCTCTTTGGGATTAACCGCCAGCACTTCAGATTCGGTTCTGACGTCGATGTCAAACCGCCGGCCGAAGGCTTCTGGTGTCTGTACAAACAGTTTGTCACGCTCCGCGATAGTGCCGCCTATGTAATAAGGCAGACCGCAGTTGGCGTAAGATATATATTTGCCTTTTTCAAAAAGGATGATTTCATCTTTCTCGGCAATTCTTCTGATTCTTGCGGCGGCAGTGGCTCCTCCGGCCACTCCTCCCACTATAAGATGTTTCATTTCGGTGCTATTTTATGTTTTTGTTTGTAAATTTACGAATAATGATATAGACTCACAACAGATTTTTGCTACCATTGCATAGTTAAATTCTATCGTTATGACCTTTCAGCAACTCCGTTACATAAGCCGTTGACAGATTCCGCATTGCGTGGCGAAGATGCCGTAGGGTTTAGAACTCAGCCTAAATCGCAGATTATCACATAAATACAGGTAAATTGCCGGTATTTTAGAGAATGTAAAATATTTTAGAGGATATAAAAACGATGTGCCAAAAATTTGACACACCGTCGCTGTTTATGATTGATATTTTTTTGTCTGAACCGACTCAAAAAGGGTTGCGGCGAATACTCACCGCAATCTTTTTTTTAAAGAGTTATTCGTTTGAAACGATTTTGCGGACAGAACCGTCTGACATTTTCACGATATTGATGCCGCGTACAAGGTTGTTGTGACGCACACCGTTAAGGTCGTAAATCTCTAAGATAACAGCCTCTTCGCCATTGATGTCACTGATGCCTGCGTTGAGGTCGACGATAGTCCTGAAGTTTTTCCAGATATTGGCTTTCTTGTATTCGTTGACCGAAGCGGCGGGCACTTTGAGCCATACTTTGTCATAGAGGTTTAACTCATCCTGGCCGAAGAGATCTTCTGTGAGTTGCTGAGGATTGGTGGCGCGGTTTTCGATATACTCGAGTGAGTTATCGCCCATGAATGTGAGTCCGTCCATATTGGTGACCGTCGAAGGTATGACGATTGATTTAAGAGATTCGTTCTGTGCGAATGCCATGCGTCCGATGAATTTCAGACCTTCGTTAAGGTTTATTTCTGTAAGATCAGGGTTTGCGCCAAGTGCCGAGTTGCCGATGGTACGCAGTTTCTTGCCGGCAGTGAACTTTGTGAGTTTGCTGTACACAAAGGCTGATTCTTCAATCATCGAGCAGTTGTCGGGAATGGTAACTTCAGTAAGGCCCGTGTTCTGGAAGGCCGCTTTGCCCACCGTCTCTAGTGATTCGGGAAATGTTATGGATTTCAGAGCCGTACATGATGAGAAGCACGACTGCCTGAGGAACTTTAGCGTGGAAGGAAAGGTTACGCTCTCAAGAGCCGTGTTTTCATAAAACATTGTCTCGCCGATTTCGGTAAGGCCTTCGCTGCAGGTCACTTTCTTGAGACCGTAGCAGGTGTAGAAAACCGACTCCTTGATTTCTTTAAGTGAGCCGGGAAGATTAATTTCGGAAATTGCGAGGCACTGGATAAAGGCGCAGGAGCCTAATTTTTCGAGACCGTCGTTGAGTTTCAGCTCATTCATCTGCAAGCAGAGGGCAAACGCGGTTTCGCCTATTTCTCTGAGTGTAGGGGGGAAGACTGCCGATTTAAGGGAGGTGCATTGCATGAAGGCACGGTCGCCTATGCTTACGAGCGCTTTGCCGAAATTGACGTCGGTAAGAGGGCAGCCGTAAAAGGCGGCATCGCCCACGGTCTTGACATTGTTGAGGTTAACCTTCACCACTCTGGGCAAGCGGTAAAAAGCGTATTCATCGATAATTTCGGTCGCATCGGGTAGACTTACCTCGGAAACCGATGTGCCGAGAAGCAATTCCCTGAGATCTTTGGTAAACAGCATGCCGTTGTTTACGGTATAGGCCGTGTTGCCTTCGGCTACTTTAATGGAGGAGAGATTGCGGTTTGAAGTGAAAGCGCGCAAACCTATCTTTTTGACGCTTGCCGGAATTTCAAGGCTTCTTAGGTCGCAGACGTTGAATGCCTGATCGGCGATTTCTTCGAGACCTTCGTTGAGGGAAACATTTGTTAGTTTGCTGTCGTTCCTGAAAGCGCAGACGGCTATCTTTTTTGTGGAGGGGGGGCAGGAATAATTAGTGAAAATTTTGCCCGATGTATCTTTGCGGGAAATGGGATATACATAGAGTATGGAACCGTCTTTGCTGAAGAGCACGCGGTCGATTGCTGAAAAATGTTTGTTGTCGTCCGGAACCACAAACTCGGGAATGTTTACGCTTCCGGCAAACGGGTTGTCGCCTATCGACTCGAGCGACGCCGGAATCATAATGGGTTTAGTAAGGTAATAGTTGTTCCAGAACGCGTAGCTGCCGATCCTTTTTAATCCTGACGGAAGAACGAGATTCTCATGTTTCTGGCAGTCATAGAAGGCCTTCTCGCAAATTTCCTCAAGTCCCTGGTTCAAGTTGAGGGTGGTGATATTTGGACATCCGTAGAAGGCTCCCATGCCTATGGTTTTCAGGTTTTTACCGAAAGTGACGGTTGTAAGCGCCGAATTCTGCATACAGGCATTTTCTGCGACAGAAGTAACCGGATAGCTTGTGCCGTTGTAGCTCACCTCGTCGGGTATAACGAGCGCGGTCAGGCTTTCTGCGACATTTGAGTCTATGCCGTTGAAAACAGCCGTCTTTGTGACTGGATCGATCTCATATTTCAATCCGTTGTCTGCCGTATATTTGTCGGCTGCGGCTCCGGGAAGGCTCAGCGTTAGAGCAAGAATTAATGAGTAAAATTTCTTCATCGTAGTTTTGACTGGATATTTTTATGGTTGGTTAATGATTTAGCTTATAATCTTTTAATCGGATTGCCCGACGGTAAAGGTATGGAGATTCGCTCCGCAGGAGTATATTACAGATTAAGAAATCGTCCTGTTGCTCGGATAAATGACATATTTGGGGCTTAAAAACTCATGACGGCCGGCGGAAACCGCCGGCCGTCTATGTGCCGCTGGAGGCTGAATGTCTTTCATTCTGGCGCTTCCGAGTGTTATCAGCCTATATTGGGGTGTGCGGTCGAAGTCGTTTCCTCCAGGGTGGGAGTGAGGTCGACCTGATTGCCCATCTGTATCACGTTTGTGAGGTTGAGATCGTTGTCGAAGATTATGATATCGGCGTCCTTGCCTGCCGTGATGGAACCCTTGCGGTCGTAGCTTCCCATCACGCGGGCCGGGGTGGCTGAAATCATCTTCGATACTTCTTCAAGGGGTATGCCGGCCTGTTTTACGGCTACCTGAACCAAACGGTCCATTGTTGCGATCGAGCCGGCGATGGCCGAGCGGTCGGCCAGCTTGCATACGTTGTCCTCGATGATTACGCGGGGATCCCAGGCGGTCTTGGAGCTTGAGGCGGCGCAGGCAAGCGCGTCGGTGATGAGCACGGTTTTGTCTGTGCCTTTGTTGTGATGGATGAGCTTGAGGATTACCGGGGGCACGTGGATGCCGTCGGCGATTACCTCCACGGTCATCGGGTCGGTGAGGTATACTGCCTCTACCGTGCCGTCATGACGGAAAATGCCTTCCTTGTGGCTGGCGGTCATGGCGCAGTAGAAGTGGGTGGCATGGGTAAAGCCCGATTCGAAGCCTTTTTTCACATCTTTGTAGGTGGCTGCGGTATGGGCTATGGAGGGAAGGATGGCCTTGGTGCGGAGATATTCGCCGAACTCGCAGCTGTTGGGCAACTCGGGGCTGGCGTCCCAGCGCTTGATGCAGCTGTATTTCTCGACGATGGGCTTGTATTCCTCGGGTTGGGCGAGACGGATGTTTTCGGGAAGCTGTCCGCCGGCCATCTTGGGATTGAAATAGGGGCCTTCGAGGTGCAGGCCGAGGATGCCGTTCGACGGGTCTTTCATCAGCTTCTGGCAGGTCTCGGCTGCCTCCATGATCATGGGCACGGTCGATGACGACAGCGTGGGGTATATGGAGGTGGTGCCGTGGCGGCGATGAGCCTCGACTGCGGTCATGAAAGCCTCTTCGGTGCCTTCCATGAAGTCGCGGCCGCCTCCGCCGTGTACGTGGATGTCGATACCGCCGGGAAGCACATACTTGCCCTTGGCGTCGATGATTTCTTCTACTCCCGGAAGTACTTCGCTGTTGTTGAGCACTTCCTTTATCTGATTGTCTTCAATCAGCACAGAGCCGTTTTCGATCCAACCCTCGGGGGTGAGCACACGGCCGTTTATAATCTGTTTCAGCATGGCTATTGTAGATTATTATGTTTATTGTCAGTTGTTGTTTGATTTATTCACAAAGTTAAAAATAAAACTCATACCGAGCAAATGAAAAAGATTTTACTGCAGCAGGCGATAGACGCGGATACCGGAGAAGTGGCGGTTGCGGCGCATGAATTCGCCCAATGGCAGGTCTGAAATCATTACCTGACCGCCGTTGAGCGAGGCATGGAGCACATGGAATTCGCCGTCGGCTTCTTTTATAAGCATGCCCATGTGGGTCACGTCGAGGTCGGTGAGGTTGCTCACGAAGGCCACCACGTCACCGTTTTTCAGCTCGGCCTTCACAAGCTTGTTGTTGAGGTCGTTGCTCTTTATGTAGGGGAAGCGGTGCAGGTGATATCCTTCCTCGACAGAGCGGATGCGCTCGTAGTTGAGCGAGTCGGCAAGCGCGGGATAAGAGTCGCGGTGACGGCTCATGAAATCGATGGTTTTGGTCACATATTTCACTTTAGGCAGCGTGGCGGTCACCTCGCGGAAATTGTCACGGTGGCCGTTGTCTACCGTCCAGTCGCTTATGTAGTGAAGTCGCGAGGGGTATCCGTTGACCTCGCCGCCGCGGTATCTTATAGATGTGAGGTTAGCCACAAAGTCGCGCCACGAGTCGCGCTGCTCGCCGATGGTCTTGCCCAGGGCCATCACTGTCTCGACGAAGGTGGTGCAGTCGAGACTGTCGGTGTTGACGGTCGTCTTCTCGGGTACTCGCTCGAGGGTGTGGCCTTTGTAAGGCACGCCAATGAACTTGCGTCCTATCAGGGCGAGGCGGTCGCCCGAGGTGGAAGCCTTGCGTATCTCGGGGTCGGTGAGAATCGAGTTTATTTTAAGCGTGTCGGCCCCTTCGTTGTTGAATCTGACGTTGAGGTAGCTCTGTGCCGAGGCGTGCGGTGCGACCGTCATAGCGGCAACGGCGAGCATGGCACCTCCGGCCAGTTTTAAACACTTATATTTTAGCTGATTGAGTGACTGATTCATAGCTTGAGTGACTTTGTTGAAATTTTATTAAAATTATTACGCGAAATTACAAAAAAACTTTCACAATCGAAATAAAACAGCTAACTTTGCATCGCTTTAGGCGCAACTAAAAGGCAATTAGACTTTTCGATGCGGATAAGCTTCAGCATTTATGGCCGGAGAACTGTTTGCAAAAGGGGCTTGGCTTTAAGGTAATGGCCTGAGCATCTATTAATTAACCTATTTATTAACATTTTTAATGACAGAACTTAAAAATTCACCGGTTGAAGATTTCGACTGGGAGGCCTTTGAACAGGGCGACACCC
>CAYZFL010000028.1:0-18869 GCA_964477785.1 uncultured Bacteroides sp.
GTGCCCAGCTTTCGTTCAAGGGTCTCCCCTGCCCGAACATCTTTGCCGGAGGCCTTAACTTCCACGGCCGTTATGAGTTCATCCCCATTCCTTCGATGAAAGCGGCCATGCACACCATAGTGGAAATCTGCAACATCGTTGCAACCCATTGAGCTCAAACTTGATATCTGAAAAGAAACCGATACTGGCGGTCGTTTCCGGAGCTACAGCCTCCGGAAAGACCGCCTTTTCCATCTCCCTGGCCCGGGCCCTCGGCACGGAGATAATCTGCGCCGACTCCCGCCAGATCTACCGCGACATGCCGGTGATAACGGCTGCGCCCACATCTGAAGAGCGCGGCCTCGTGCCTCATCATCTCGCAGGCATACTGCCCGTGGAACAAAACATCAGCGCAGGCGAATACGGCCGGATGGCCCGAGAGACCATGCATGACATTTTCAGCCGCTGCGGCAATATAGCCGTGATGTGCGGCGGTTCCGCCCTCTATGTTTCTGCCGTCACAGGCAGTCTTCACGATGTAAAGGAAATATCGCCTCTGTCTCGCCAGAGAATCTGCACCCTGCAGGCATCGGCGGGTCTCGAAGGTCTTCTTGCCTATCTCGGCATCCTAGACCCTGGCGCCCGAGCCCTTATCGACTGCCGCAATCCCAGGCGCGTGGCACACGCCATAGAGCTTATAGAGCAGAACCATCGGTCTCTTGCCGATATTTACTCCGAATCCAAAGCCGGGCCTTCACTTCCGTTCAAGGTGGTGAGATTCGCCATAGAAAGAAGTCGCGAAGAGCTTTTCGACCGCATCAACCACCGCGTCGACATCATGGTGCAGAGCGGCCTCATAGAAGAAGCCCGTCGGTTTTACCCTCTGAAAGACAGAGGCTACAACTCACTGCAGGGTATAGGCTTCGATGAGATGTTCCGCTGCCTTTCCGGCGAATGGACATTTGAATTCGCCCTCGAAAGAATGAAGAAAAACACACGCGTATTCGCCAAGAAACAGCTCCTTCTCCTCCGCTCGGAACCCGAAACTGTCATGCTACCGGCGGACCCCGCAACAGCCCTCGCCACAGCCCTTGAAAAGATAGAAAATTTACGAAAAGAAGATTGAGCTATTGGGAATTCGGATAAAAAAGATTAAATTTGTAGGTTGAAACAAAAATGCGCCGCGGGCTACGCGGTTACCACAATCCGAATATATTTAAAACCCATCATAGCTATGAAATTTAACGTATCCACCCAGAAAATGTATCAGGCGGCTTCGACGTCTTCGAAGATTATCGCCTCTAAAAACTCAATCCAGATTCTGGACTACATGCACTTCAGCCTCGTCGGCGACAAGCTTACAATCTCTGCAGGTGACCCTGAGAACGATGTTTCGGCAACGGTGACTGTATCTTCAAGCGACGGCGAGGGCCAGTTCTGCCTCCCTGCCGATAAAATCGTTGACTTCCTCAAGGACCTTCCAGACATGGGCATCGAGGTGACAGTAGACGATAACACCTTGCAGGTGGATATGAAATATGAAACCGGCGAATATCACACCGTAGCCCTCAAAGGCGACGAATATCCCCGCCGGGAGACCGAGCTCGACCCCGAAAAGGCGCTCGGCTTCTCCATGACCGGCAAAGACCTCGTCAAGGCCATCGCCCTCACAAGCTTCGCCGTCAGCGACGACGATTACCGCGTTGCCATGACCGGCATCCTCCTCGACGTTATGCCCGAAAACATCAATTTCGTGGCCACCGACACCCGCAAGCTCGTGAAGTATACCGATGCCCGTGTCAAATCAGGCGCCACAGGCCGCTGCATTCTCCCCATCAAGCCCGCTACAATCATCAAGTCGATGTTTGACAACGAGGAACCCGTCAATATCCTCATATCCGAAAAGACCGCAAGGTTTGCCAACGACACTTTCGTGCTCAACTGCAGCCTCATCAACAATCGCTACCCCGACTATAACCGCGTAATACCCAAGGACAATCCCAATCACCTCATAGTCGACCGCTCGGCCATCCTTCCCGTGGTGAAACGTATCGCAGGATTTACCGGCGAGGACATGGTCAAAATCAAGATCACGCCTTCGAGACTTTTCCTTAAGTCAAAGGACGACGCCTCTTTCGGCTCTGCACGCGAGGAAGTGCCCTGCTCATACGAGGGCAAGGACATGAGCATCGGCTTCGGCAGCGGCTATCTCATCGCAATCCTCAGCGCTCTCCCCTCGGGTGAAATCACCATCGACCTCGGCGACCCCAGCCGTCCCGGCATTTTCCATCCCGCCGAAAACACCGAGGGCACCGACACACTGATGCTCCTTATGCCAATGTCAATCAACGAATTCTGATATGAAGCTGAAACTCAGCAAGCCCATAGTTTTCTTCGATCTTGAGACTACGGGCACCAACATTCTCACCGACCGCATAGTCGAGATTTCAGTGGTAAAAGTATGGCCCGACGGCAAGGAAGTGGTCAAGACACGCCGCATCAACCCCGGCATGCCCATTCCCGCCGAAGCGACAGCCGTGCATCACATCACCGACGAGGACGTGAAAGACGAGCCGCACTTCAACCAGATAGCAAAGTCACTCGCCGAGATTTTCCGTGGCTGCGACATAGCCGGATTCAACTCAAACCGTTTCGACGTCCCCCTGCTCGACCAGGAGTTTGAGCGCGCCGGCATACAGTTCGACCTCACCAAGACGCGCTTTATCGACGTCCAGACCATCTACCACAAGAAAGAGCCCCGTACACTCTCGGCCGCCTATCGTTTCTATTGCGACAAGGACCTCGAAGGCGCCCACTCGGCTGCCGCCGACACTTACGCCACATACGAGGTGCTCAAGGCCCAGCTCGAGAAATACAACGACCTGCCCGACAATGTGGAGGAGCTCTCCGAATTCGCTTCAAACGGACGCAACGTCGATTTCGTAGGCCGTCTCGTTTACGACGACCAGAAACGCGAGGTCATAAACTTTGGCAAATACAAAGGCCGTCTCGCCGAGGAAGTGCTCCGCAAGGACCCCTCCTATTATTCATGGATTATGCAGGGCGACTTCCCCAAAAACACCAAGGATTGTTTCACCCGCATTCGTCTGCGCTGCAAATAGCATTTGAAATGTCAGAATCGTCAAGCTTAAAAAACCTGCAGGGTAAACATATCATCCTGGGAATATGCGGTGGCATCGCGGCCTATAAGAGCGCATATCTCGCACGTCTGCTTGTAAAGGCCGGCGCCGAGGTGCAGGTGGTGATGACCCCCAGCGCAAAGGAATTTATCACCCCACTCACCATGTCGACTCTTACCGGCAAACCCGTGGTAAGCGAATTTTTTACAGCAAACACCGGTGAATGGCACAGCCATGTGTCGCTCGGCATCTGGGCCGACATGATGATTGTCGCCCCGGCCACCGCCTCTTCGCTTGCAAAGATGGCAAATGGCATAGCCGACAACATGCTCATCACCACCTATCTGTCCCTCAAGCCCGGAGTGAAGGTGCTTCTCGCTCCGGCGATGGACCTTGACATGATGGCCCATCCTTCCACGGCCCGTAACCTGCGGCTGCTCACCACCTATGGCTGTGAGGTAGCCGAGCCCGGCACCGGTGAGCTCGCGAGTCATCTCTGCGGCAAAGGCCGCATGGCCGAGCCCGAAGATATCGCGGCCCGCGCTGATTCGCTTTTCATGCCCGAAGACGCCCCCCTCACCGGACGCAAAGTCCTGGTTACCGCCGGTCCCACCTACGAAAAAATCGACCCCGTGAGGTTTATCGGCAATTTCTCCACCGGCAAGATGGGGTATGCCATTGCCCTCGCCGCCGCCGAAGCCGGGGCGGAGGTCTCACTCGTTTCAGGCCCCACGACCATTCCCGCCCCCGTCCATCCTTTGATCAACGTGATAAAGGTAGAATCGGCCGTTGAAATGCTCGCTGCCTGCGAGAGCGTGTTCCCCGAAACTGACTATTCCGTGATGACAGCCGCCGTGGCCGACTATGCCCCCGCGGAAAGAGCCGAGCTCAAAATCAAACGCGAGCATACTCCCGAAATTTGCCTCACGCTCAAGGCCAATCCCGACATAGCAGCCACGCTCGGTGCCTCGAAACAGCCCGGACAGCGTGTTGTGGGTTTCGCGCTGGAGACCAACAACGGACTTGAGCACGCACGCCAGAAACTCGTAAACAAGCACCTCGATATGGTTGTTTTAAATACGCTTCAGGACAGTGGCGCAGGCTTCGGCTTTGACACAAACCGCGTTTCCTTTGTTTACCCCGACGGATCCGTCACCGAGTTCCCGCTGAAATCCAAAACCGATGTCGCCCGCGATATCGTCGAGGCTCTTCCCGCCCTTTAATCCTAAGAATCTTCTTATTATGGCACTTAGCTCCGCATTGAAACATCTCCCTGCCCTCTTAGGCCGAAGCCTGCAGCTTTTTACAGCCGCAATGGTTTTGATCTGCCTGTCAGGCGCCACGGCAATCAATGCCCAGGAGCTTAAATGCGAGGTCGAGGTCAACTCGTCTCAGGTCGAAGGCACATCTCAGGAACTTTTCAAGACCCTGCAGACGGCCATGACAGAGTATCTAAACACAAATACTTTCAGCAAGGCCCATTTCTCGCCAAACGAGAAAATCGAATGCAAGCTTTTCCTTACCGTCAAGGAGGTCAACGACGACAAGATTAGCGGCGACCTGCAGATTCAGTCGAGCCGCCCGGTCTACAACTCCGAGTACACCACCACTCTCTTCAACTTCAAGGACAACAAGATAGAGTTCAGCTACCGCGAGAACGACCCGCTGGTTTTCAACACCGAGAACTGGGAAAGTCAGCTCACCGGCATCCTCAACTACTATGCCTATCTGATTCTCGCCATAGATTTCGACAGCTTCTCTCCTCAGGGTGGCACGCCTTACTTCGATGTCGTGTCAAAAATAGTTCAGCAGGGGCAGTCGAGCGGCGAGACCGGTTGGAAAGCCTTTGAGGACAACCGCAACCGTGCCGCAGTGCTCTCCGCCTTCACCGATCCCAACTCGGCACCCATGCGTGACCTTATCTACCGATACCATCGCAAGGGCCTCGACCAGATGTCGGTTTCGCCCGACAAAGGCCGAGCCGCAATCACCGAGGCCGTTCTCGAAGATCTGCAGAAGCTCTTCCAGTCGCAGCCGATGTCGGTGGGTATTTCGATTTTCAAGGACACGAAGCTTGATGAGCTGGTCAATGTCTACTCAAAGTCGCCTCAGGAAGAACGCACAAAAGTTTACAATCTCCTCAACACCGTATATCCCACTGAAAACGAGCGCACAGAAAAAATAAAAAATCCGCCTGTAAAATGATAAAATCACTTACAGTCTCAAATTATGCTCTCATAGAGAGACTCGACACTGAATTCAGCCCGGGTCTGAACATCATAACGGGAGAGACAGGCGCCGGCAAATCCATATTGCTCGGCGCTTTAGGCATTCTGCTCGGCACCCGCGCCGAGGCTTCGGCTGTAGGCAGCGCCGGTCCAAAAGCTTCCGTAACCGCCGTGTTCGAGCTTTCACCCGACAGCGAAGCCTGTGACATTCTGCGTCGCGAGGGCATCGATTTCATCATCACGCCCGAAGGCAAAGCCGAGGTGGAAATACATCGCGAGCTCACTTCTTCCGGCCGCAGCTCGGCCTTCATTGGCGACAGCAAAGTTCCCCTCGCCGTTCTGAAGGAACTTGGCCGTCATCTGGTCGACATCCATTCCCAGCATCAGACGCTCCTGCTTGCCGACAGCTCCTATCAGCTTTTCCTCCTCGACCATCTCGGCGACAATGCCGCTTTGCTCGAAAAATACCGCACAGCCCATGCCGTCTACCGCCGCATGCTCGACGATTATGCCAAAACCAAACAGGAGATTGATCGTGCCAAAGCCGACAAGGAATATCTCGAATATCAACTTGAGGAAATAAACAAAGCAAATATAAATCCCGAAGCCTGGCAAAATTTCGAAGCCGAATCGTCTCGTCTTGAGTCACAGATAGCCGAGGCCACCGCCTGCGCAACAGCTCTCGCCGACCTCAGTTCTTCCGAAATCAACGCCTGCGACCTCGCCGAGGATGCTCTGCGCAACCTGCAGGAAGTCAGTGGCGGAGAGAATAAAAAGCTTAGCGAAGCTGCCGACATGATTTCCCGTGCTCTCGTGCTTCTCCGTCAGGCCGGCGACTTGCTCGGCGACATTTCCTCCGAGGACGATACGAATCCCGAGGCTCTGGAAGAAATACGTGCGGCACACAACAATATCTCCGCTCTAATGAGCCGCCACGGCCTTTCAGAGCCCGAAGAACTGCTCGAATATGCCTCAGTCATCAGGCAGAAGCTGGCCCTCGTGGCCGACGCGCCTCAGATTCTCGCCAATAAGGAACGGCTTGCCAGAAACGCCAAAAAAGAGGCCATGCTCATCGCCCGCGAACTTTCCGACAAACGACGCGCCGTCGCCGCCAACTTCCGTGAAAGGCTTCTCGCCGCCGCACGTCCCCTCGGCATGGCAAATCTCGAATGTGACATTGCAATCGAAAGCGGCAAACTCAATCCAGACGGCATCGATACCGTGGATTTCCTCTTCGCCTTCAACAAGAACCAGACTCCCCTGCCCTTGCGGCTCGGAGCCTCGGGAGGCGAGATGTCAAGACTAATGCTTGCAGTCAAATCTGTGCTTGCCGATGTAGTCGACCTGCCCACGATGGTTCTTGACGAAATCGACACCGGTGTTTCAGGCGACATAGCATCAAAGATGGCCGAACTCATGAAAAATGCGTCCTCAAAGGTGCAGGTCATTGCCATTACACATCTGCCCATCGTAGCCGCTACCGGCGACCGGCATTTCAAGGTCTACAAACAGGACAACGAGTCGCGCACCTATACCTCGATTGAGGCCCTCGGTTCGGATAGGCGTGTAACGGAAATCGCCACCATGCTTTCAGGCGCCGACCCCTCGGAGGCTGCACTCACCACGGCCCGCCAACTGCTCGGTCTCGAGCTTGAATTTTGACCGGTCCAGACATTAACCCGTTCTTTACAATTATACTTCGGGGTTCCTTTACAAACTAACTCTCACCCCTTTACTGAAACCCTAAATGGAAAAATCAGACATAATATTCGGCATAAGAGCCGTAGCCGAAGCCATTGAGGCCGGCAAGGAGATTGACAAGATTCTGATGTGCAAAGACCTGCACGGCGAGCTCGCTTCGGAGCTTTTCGGCCTTATCCGCGGACGCAACATTCCTGTGCAGAAGGTGCCCATGGAGCGGCTCAACCGCATAAGCCGCCGCAACCATCAGGGCGTGATTGCCTATGTGGCCGCCGCTGAGTATCAGAATCTTGACGCGATAGTGCCGATGCTTTACGAAGACGGCATTCTGCCCTTCATCGTCGTGCTCGACGGCATTACCGATGTGCGCAACTTCGGCGGAATTGCCCGAACAGCCGAGTGCTGCGGCGTCAACGCAATAGTCATTCCCGCTCACGGGAGCGTAAGCGTCACCTCCGATGCTGTAAAGACATCCGCAGGTGCACTGCTGCATATTCCCGTATGCCGCGAAAAGAGTCTGCCCCAGGCCGTGAAATATCTCCGCGACAACGGATACAAGATTGTGGCCGCCTCTGAAAAAGTCGACATAAATTATACCTCGCAGGACTATACGGGTCCCGTCGCCATTGTGCTCGGAGCCGAGGATTTCGGCATCTCGCCCGAGGTCATGAGGCTATGCGACACCATGGTTTCCATTCCCATGTTCGGCCATATAGGCTCGCTCAACGTGGGTGTGGCCGGAGCCGTGATGATGTATGAGGTCGTCCGCCAGCGCCTCGACAGCGACATGGAGGTGATATGAAAGCGAAAAGTATTTACTGGCCCCTCTTCGCCACTTTCTTCAAGATAGGCGCCTTCACATTCGGGGGCGGCTGGGCGATGATAAGCATCATCCAGCGCGAGGTGGTCGACAAACACAAATGGATCGACCGTGAGGAATTTCTCGATCTTCTCGCCGTAGCCCAGTCCATGCCCGGTATCCTTGCTGTAAACATCTCTGTGGTAATCGGTGACAAGCTCAGAGGGCTGAAAGGCTCCCTCGCTTCTTCGGTAGGTACTATCCTGCCCTCTTTCCTCATAATCCTGGCAATCGCGATTTTCCTCACGCCCGAGATGATTACCGACAATCCCACTCTCAGCGCCATTTTCAAGGGCATCAGGCCCGCTGTCGTGGCTCTGATTGTCGCTCCCGTCTTCACCTCGGCCCGATCTGCAAAAATAGGCTTGAAAACAGTATGGATTCCAATTGCCGTCGCCCTGCTCATCTGGTCGAAGTGGCCCGTGGTTTCAAACCCCATCCTTTATATCGCCTTAGGAGCTTTCGGCGGCTGGATTGTGCTGCATCTCAGTCTCAAAAACGCCGCCAAGCGCAATAAAACCCTTGCCGGTAACGTCTCTGACCAATCCGACAAATCTTCTGAATCCAAACCTGGAAATTCTGAAAAATGATTTACCTCAAACTTCTCTGGAGCTATTTGAAAATCGGATTTTTCGGTTTCGGAGGCGGTTATGCCATGCTCGCACTCATTGAAAACGAGATTGTAGGTCCCGGATGGATCACAGAGAAAACTTTCACCGATATTGTCGCCATCTCGCAGATGACGCCCGGTCCCATAGGCATCAATTCCGCCACATATATAGGTTATGTGGCACCCATGCAGTCGTCCACGGCTCTTGCCAATCCTCTTTTCGGCATCTTAGGTTCCCTGCTATGCACCATCACGGTGGTCCTGCCTTCGTTCATACTCGTTAGATATACGGCCCATTACATACGCCGACATCGCGACAGCACCTTCATCAAAGGCATGTTCAACGGTCTCAGGCCCGTGGTCGTGGGACTCATTGCCTCCGCGGCCCTTCTGCTGATGAATTCCGAGAACTTCGGGAGCCTCACACCCGACATTATCAAAAGCATATCAATCGCCGCCGTCGCCCTTGTGCTCAACCTCACCACCAAAATTCATCCCATCTTCCTCATTATGGCTGCCGGCCTCGCCGGATTCCTCCTCTGGGGCCTATGAATCCCAAAGCTGTCAATTACAAGATGGCAATCCATAATTGCCTGGCATTTAGCATGATTACAACAAAGATTTTAAACACGGCCTCTTTTCTTCACTTATTTGTCGTACTGTTAACAGCAAGTATATGTACATCATGCTCCCGCGCGAAGCACCAGTCTGAAATTATTTCCGCAGCCGAACAAGTCGTTTATGAAAATCCCGACAGCGCGCTGACTCTGTTAAACGATATTGATCCTTTAGAAATAGAGACAGATTCTCTTAAAGCAGCATATTATCTGTTGAAAGCCTCGGCACATAAAGCCAATGGAAATTCGATGGATCCGGATTCGCTTGTTCGTTTTTCATTTGAATTTTACAAAAATCACGACAACAATCGGTTCGTGCAGAGTGCCGGTCTTTATGCCTCACATCTTTTCTGGGCCGGAGACAAAAAGGGCGCCATTGACTTGGTCGACTCTGTGGCTTCACTCAAAGATATTCCTGACAGTCTGATGATAGCCCTGCTCAGTACCCGAATAGAAGTCGGAGGCACGGGCTTCGACTGCGAGGGAAATATTGCAGCCATAAAGCGTCTGCAATCACTGGACCGCAATCCTGAAAATCAGATTGAATACAAATACCAACTTTGCGAAAATTATCAGTTAGCCGGGTATTATGATGAAGCGCTTGCCACAATTGAAGCGTTAATCGACTATGCCGGCATCAATCATCTTAAGGATGTCAGGCATCAATATGAATATGAGAAAATAGGCATCCTTGAAGAACTGGGCCGTTATGATGAAAGCAACATGCTCGCCGATTATTTCCTTAGTCATGCCTCTGATTCAACAGCTATTCCATTTCTCCATTTCTGGAAGGCCCTGAATTACTTCAATATGGGTAATCATCCGCAAGCTTCCCGTGAATTATCACTTGCCGACAGTTGTGCAGTACACTTAAATGCCGCCGATAAAAATTACTATGAAAGTTTCGCGGTTCCTCTGCGTGGATTTATGGAATTCCGGCAGACCGGCGCCATAAGGCTCAGTCAGTTTGCCATTCTAAACAATGCCCGACATAAACAATTCAGCCGCATGGAGGCGACACGACAGGAAACCGGCAGGAATATGCTTAGGCAGGAAAACCGCAACCTGATCCTAAAATCTCAGAACCAACACAAGACGGCTGTTATAATCATAGTGGTTTTGGCAGCCATAATTATAGCGTTAACCGCTTACTGGAATATTCAGAAGCGCAAACGCAAAACAATCGAGGCCGAAGAGAGGGCGGAAACACTTCAGAATATGATTGACGAGATGAAGTCCCCTCAGACCGGGAGAGATACCGCCGACGCTCTACGCAAAGCTATGCTTCAGCAGCTTGGCATCATTAAAATGGTGGCGGAAACTCCCACTGAGCAAAACCGGGAGATGCTCAGGAAAATATCATCGGTCCAAAGTGGCACTCGTGACGCGCTTGTAAACTGGCAAAACGTGTTTGATATTATCGACAACCTTTATTCCGGTTTTTATTCCCGTTTGCATAAGTTATATGGCGATATTCTCACAGATCGCGAGCTACAGATTATCGTTCTCATGGTCGCCGATTTCTCGACAAAAGAAATCAGTGTCGTCACATCTCAGTCCACCGCTACTGTCTACGTTCGTAAAACATCCATAAGAAAGAAACTCGGCGTCCCCGGGAAGGAAGATATCGTGGCTTTCCTGCGCAATGTTATGAATTTTTAAATCGCTTTAGACGGACTCTCCGCATATTAAGGTTTTCGCAAAACCTCGCACTTGATTATCAGCTATTTACCACTCTCTCATTAAGACTTCTATATTTGGTTTTAAGGCTGATTTGGCCATAATTTTGCAATATGAATTTATTAAAAACATATCGCATTATGATAAGGTCAATATCAAAAAGGACAATGGCGGCAATTGCCATATTACTGTCACCGACCGTTGCTTTCGCTCGGGATATAAACAATACCGTAAAGGATTCTGTCGAGACTAAACAACTCGATGAAATCATAGTGCAGGCCCCAAAAGTCATCCGCAAACCGGATATGGATGTTTACTATCCGTCTAAAAGTGCGGTTAGCAATTCCGTCAACGGCATTCAGCTCCTTTCCAACCTTATGGTGCCTTCGCTTTCCGTCACCGAAGCTCTCGGGTCTGTCAAGGCTGTCGGACAAGCTGTTCAGCTTCGTATCAATGGCCGTGTATCTTCATTTGTTCAGGTAAAAGCTCTGAGGCCCGAAACCGTAAAGAAGGTTGAGTGGATCGACAATCCCGGCCTTCGTTATAACGGGGCAAGCTACGTGCTTAACTTCATTGTGACGAATCCTTCTGCCGGAGGCTCCCTGCAAACCGAAAGTCGTCAGGCTCTCAATACCGCATGGGGTGACTATTTTATCGACTCTAAATTCAACAACGGTCGCTCCCAGTTTGAATTTTCCGGTGTGTTTAAACTCACAAACAAAGTAAAATCACACAGAGATTATAAGGAGACATTCACTTTCCCCGACGGGAGTTCACTTACAAGAACCGAGTCGCCGCTCGGAGGATACGTTGACAACACTTTTGGCAGGATATCGGGCTCCTACAGCTATATAAAGACTGACACGACTACACTCGATCTCGGATTGAGCATCGACCCTTCCGCACCCGACTACTGGGTCTCGAAAGGTCTCTTGTCGCTCAACGACGGTTCGGAGGAGATTTTCCTTACCGACTCGCACGGCACCAAAGGCACCACCCCGGAAATCTCAGCCTATCTCGAGCATCATTTCTCTGCTAACCATACAATTGTCATTGATTTCAGCAGTTCCCTATATTATGGCAAATCTTACTCCGACTATATCGAGCGCCCCTCAGACCAGAACTCTAATCTTACAGATATCCACACATCAATTAAAGACCGCAATCAGGCCTATGGGTTTGAGGCCGACTATATAGGAAAGTGGGGCGAGAACCGGCTCACTTCAGGACTTTCCTATACCGCAAATCGCAATCGCTCCGTTTATGAAAGTCTTGGCGGAGAAGTATTTCATCAGCGTCAGGACTATATATATTTGTTTTCAGAATATTTCAGACGACTAAATAAGGTTACTCTCACCATAGGTCTTGGTGCGCGATATGCCTCCTATCTCTTTAAAGAAACCGGCATGGGAAATCATTCCTGGAATTTCATGCCTCAGGCTACTGTTTCATATCGGCCCAGTCTGAATCATCAGTTTCGTCTTAGCTTCCGCTCACGACAAACCGCACCATCTCTTGCCGAATCAAACGCTACGCCACAGCAAATCGACGGTTTTCAGTGGCGCGTGGGCAATCCTCGTTTGAAGTCTGCCCGTTCATTCAGCCTTTCTTTAGGCTATAATTTCAATTTGCCCCGCGTAACGGGGTCTTTCTCGGTGAGTGCGTTCACAAGTCCTGACGCCATAACTCCTCATCTTTTCTGGGACGGCGGTAAACTTATAACATCTTATGAAAACAGCCGGGGACTGCAAAACATTACACTCTCCCTTTCACCTCAAATCGAAATTATACCTGATTGGCTGACTCTAAGCGGCCTCTTGCTATATCGCGCGGAACGAATGATAGGTCATGAATACAAGCTATACAATCACAATTGGAGCGGCAATTTAAACATCTTGCTGTCTCATTGGGGCTTCGGGCTGCTGGGCCAGTATGTCCGTGCCGGCCAAACTCTTTGGGGCGAGAAAATCAGCTGGGGTGAAAGTCTTTCTTTTGTGCAGTTGTCGTATTTTTGGAGAAGATGGCAGTTCGGTGCAGGGGTCATTATGCCCTTTGGAAAATATGACAAGGGCGCCAAGCTGTTGAGCAAGTGGAATAAAAATGAGCATCATATGCGCATCGACATGCGTATGCCTTATATCTCTATCTCCTACAATATCCGGTGGGGACGTCAGAAAGCATCAGCCGACAAACTTATTAATATTGATGCAAACATCGACCGCTCTGCCGCCGGCGGAAGATAACATGG
The DNA here is from genome assembly GCA_964477785.1 of uncultured Bacteroides sp. Classification (GTDB taxonomy): domain Bacteria; phylum Bacteroidota; class Bacteroidia; order Bacteroidales; family Muribaculaceae; genus CAG-873. Next base: position 13,063 of record CAYZFL010000028.1, read on the forward strand.
CACGTAAAACAAAAAATTGGCTAACTCAGAAAAACAAACTAACTTTGCAAGACCCTAAGGACCTTAAAGGCCCTAAGAACATAAAGACTTTAAAATGGAAAAAATATCATACTCCCAGGCCATAGATTTCCTGTTCAAACAGCTGCCTGTTTTTCAGGTGCAGGGACCCGGAGCCTACAAGCCGGGGCTTCAGACCACTCTCGAACTCGCCGAGGCTTTCGGCAACCCTCACAAGAAGCTGAAATTCGTCCACGTAGCCGGCACAAACGGCAAGGGTTCAGTCGCCCACAGCATCGCCTCAGTCCTGCAGGTCTCGGGATATGAGACAGGCCTCTTCACTTCGCCCCATCTGCTCGACTTCCGCGAGCGTATCCGCATCAACGGCGGGATGATTCCCCGTGAAGACGTTACCGGTTTTCTCGAAAGGTACTTCGCCATGAACCTCGACCTGAAGCCCACATTTTTTGAGCTCACCACCGTGATGGCTCTCGACTGGTTTGCTCGAAAAGGCTGCGACATCGCCGTGATGGAAGTGGGGCTCGGAGGGCTGCTCGATTCCACAAACATCATCACGCCCGAACTATCCATAATCACAAACATATCGCTCGACCACACGGCCCTTTTAGGCAATACCGAGGAGGAGATTGCCTCGCAGAAAGCCGGCATTATCAAGCCCGGCGTGCCCGTTGTCGCGGGTGAAGTCAACGAAGGCGTGGCAAAAGTCATAGCCGCAAAAGCCGCCGAAGAAAATGCTCCGCTATATTTTACACAGGGCAATGATTTGCCTTACAAGTCCTTCCGTCATGTTCCCGACGGCATTGAGTATGGCACCTATAAATGGGGAGAGATTACCTGCTCCCTCTCGGGCGACTGTCAACCCGTCAACGCCGCCACTGTTTTCAAGGCTCTTGACGTGCTCCGCGCACTTGGATACGATAAGATTACGATCGAATCCGTTTCAAAAGGGCTCGGCGACGTGCAGCATCTCACAGGCCTTATGGGCCGATGGTATAAGATATCAGACCGTCCGCTCACCTTCTGCGACACCGGTCATAACCCGGGTGCATGGCAGTGGCTTGCTCCCAGACTCGCTGAATTCGCACCGTCTCTGAATGTAGTGCTGGGATTTGTGGGCGACAAGGACGTGGATTCTATCTGCCGCATGCTCCCTAAAAATGCCCGCTATTACTTCACGGCACCCTCCGTTTCAAGGAAGCTCCCTGCCGAATCTCTTGCCGCCAAAGCCCGCTCATGCGGCCTTACAGGCGATATCTGGTCCTCGGTTGCCGAGGCATATGAAGCCGCGAAAGCCGATGCCATCGCAAACAACCGCACGATTTTTGTCGGCGGCAGTTCGTTCGTCGTATCAAACCTTTTGGAGCACTGTGATGTTGTAAAATAAATTGGTCTACAAAACCATTTCCACTGCGTTTTGCCGGCCAGATTCAACATCAACTAACTAAAGCTCCATATTTATGAGAAAGTATTTTGCAGAAGGCGTGGGCACAATGTTCCTGGTGCTTCTCGCCTGCGGTAGCGCAGTTCTGGCCGGCCCTTCAATCGGCGGTCTCGGCATTGGCCTTTGTTTCGGCCTCGTTTTATTCGGTCTCTGCTATGCCATAGGCAACATCTCAGGCTGCCACGTCAATCCCGCGGTTTCCCTCGCAATGCTTCTTACCGGCAGGATGTCGTTCAAGGACTGCTGCGGCTACATCCTCTTCCAGCTTTTCGGTGCCGTAGTGGGTGCCGGTCTCCTTTACTGGTTCATGCAGATGGCTCCGGACTTTAACTTCGGCGGCATCACACAGATCAACGGTCAGACCACCGGCGAGCTTGCCGCCAATGTGCTCCAGCCGGGCGCCAGTTCGGGTCTCGCCCTCCTCATGGAAGGCCTCTTAACCTTCTTCTTCGTCTTCGTAGTCCTTGCCGCTACCGACGCCAAGAAAGGCTTCGGCAACTTCGCCGGCGCCGCCATCGGTCTTGCCCTCGGCCTCGTTAACATAGTGGGAATTCCCGTCGACAATTGCTCAGTCAATCCTGCCCGTTCGTTCGGTCCCGCAATCTTCTCGCCCGAAGCCTGGGGTGACTTCTGGATCATGCTTGTCGGTCCTATCGTAGGTGCCTGCCTCGCAGCTCTCTGCTACCGCATGATCGTCACCCGTTCACGCAAAGCAGTGGAATAATCTGAAACCGAAATTACCTCCGGGCCGTTTAGAAAAAATCATCAACGGCTCCAGAACTTTCAACTCTTAAACTAATAATAAGCGCCGGCTCCGTAATCTGGAACCGACGCTTTCTATTTTGTCTTATAAGAGTATATATCTCAATTATTCTTCCGCAGCCTCTACTTCGGCGGCTTCTACTTCGGCCTTGGGAGCCTTGTTGGGCAGTTCCAGACCGTAGTGATGCTTGGCGTCGATTACTTTGAGCCAAAGGCCGAATATCAGTGCAAGTCCGCCTAATGATGCGAAGATTACCATAGGCACCTCATAATTGTATTTCAGAGGATCGGTGATGCCGGGGTTGCATGCCGCGAGCACACCGCCGATGATCATAGGGAATGCATAGAGACCGATATTCTGTATCCAGAAGATGAGTGCATAGGCCGAACCGAGCAGCTTGTTGTCAACGAGCTTGGGCACCGAAGGCCAGAGCGATGCGGGCACGAGCGAGAAGCTGATACCTAACAGGATTATGGCAACGTATGCGATGATGGTCGACTTGGTGGCCGGGAGCACGAAGGCGAATACCAGGTGACAAACTATCATGAGTAGCGCGCCAAAAATGAGCATCGTGGCACCTTTACCCTTGGTGTCAAGGAAGTTGCCTAACACCGGAGTGATTGCTGCAGCACCTAAGGGGAATACGAAGAATACCAGACCGGCATCCTCGGCGCTCATGTCAAGGTTGCACTGAAGCATGTTGATGGCATATTTCTGGAAGGGGAAGATTGCCGAGTAATACAGCACGCAGAGTATGGCCACAATCCAGAACACTTTCAGACGGAATATATTCTTGAGGTCTGAAATCTTGAAGGGGTCGTCTTTTTCCTCGTTGTTGCCGATTTCCTTCTCAAGCTTCTTGTCCATAAACGAATAGGCGATGAAGCAGATAAGGCCGATGATAAGGAGAAGACAGCCGAGGCCAACAGAACGTGAAACGGAGATATTTCCTCCGAGTGTTGCTACCAGCGGAGAACCGAGCACCACTACTGCCACACCCACGCGGGCGATTGCCATTTCGATACCCATTGCAAGAGCCATTTCCTTACCTTTGAACCACTTGACGATACCGCGAGATACGGTTATACCGGCCATCTCCACGCCGCAACCGAATATCATGAAGCCTATGGCTGAAAGCTTGGCCGAGCCGGGCATGCCGTTAAGAAAGGGAGTAACGTTCCACCACTCGGCGGGGAGATTGAGATGATTGGTAAACCAGAGGCCGAGACTGCTGTTGATGAATGTCTCGGTGCAGGCATAGAAATTGATGAATGCGCCGAGTGCCATTACCGTACCCGAAAGTATGGCCGTGAATCTCACGCCCATCTTATCGAGAATGATTCCGGCGAAAATGAGGAAGAACACAAACACGTTGAGGAATGTCTCCGAACCGGCGAAGCGGCCGTAGGATGCGGCATCCCAGCCCAGCTCGCTCTGCGCGTATTCCTGAAGGGGCGACATCACGTCCATGAAAATGTAGCCGAAGAACATCGCCGACGCAAGTAGCACGAGCGCTGTCCATCTGGCCGTCTTGCTCTCAGATAAGAGCTTCTTTACTTTTTCAGTCATTTTGTTGTTGTTTTGATGTGATATGATTGTTTTTTTGAGTTTTCAGCTCTTCAAAAAGCAAAGGTAGTAAAATTTTTCAACTTTTCTCCTTACACTTTTGTTTTAAATTTAAATGAAATGAAACGGTCCCTCGGGCCCGCATCCTTTTTATTGTGCAACTAACTTTTCAACTAACATAAAACACAACAACCGTGAGTCCTGATAATTTATCAAAAAAACAGTTTCAGACCGGCAAGCTGCCCCTGGGATTCGGTGCGCTGGTAGCGATTATGTCATTGTCGCTGATTGTAAATCTGCCGGGTCTTGCCGTCACACCTATGCTCGATACCCTGTCGAAGATTTTCCCGGATACCACCCCTCTTGAGCAACAGATGCTCACCACAATGCCCAATCTCCTCATCATACCGTTTGTGCTTATGGCGGGCAAACTTTCGCAGAATCCCCACAAGCTGGCCATAATCACTCTCGCCCTGATTATCTTCGCCGGAAGCACTGTCGGCTACATGTTTTCCAACTCCATGCTGGCACTGATACTCTTCAGTTGCTCTCTTGGCATCGGGGCCGGACTCCTCATCCCCTTCTCGACCGGTCTCCTTTCCGATACTTTCGGCGGCAAGCCTCTGATGAAGATGATGGGTCTCCAGTCTGGTATCTCAAACATGACCCTTGTGATAGCGACTTTCGCCGTAGGATGGCTCAGCCTCGGCAACTGGCACCTTCCATTCCTTGTATATGCCGTGTGCCTGATTCCTCTTGTCCTTTCTCCGCTGCTAAAGAAGATTCCCGAAGCGGAGCTCAATCCGCAGCTCGCCGATAAGGCACATGCCGACAGCGGGGCTCCCGCCAAACTCGACTATACCTGCTCGAAGGACGGAATGAATCATAGCCGTGTGTTCGGAGTATTTCTTTCCTACTTCCTCCTTACCCTCTCCACAATCGCGATTTCGCTTTATACTCCTTATCTGCTCGACTCTCATGGCATGGACGCATCAGTGGCCGGCACCCTCACATCCGTATATTTCCTCTGTGTTTTTCTCCCCGGATTCTTCCTCGGCCCTATTGTGGGCTTTCTTAAGTCCAACACATTCTTTATCTGCGGGCTCGCCGTTTTTGCAGGCATCGCAATGATTACCTTTATTCCCGATATATGGGTGATGGGAGCCGGAATCATTATTTCGGGTCTCGGCTACGGATGCATGCAACCTCTCATCTATGACAAGGCCACCAAAACAGTATGCCGACCTTCGCTCAACACCAAAGCCCTCTCGATAATTCTTACCGCAAACTACGCGGCCATCGTCATAGCTCCTTTTCTGATAAACGCCCTGTGCTCATTATGCCATAAATCGGTTGAGAGCGACTTCCCGTTCCTGGTGGGCGTATTTATCGCAGCCGTATATTTCCTTTGGATTGTATTCGGCAGAAAGCGTTTCTGCTTCACCGTCGATTCAGAAAACATGAAATGAACCGGATTATGAAAAATATATTGCATTCGCTCTCGTCATAAAGTCAAATAAGGACTGTCGGAATGTCAAACTGACATTTTGGCAGTCCCGACGTTTGGCAGACTTTTTGCCTCTCTCCCTTTCAGAAACAAGATAAATACATAATCAACTAAATAAAACATACTGATATGAAACTCAAACCATTGGCAGACAGAGTGCTCATCCAGCCCACTGCGGCAGAAGAAGTTACAGCCGCCGGCATCATCATCCCCGACTCGGCAAAAGAAAAGCCTCTCCGCGGCACAGTTGTGGCTGCCGGCAACGGCACCAAAGACGAAGAAATGATTCTCAAGGCAGGCGACAAGGTGCTTTATGGCAAATACGCCGGCACAGAAATCGAAGTCGGCGCCGACAAGATGCTCATCATGCGTCAGAGCGAAGTGCTCGCCGTTATCGAGGATTGATTCCCGGCATGTCGCTCATCTCTCTCCCGATTTCATTTTAACCCCTTAAACAAAAGAAGAAATGGCTAAAGAAATTAAATTCAATATCAAGGCTCGCGAAGAGCTCA
>CAYZFL010000029.1:0-18587 GCA_964477785.1 uncultured Bacteroides sp.
TGTGATGATTCTCCTCAACTACATCATGATCCGCAACCGTGAACTCGGTCTCTTGAAAGGTAACGAATCCAGTGTCAAGACCATCGTCACCACCGAGACCATCAAGGCCATAGCCGACAACAACAATATCAGGATGTATGACTGCTACACAGGCTTCAAATGGATCGCAGCCGTCATCCGCGAGCTCGAAGGCACCAGCCGTTATCTTGGGGGCGGTGAGGAAAGCTATGGCTTTCTGGCCGAAGACTTCTGCCGCGACAAAGACTCCGTTTCGGCAATCTCACTTATGGCCGAGTGCTGCGCATGGGCCATCGACCGCGGCCTCGACTTCAACAAGATGCTGCAGGACATCTACATCAAGAACGGCTTCAGCAAGGAAGAGGGCGTGAGCGTGGTTCGTCCCGGCAAGACCGGAGCCGACGAAATCGTCGCCATGATGAAGGAATTCCGTGAGAATCCTCCCAAAGAGCTCGGGGGCAGCCCAGTGGTAACAATCAAGGACTATTCCGACCTCAACAAGAAAGACCTTTTCACCGGCAAGACCGAGAAGATGGACTTCCCCGCAACCAGCAACGTGCTCCAGTATTTCACTGCCGACGGCACCAAGGTTTCAATCCGTCCATCCGGCACAGAGCCCAAGATTAAATTCTACATGGAAGTCAAGGGTACACTCGAGCGTCCCGAAGACTATGATGCCGTAACGGCAAAAGCTGCCGCTAAAATCCAGGGTATCAAGAAAGAACTCGGTATCTGATACCGACGGCAGATTCAGCTTCAAAAGCTGATAGAAATATCTAAAATATTCATCCCGCGGGGTGTGAAACGCTTGAGTTCCCACGTCCCGCGGGATTTTCTTATTAACGTCAATGTAGAAATTTGACCCATGCGCCCTTAAGGGCAAAAAAATCGTAAAATTTATTATCTGTCCCTCGCCAAATTTTATTACTTTTGCACTGTAAAACCAAACATAACACAATACATTCTATCACATCATGAAAAATATCCTTATCATCGGAGCAACCGGTCAGATAGGTTCGGAGCTTACAATGCTTCTCCGCAAGCACAGCCCTAACGGCAATGTTGTTGCCGGTTATATTAAAGGTGCAGAGCCCAAAGGCGAACTCCTTGAGAGCGGTCCTTCTATGATGGTCGACATCACCGACCCCGCACAGATCGCTGCTGCAGTTGACAAATACAACATCGACACAATCTATAACCTCGCCGCCCTCCTGAGCGCAACTGCCGAGGCTAAGCCCCAGCTTGCATGGAAGATAGGCGTGGGCGGTCTCTACAATTGTCTCGAGGTTTCTCGTGAAAAAGGTTGCGCCCTCTTCACTCCCTCGTCGATAGGTTCTTTCGGAGGCGGCACACCTGCCGACCATACTCCCCAGGATACCATCCAGCGACCAAAGACTATCTATGGCGTTACCAAGGTAACCGGCGAGATGCTCTCCGACTATTATGCACACCGCTTCGGTGTCGACACCCGTTCGGTACGCTTCCCCGGCCTTATCTCCTATGTCACACCTCCCGGCGGCGGCACAACCGACTATGCCGTTGATATCTACTACTCGGCTGTCAAGGGAGAGACATTCAAATGCCCTCTCAAACCCGGCACTTTCATGGATATGATGTATATGCCCGACGCTCTTCGTGCAGCTATCGAAATCATGGAGGCTGATCCCACACGCTTCATTCACCGTAACTCTTTCAATATCGCTTCGATGAGCTTCGATCCCGAGATCATCTACAACAAAATCAAAGAGTACGTGCCCGGTTTCAAGATGGAATACGAGCTTGATCCCCTCCGTCAGCAGATCGCAGACTCATGGCCCAACTCGCTCGACGACTCCTGCGCCCGTGCAGAATGGGACTGGAAGCCCCAGTATGGTCTCGACGAGATGACCCAGGATATGCTCAAAAACCTCCGCATCAAACTCGGAGCCGAGGCTAAAAACTGATTTCATTCACATAGAGTCCGGGTTGAGGAGCCATCTTGCGGTTCCACGCCCGGACTTTTTTATATCCTTAAACCGATACCTTTAAACGGCTCTTACACAATAATGACAGACCTTTCACCGGAAGAATCGCGACTTAAGCGGGAGCTCGACACCCTCGTCACACGCATCAATTCTCCCGAGTTCATATCTCAGGACCCCGTTCAGTTCCCAAGGCTCTTTTCTGACCCGCGGGACATTGAAATCGTGAGTCTTCTTGTCTCGGGCATTGCCTGGGGCAACCGCACGATGATTTGCCGCAACTGCTCAAAGATGCTATCGCTCATGGATATGCAACCATATAACTACATGATGGACAAAGGCTACGAGGAGCTTCCCGACATGAACATCCACCGCACCTTCTTCGCGCGCAATCTGCGCCATTACCTCCGGGGCCTGCGGCTCCTCTACAGCCGTTACGGAAGTATGGAGGATTTCGCACGCAGATGCGGCGCGACCACAGATGAATTTCCCGCCTGGCGTCTCGCCCGCGGTGTCAACGAGGTGCTTCTCGAGGCCAACGGCTGTTCCGACTCCAGATGCATGCCCGCGGCAAACGATTCCTCGGCCATGAAACGTCTCAACATGGCCCTGAGGTGGCTTGTCAGAGACGATGGCATCGTCGATCTCGGCATCTGGAAATCAATGAAGCCCTCCCAGCTCTATATCCCTCTTGACGTGCATGTGGCAAACATTTCCCGCAGTTACGGCCTGCTGCAACGTAAGTCAAACGACAAGAAAGCAGTGGTTGAGCTTACCTCACAACTACGTCGTTTCCGTCCCGACGATCCCGTTATCTACGATTATGCCCTTTTCGGCCTCGGCATAGAGCTTTCTAAATCAAAAAAACAGGCTCTTTCAACGTTATAACCTCAGGAATCCTTACCTTATAAACATATACGCTATCCGGCAAATTATTATCACCATAAACCAGTCATCATGCTAAAAGCGACCAGAACGACCCTTGCGATAGCCTCCTTACTGGCTGTGACGCTGCTCTTTGTCGATGTCACAGGCACGGCGAGACAATATTGGCCCTGGATGGCCGATATTCAGCTGATTCCCGCAATCCTTTCGGCCAATTTCATAGCCCTCGCTTTCCTCCTGATACTTACCGTGCTCTTCGGGCGTCTTTATTGCTCGGTAATCTGCCCCATGGGCATTTTTCAGGATGTGATTATCAGAATACGCCGCTGGTTCGGCGGCAAGAAGGCCCGCTATCGTTTTGGCTACGATAAGCCACGCACAAAGACAAGGCTCATTGTGCTTTTTGTTTTTGCCCTGCTTCTGGTGCTCGGTCTCGTAACGGTGCTCGCCGACGCATTCGCCGGCCTCATCGAGCCATACAGCGCTTATGGCCGCATGGCATCCCAGCTCATGGCTCCAGGAGTGGATGCCGTCAACAACAGTCTCGCAGCCTCGCAGGCAGATATTGCCGGCCACTCTTTCCTGCCCGTTTTCTGGCGTTTCTCCCTGCCGGTGTTTGTCATCGCCGCCGTCACCTTTATGGTGATTCTGGTCTTTTCAATCATAGGCGGCCGCGACTACTGTAACCGCATCTGCCCCGTCGGCACACTTCTGGGATATCTCTCCAAAATTTCTCTTTTCAGAATCAAAATCGATGTCTCGAAATGCAACGGCTGCCGAAAATGCGAGCGAAGCTGCAAGGCTAAGTGCATTGATTTCAAAAATCATACTATCGATGTGACCCGCTGTGTGGTTTGCTTCGACTGCATAGATCAATGCTCGGGCGAAGCCATAAGCTTCGGCTATGCTTTTGGCCATAAGACCCCCGGCAAATATGACCCTAAACTCGCCAACGAGCGTATCCGCGAGGCGAAGGCAAACGAAAAGTCAAAGAAAGAAGCTGGAGAGCGCCGTCACAAGGCTGATGAAAATATTTCCAGGGGACGCCGCGGTTTCCTCCTCTCTCTCTCGGCTCTCGGCGGAGCCCTCGCCGCTCAGGCCGCCGAGCATGGCGACGGAGCGCTCGCGCCCGTAAAGGACAAGAAGCCGGTGCCCGACGCCGCTCCAGTCACTCCTCCCGGTTCAGGCGGCTCCGTTTCGCTCGAAAGTGCCTGCACAGCCTGCCAGCTATGCGTGCATAATTGTCCCAACAACGTGCTTGTGGCCGGAACATCCCTCGAGCATTTCATGCAGCCTCATTCCGACTATTCTAAAGGCTGGTGTCGACCCGAGTGCAATATCTGCGGTGAGGTATGCCCCGTTGGCGCTATCCGTCCCGTAACGGTCGAGGAAAAATCGTCGATTAAGATAGGCAATGCCGTGGTCGACCTCAAGCGCTGCATCTCTGCCGCCTACGGTCAGGCCTGTGGCAACTGCTCACGCAAATGCCCCACCGGAGCGATCACCATGGAGCCTGTTTCCGACGCTCCCGGCGCAAACCTTATGCCCGTTGTCGCCGAAGACATCTGCATAGGCTGCGGCGCATGTCAGTATAACTGCCCGGTAGGCACTTCCGAATTTATCCACGACGACTATCCGGCCATTTATGTCTCGGGCCTCAGAAAACATATCGAAATCTGAGTTTTTAATAGTCTGACATTCTATTGGCCACAAAATCAGCAAATAATATGACGCAATCATATAATAAATCGGGCAAAAACAGTTCTGAATCAACTGAAATAAAAAACGGTTCGCGCCGTAGGTTCCTCCGTGAGGCCGGAGCCGCAGCTTTGCTCGGAGCCGCGGTCCCTCCTATTTTCAAAACCCTTGTCTCATGCGCGAAAAAGGAAGAAAAAGATTCTTCCGCTTCTGCTAAGTCAGGTGAGATGACACTGCGTGAAAACCACAACACGGGCGACCGCGTCTCAATCCTCGGTTACGGTTGCATGCGCCTGCCGACAATCACCGGCGGCAGTGCCGTTGAGGACGACAGCATCGACCAGAAGAGCGTCAACGAGCTAACCGATTATGCCCTCGAACACGGCGTCAACTACTTCGACACGTCGCCCGTCTATTGCAAGGGGCGCAGCGAGGGAGCCATGGGCGAAGCACTGAGCCGACATCCCCGCGATTCTTATTTCATAGCCACAAAGCTCTCCAACTTCGCCCCCGAGACATGGCCACGCGAGAAGTCGATCGAGATGTTTGAGAATTCCCTCAAGAATCTCCGCACCGATTACGTCGACTATCTCTTACTCCACGCCATTGGCATGAACGGCATGGAGGCTTTCAACTCACGCTATATCGACAACGGCATCCTCGACTGGCTCGTGGAGCAGAAAAAGGTCGGCCGCATACGCAACCTCGGCTTCTCATATCACGGCGACGTCGCCGTCTTCGACTATCTTCTCAAAATGATGGACGAGGGCAAGATTCACTGGGACTTCGTGCAGATCCAACTCAATTATGTCGACTGGGAGCACGCAGGTCAGGCCAACGAAGAGACTGTAAACTCAAAGCAGCTTTATGAAGAGCTGGCAAAGCGCGAAATACCGGTCGTTATCATGGAGCCCCTGCTCGGCGGACGTCTCGCCTCGGTTTCAAAACCTATTCAGACCAAGATGCAGCAGCGCCGGCCCGACGATAGCGTCGCATCATGGGCTTTCCGTTTCGCCGGAACTCCCTCGGGAGTCCTAACCGTCCTCAGCGGCATGACTTACATGGAGCATCTTCAGGACAATCTGCGCACTTATTCTCCCCTCGAGCCTCTTTCCGAAGATGAGCTCGTCTTCCTCGACTCCTGTGCCGAAGAGCTGCTCAACAACGAGACGATAGGCTGCACCAACTGCAAGTATTGCCTGCCTTGTCCCTACGGAGTCAACATCCCCGCGATTTTCCAGCATTACAATAAATGTATCAACGAGGACAATGCACCCCGCAACAACCGAGACCCTCACTATGCCGAGGCTCGCAAAGCCTTCCTTGTGGGTTACGACCGCTCCGTGCCTAAGCTCAGGCAGGCCAATCGGTGTGTGGCTTGCGGCTTATGCGTGGGTAAGTGTCCCCAGAAGATTCCAATTCCGCAGGAGATGATAAAAATCAACGATTATGTGGAGTTGCTGAAGCAGACTCAGCCGCTTGAGGCTTAAAACGGTCTGATTTTTTAATTTCCCATTATGCCGTTAATTCATTTATACCATGTCAAAGCACAATGAAGTAGGCCGCTGGGGCGAGATTATCGCAACCGAATATCTCGCATCGAAAGGCTATTCCATAGTCGACCACAACTGGCACCTAAGGCCTTACGAGCTCGACATCATAGCCATGAAGGGTATACGTCTGGTTTTCGTAGAGGTCAAGACCCGTTCCCGCGACGACGAGGATCCCTTCGAGGCCATTACGCCATCAAAAATCCGGCGTACGATCGCCGCCGGAGTGGCCTATGCAAATACATATAACCTGGTTTACCCCGTGCAGTTTGACGTGATTGGAATTACCGGAACCCCCGATAACTATACCATCGACCACATCGAGGATGCATTCCCCATCCCCACCAAAAGATACAGGTAAAACAAATCCTGAATTTTTACGTTTTCCCGAAAAATCATTATCAAAGAAACATAAATTTTTACCACAGAACCATATGAAAACTTACCCCAAAATCGGTATCAGACCCACCATCGACGGTCGTCAGGGTGGCGTAAGAGAAAGTCTTGAAGATAAAACCATGAATCTTGCCAAAGCTGTTGCCGAGCTCATCAGCTCCAATTTGCGCAACGGCGACGGCAGTCCCGTTGAATGTGTCATCGCCGACACAACCTTAGGCCGTGTGGCCGAGAGCGCAGCATGTGCCGAGAAATTCGAGCGCGAAGGCGTAGGCGCCACTATAACAGTTACCTCCTGCTGGTGCTACGGCTCGGAAACTATGGATATGAATCCTTACTGGCCCAAGGCTGTTTGGGGCTTCAACGGCACCGAGCGCCCGGGCGCTGTATATCTCGCAGCCGTGCTTGCCGCTCACGCTCAGAAAGGTCTTCCCGCTTTCGGCATTTACGGTCGTGACGTGCAGGATATCGACGACAATACCATCCCCGCCGACGTTGCCGAGAAGATTCTCCGCTTCGCCCGTGGCGCAATGGCTGTCGCAAATATGCGCGGCAAGAGCTATCTTTCCATCGGAAGTATGTGTATGGGTATTGCCGGATCGATTGTAAATCCCGACTTCTTCCAGGAATATCTCGGTATGCGCAACGAGTCAATCGACGAGACAGAAATTCTCCGCCGCATGGACGAGGGTATCTACGACCATGAGGAATATGCCAAGGCTATGGCCTGGACCGAAAAGTATTGCAAGGTCAACGAAGGTGAGGACTTCAAGAACCGTCCCGAGAAGCGCAAGACCCGCGAGCAGAAGGACTTCGACTGGGAATTCATCGTTAAGATGACCCTCATTGTCCGCGACCTCATGACCGGTAATCCCCGTCTCAAAGAGATGGGCTTCAAAGAGGAATCGCTGGGTCACAACGCTATCGCGGCCGGTTTCCAGGGCCAGCGTCAGTGGACCGACTGGAAACCCAACGGAGACTATACCGAGGCTCTCATGAACACTTCCTTTGACTGGAACGGCATACGCGAGGCTTTCGTGCTCGCTACGGAAAACGATGCATGCAACGGCGTGGCAATGCTCTTCGGACATCTTCTCACCGGCTGCGGCCAGATGTTCTCCGACGTCCGCACCTACTGGAGCCCCGAGGCAGTGAAACGTGTCACCGGCAAGGAACTTACCGGACGTGCCGCCGGCGGTATCATCCATCTCATCAACTCCGGCGCTACCACTCTCGACGCCACAGGCGCAAGCCTCAACGGTGCCGGTGAGCCATGCATGAAACCTTCGTGGGAGATGACCGAAAAGGATGTCGAGGCATGCCTTAAGGCCACAACCTGGTATCCGGCCGACCGTGACTATTTCCGTGGCGGCGGTTTCTCTTCCAATTTCCTCTCCAAAGGCGGCATGCCTGTTACCATGATGCGCCTCAACCTTGTCAAAGGGCTTGGCCCCGTGCTTCAGCTTGCCGAGGGCTGGACCGTGGATATCGACCCCGAAATCAATAAGATTCTAGACCGTCGCACCGATCCCACCTGGCCCACAACCTGGTTCGTTCCCCGTCTCTGTGACAAGCCCGCTTTCAAGGATGTTTACTCTGTGATGAACTGCTGGGGCGCAAACCACGGCGCAATCAGCTACGGCCATATCGGCGCCGATCTCATCACCCTCGCCTCGATGCTCCGCATTCCCGTATGCATGCACAATGTCGACGAGGACAAGATTTTCCGTCCCTCGGCTTGGAACGCCTTCGGCATGGACAAGGAAGGCTCGGATTATCGCGCCTGCAAGAACTATGGTCCCATCTATAAATAAGCATCAGAGATGGCTAAAATTTCTCAGATAGAAGAATTTGTACGTCAGGCTCGCCGCGTAGGTGCGGCAGGCCTGACTATTTGCAGCTCAGGCAACCTGTCCTGGCGTCTTGACAATGACGAGGTGCTCCTTTCCGGCACCGGTTCCTGGGTGCCCGAGCTTACCTCCGACCGCGTGTCGGTGTGCCGTCTTTCCACCGGCGAGATTCTCAACGGCGTGCGTCCCTCGATGGAAAGCGTTTTCCACATGGGTGTGATGCGGCGCCGGCCTGAAATCAATGTCGTGCTCCACTTCCAGAGTCCCTATGCCACTGCCGTGGCATGTATGGACCGCAGACCCGACAATTTCAATTTCACCGCCGAAATGGCTCTCCATGTGGGTGACACAATCCCCATGATTCCTTATTTCCGCCCCGGCTCGCCCGAGCTCGCCGAGCATGTCATCGACGCCCTCACAAATAACAATTCCGCCATGCTTCTCAAACATGGTCAGGTGGTTTGCGGCGAAGATTTCGACCATGCCTTCGAGCGTGCCATGTTCTTTGAGATGGGATGCCGCATCGCCGTGCTGAACGGCAACAACGTCAACCCTCTCACCACAGCTGAGATAAACGATTTGGAGTCATATTTTCTTGGTAAGGAAGGCAAATGAGCGCGACTTATCTGGCCGTTGATTTCGGCGGCGGCAGCGGTCGCGTCATGGCCGGTAGAATAATTGACGGCGAGGTTTGCCTCGACGAAGTTTATCGTTTTGCAAATTATCAGGTGAGGCTCGGAAAGCATCTCTACTGGGATTTCCCTTATTTATACAAGGAGATGCTCGAGGGCCTGCGCCGTGCTGCCGCTAAATATTGCGACATAAGGGGCATCGGCATAGATACCTGGGGCGTGGATTTCGGACTCGTCGACAACGCAGGCAATCTCATCGAAAATCCCCGCTGTTACCGCGACGAGGCCAATATCCCCATGCCCGATAAGGTTTTCGCCAGGATTGATCCCTTGCGTTATTATGCGCAAGTGGGCATCCAGTCGCTGCCTATCAACACTATTTTCCAGCTCGCACAGCGTAAGGAAGAGAACCCGGCTCTGCTCGGTTTGGCCCGGCATCTGCTTTTCACACCCGATCTTTTCAGCTATTTCCTTACCGGCGTGGCAAACAATGAATACTGCATCGCCTCGACTTCGGGACTTCTCGACGCCCGCAACTGCGACTGGAACTTTGAACTTATCGACGCCCTCGGCCTGCCGCGACAGATTTTCGGCGAGATTGTTATGCCCGGCACAGTGCGCGGCAATATTCTTCCTACGGTGGCCGAGACTACGGGATTGCCCGAGTCGGTAAAAGTGATAGCTGTAGGCAGTCACGATACGGCCAGCGCGGTCTATGCCGTGCCTTTTGAAAAGGGCAGCGAGGGTGTTTCGGCTTTCCTCAGCAGCGGCACATGGTCTTTGCTCGGAGCAGTCACTTCCCAACCGATTCTCACCGACGAGGCACGTCTCGCCGGTTTCTCAAACGAAGGAGGGGTAGGCAGCAAAATCCGTTTCCTTCAGAACATCACCGGACTCTGGATTCTTCAGTGTCTTATAGATCAATGGAAAGCGGAAGGTCGGAATGATGGCTACGATGTGCTCATTTCAGAGGCAGAAGCATCTTCATTCGACGGCATATTCGATGTCGACGCTCAGCAGTTTGCCGCTTCGGGCAATATGCATAAGAAGATCATCAGCTATTTCTCAGACAGGAACCTTACCGCGCCCCGTACCCGTGGCGATGTGGTGAGATCGGTTTTGCTTTCTCTTGCCGACCGTTACCGCTGGGGTATCATTCAGCTCAATTCCCTTCTTCCGCGACCGGTCGAAAGACTTCACATCATCGGTGGCGGCTCACGCAACGCTCTGCTCAATCGCTTCACCTCCGAGGCCACCGGTCTGCCGGTAGTAGCCGGTCCCGTCGAGGCCACCGCCATTGGAAATGTCCTTTTACAGTCAAAAGTATCATAAATTGGTATTCGGGCCATGCGTGGCCCGAATATTTTTGATTTCTCCTTTTTTTCATAAGCAACCTTAATCCCTCATGAACTACAGTCCGTTGAAAAAGCCAAAACTTGTTGAACGAAAATATCTCGTTCCTTTCATCCTTATAACGTCTCTTTTCGCCCTCTGGGGCTTCGCCAACGATATCACAAACCCCATGGTGGCCGCTTTCCAGACCGTCATGGAGCTGTCAACGGCAAAAGCTTCTATGGTTCAGTTTGCATTCTACGGAGGCTATGCCACAATGGCAATTCCGGCGGCTCTCTTCATACGCCGCTACAGCTACAAGAGCGGCATCCTGCTCGGCCTCGGCCTTTATGCCGTTGGTGCTTTCCTGTTTATTCCCGCCGCGCAGTATCAGTCGTTCCTCTTTTTCTGCATTTCTCTCTATGTACTCACCTTCGGCCTTGCTTTCCTTGAAACTACCGCCAATCCCTATATCCTCTCCCTCGGTGACAAGCGCACCTCGACACGTCGCCTTAATTTTGCCCAGGCTTTCAACCCAGTGGGTTCGCTCTCGGGCATGGCGGTCGCCTCTTTCATAATACTTCCCAATCTTATCTCCGATACCTTCCGCGACAGTAACGGTCAGCTTTATTTCGACACTCTGCCTGCCGTGCAGAAAGCCGAAATATGCACCCACGACCTTGCCGTCATCCGCAATCCCTACGTGGCCATCGGCCTTGTAGTCCTCGTCATGTTCGTCGTGATAGCGCTTGTAAAAATGCCACGCACCGAGGACAAAGGTGAGGAAGTTTCTTTCTGGGCTACCATCAAACGCCTTTGGCACAATGTCGCTTACCGCAGGGGAGTACTGACACAGATGTTCTATGTCGCCGCTCAGATTATGGTTTGGACTTTCATCATCCAATATGCCGACAATCTCGGAATCAACAAATCCACTGCACAGATCTATAACATCGTGGCAATGGCCCTGGCTCTGTCGTTCCGCTTCATAGGGACATACCTCATGAAATACATAGCTCCGAGCCGTATGCTCATGATTTTCGGCGTTGGTGCGACTTTATGCACCCTCGGCACAATCTTTATCAACGGCATTGCTGGTCTCTACTGTCTGGTTGCGATAAGCATGTTCATGTCTATCATGTTTCCCAGCATCTACGGTATCGCTCTTGAACGCGTTGACCGTTCCGACACATCCCTCGGCGCGGCCTTCCTTGTAATGGCCATAGTGGGCGGTGCGCTCATGCCCCCGCTTCAGGGCATGATCATCGACTGCGGAACAATCGCTGACATGCCGGCCGTCAACGTCTCCTTCGCCCTCCCCCTAATCTGCTTCCTCATAGTCACCTTCTACGGCCTCTATACCACACGCCTGAAAAGGTAGCTACTAAATCCCAGGCTGTTACCAGCCTCTATATCCCGCATATGATAAACGACTGAGAATGAATGGGCTGTTGTTGACGCAAGGACGGGTAGGGGAATTACAAAAGTTGATTTATATATAAAGCGGCGATGCAGGGTTGGCCTGCATCGCCGTGATGGGAGATTGAGGTATGGTTTACGCTTTTCTAAATTGTTTCTGTTGTGTTAGTCGGGACTGAGGTCCGAGTCGTGTGTTCTTCTGTAGTTTTGTCCTCTTTTGAAATCTCGCTTTGCGGCCTTAGGTCGATTGTGACTTTCGGAGCCGTCTTTTTTACCTGTCGCCTTCTGATAGGCTTGACAGGCTGAACGAGGGTTTCAGCCTTATTTAGCTGGTCAGCCTTATCAGCCTTATCGGACTTATCTGACGAAGTCACACAGTCTGACTTATCTGATTTGTCGGATGGGTTCACTCTATCTGACTTGTCGGGCTTCGCCTCTGTTTTAGCCACATCTGCTTTTTCTGCCTTCTGGGGAGCATCGGATGGTTGTGTTGTTTGGGGTGTTTCTGCAATATCGGCTGTTTCTGCCGGTTTGGCAGGTTTTGCACGTCGTTTGCTCTTGGGCGGCGCGGGCACGATTTTCTCAGTCCAGTCTTTTTGAGCTTCGGCTTCGTTCGCTGCGGAAGCTTTTTCGGTTTCCGGTTCAGGCTTTATGTCCTTGTCGGCAGCCGGGAGGAGGGCTTTGGGAGCTTTTGGTTTTTTCTCGGTATTTTTGTTCTGGGCGGAAGGTTTCTTGTTCTCGACTTTCTTCGCATCTGCCTTTTTGGCATCAGCCTTTTTATCGTCGGTCTTTTTGGCCTCGTTGGTCTTGGCTTCGGTATTTTTTACTTCGGCCTTTTTTGACTGTTTCGGGCTTTTTCCCGCCTCGGCTGCTGTAGCTTCAGCCTGAGCGATGATGTCAAACTCTTCCTCCTGCTGTTCGAGACCTTTCTGACGGTGCTGCGACTTAGCGGAGTTCTGCGAACTGGTGTCGCGCTCCTCTCGGAGGTCGAGCTCGTTGCCGTCGGCGTCAACCACGCGATATTGGAGGTAAGCAAGCGATTCATCGGCCACTATTTTGAAGTTGCGGCCCATCTGGCGTCTCCATTTGCCGTAGAGATTGTTGAACCAGCCCTTCTTGATATAAGCGTCAACGAAGGGGTGGACATAGACTGTGAAGCCTTTTTTGCCGAGATCGGCGATGACATACTCGATTTTGTCGTGAAGCACGTCGGTAAAGAGCAACGAAGGCTGTACTTCGCCTTTGCCGAAGCAGGAAGGACAGGTCTCGTTAACGGTGATGTCGAGCACGGGCCTTACCCTCTGTCGTGTAATCTGCATCAGACCGAATTTGCTTAACGGCAGGATGTTGTGCCGGGCGCGGTCGGTTGCCATCACTTCGCGCATGTGCTCGTAAAGCTGTTGGCGGTGCTCGTTGCTCACCATGTCGATAAAGTCGATGACGATGATGCCGCCCATGTCGCGAAGCCTGAGCTGACGGGCGATTTCATCGGCGGCGCGAAGGTTTACATCAAGAGCATTTGTCTCCTGGTCGGGCGCACCCTTGGCGCGGTTGCCGCTGTTAACGTCTATCACATGCAGGGCCTCGGTGTGTTCGATGATGATATAGCTTCCACTCTTGAAGGAAACCGTTTTGCCAAACGAGGACTTGATCTGACGTGTGATGGAGAAGTGGTCGAAAATCGGTGCCTCCTTGGTGTAAAGCTTTACGATATCCTTGCTTTCAGGAGCAATCTGCGAAACGAAAGCGTTGATCTGGCGGAAAACATCATCATCGTTGACGTAGATGCTTTCAAAGTCGGAGGTAAAGACGTCTCTGAGCATGCTGAGAATGCGGCTTTCTTCCTGGAAAACGAGAGCGGGCGCTGTAGCCTTGCGGGCCTTTGCGACTGTGGCTTTCCAGCTTTCCATGAGGTTTTCGAGCTCGGTGTTGAGCTCGGCCACACGTTTACCTTCGGCGGATGTGCGGATAATGACACCGAAATTTTTTGGTTTTATGCTTGCTACGAGCTGTCGCAGGCGGCTGCGCTCTTCCTGAGACTTAATTTTCTGCGAGATGGAGATCTTGTCGCAGAAAGGAATGAGCACCATGAAGCGACCGGTGAAAGAAAGCTCCGTGGTGATTCGGGGCCCCTTAGAAGAGATGGGCTCCTTGACAATCTGCACCAGCAACTGTCGGCCGCACTGCAGCAGGTCGGTGATAGTGCCCTGTTTGTCGATTTCGGGCAGGAGGGACGATTTGCTTATCGAGGGCAGTTCCTTGCGGTTTTCGTCAAGCACTTCGGTAAGATATTTCGAGTAAGTCGAGAATCGTGGCCCGAGGTCAAGATAATGTAGAAAAGCGTCTTTTTCATACCCCACATTTACAAAAGCGGCGTTGAGGGCGGGCATCAGTTTTTTGACCTTTGCCAGGTAAATGTCGCCCACAGCATACGAAATGTTTCGGGCTTCCTTCTGAAGCGAAACCAGACGACCGTTCTCAAGTAGGGCAATAGATACCTCTGTGGGACGGACATCAACGATGAGTTCACTTTTCATGCCGGATATGATTCAAAAAAATTGAGTTAAAAACGATGTATCGGAGGTCACCCTTCTCCACATCGCTGTGAGTATATTTAAAAAACAAGAGACCGTCGGCCGAACGGCAGGAGCTTATAACTCCCGTCGGATCTCCGGCCAACCGTCTTATATCTTGTCCACGTCTGATGTAGCCTAAGGCTTACTTCTTCTTATGACGATTTTTTCTCAGACGTTTTTTGCGCTTATGCGTGGCCATCTTATGGCCTTTTCTCTTTTTTCCGCTGGGCATTTTTATTAAGATTTTATTTGGTTATGTATTTTAGTGAATGACTTAAGATAATATCCCTTAGGAGATTATTTTACGTCTTCCATGAAAGTCTTTGCGGGTTTGAAAGCGGGAATCTTGTGCTCCGGGATGATGATGGTAGTGTTTTTCGAGATGTTGCGGGCGGTCTTCTCTGAACGGGTCTTTACAATAAAGCTACCGAAGCCGCGAAGGTATACGTTCTGGCCGTTGGAAAGGCTGTCTTTAACCACTTCCATAAATCTCTCGATAACTTCGAGAACTGATGCTTTGTCGATACCTGTAGTTTTGGCGATCTCGTTTACGATGTCAGCTTTTGTCATTTTCGGGGATTTTAATATTTTAATTTGAAAAAATTACATAATGTGAATTAAGCGCCAAACGGTGTTTTCCCGTTTCGCGGTGCAAATATCGCAACTTTTTTTGAATAACAGACTATATTTGTCTAATTTTCTTTGGTTTGGATGCGAATTTAATAACTTTTTACCCTTTTGCGGCTTCTCAGGGGCCGGATAAGCGATGAAAAGGAGTATTGGTCAAACTCTCACGCGTTCGGGTCTGAGATGCCTGACGGTCATAGCCACTTCGGCAAGAGTCGCAACCTGAGTCATGGTGCCGTTGAAATCGTCGTTGCAAGTTTTTCCGGAGGGGTTATACCAGATGCTTTTCCAACCTGCAAGGAAGGCTCCCTGGATGTCGGTGGCGAGGCTGTCGCCAACCATCAGGCATCGTTCCGCCGGTACGCCCGACTTACATTCGGCAAAGCGGAATAGCCGTGGGTCGGGCTTTACATAACCGGCCTCATTGCTGAGTACCACACAATCGAAATAGTCTGTAATGCCCGACGATGCCATCTTGGCCTGCTGCACGCCCCTGAAGCCGTTGGTAAGCACACCGAGACGATGGCCGTCGCCGGACAGAGTATCGAGCAGCTGACGGGCTCCGGGCACGAGAGCGGTTTTATGGCCGAGCATTTCGAGATATTCGGGATCCATCTCGGCGGCGAGTACCTTTGCCTCCGAGCTGATAACGCCCGCAAGACGCAAAGGCGCGGCGAAACGCTCGTTGCGAAGGAAGTCTTCGGAGATGCGTCCGTTGTTATAAAGGCTCCAGAGGCGTTTGTTGATAACCTCGTAAAGCTCAATCCATTCTTCCTCAGACTTAAAATAAGATGAAAGATTACGGGCATGATATAACTCGGCGAGTGTGATTCTCGCATTGCCTTTCATGTCCCACAAAGTGTCGTCTAAATCAAGCCAAATCATTGTTTTTCAGTAATGTGAAATAATAATGAAGGTTTATTTAAATGTGTTTGATGTCAATGCCGTAAGTCGCCGGCTCTCCGGCGTGGAATTGTGAAGCTTTAGATATTGCAGCCGGTTATGGGGGCCAGGGCACCGCGGCATTGAAGGGCAGGGGACATGGATAAGAGTCCCCCGGCCTGGGTTTGAGAGTATATTTGTGGGTCAGTCATCGAGGCCCTTGATTTCCTTGGCGCTGACGTCTTTGATTTCTTTTTTAGGTTCGGATTTTCTTTCGGAGCCTTTAATCATCTCTCTTCTGCGAGCACCTACCATGAGGCCTTCAGCGAGGGTGAGAGCCGCGAAAAACATCAGGGCAATGCCAGAGGCGAGCATGATTATGCGGTCGTCGGTCTCCGGTTTTAGGGTGAAGAGGTAAACTCCACAACCGGCGAGGATGGCTCCTCCGAGATAAAACCATCCGGGCAGCGACACAGGTCTTATGGCCCAGGAGAGGATGTAAACATTAAACAGGCCGCTGACAAGCACAAGAATGCCGAACAGTATGGGTATCAGAGCGATGAACGTAGTCTGGAAAAACAGCATGCAGATGCCGAGCACTATGGCCGCGGAGCTTGTAATCCAGGTGAATACGATGCGGCTCATCGAGATGCTTCTCGTGCGGGTGCCGGTGGCTGCATCGGTTTCTGTATTTCCCAGCAGGGTGAAAAGATTGAGCAGGCCTGCAACTATAAACAGGATGCCGCCGCATATCACAAGACCCGTGCTGCGGATATCTTTAAAGGTAATCGTAAGTATAAGCCCGATAAAAAACACAATCAGGGCCAATAACAATAATTTTCTTCCCTTCATAGTTTTACGTCTTTATATTTATTCGTCTGCAAAATTATTAATTATTTCTCATTTGGTCAAAATGTAAGTCTAATTTTTTAACTGTAAAGAGATGTGTATTGTTCTCAAAAAATATTGAGAAAGATGATGTAATACAGTTAAAAATCACTAACTTTGCTGCGGACAGTTAAAAAACACGGTCGCAAACATAAATTACCGGTAAATTGGATTTATATGTCTGGTTTTAAAGCAAGATTGAAACATGGTCTGAATGGGTTCACGGACTTCGGCCCGTGGAAAATTCTGCATAGGGCAGGCAAAAAAATTTCTGCCGCTCTGCTGATGGTTATGGCAATATCTCCGACGACCGTATATTCGCTTCCCGCCTCCTCGCTGCCCACAACAACTTTCGACACCTCGGAAGTCAAAGCTCTTGATTTGCCCGATATACCAGCCTCGGTATCGTCTACCGACGATAAGGCGAGGTTTACCTTGATTCATTTCTGGGACAAACTCAACACATCTCGCCAGTATGGGAATGTCGACCGATCGTTTTTAGAGTCAACTTTCACCGGATTCGTACAGCTCTTTGCCGGTGTTGACGACGAAGTGAGGCGCGAGGCCATAAACGCTATGTTTGACAAGGCCGAGCAGTCGAAGTCTGCGTTTGACATCATTCAGGATATATGTTTCAAGTATCTATATGAGCCTGAGTCACCTTTTTATGACGAGGACTATTATATAATGGTACTCGAGAGGCTTATGAAATCGGACATAATGTCGGATATCGAAAAGGAACGGCCCTCCTATATGCTTGAATGTGCTTTGAAAAACCGCCCCGGGCAGAAGGCGACAGACTTTGAATTCGAAATGCCCGATGGCACGTCATCATCACTCTATGATTTCAAGGCCCCCCAGATCGTAATGCTTTTTTATGATCCGGACTGCCTTCACTGCCATAAGATAATCAATGAGTTGCGCGAGTCTGGCAAACTGCGCGAAGCGGTGACCCAGGGTAGGGTGAGAGTGCTTGCAGTTTATCCCTACGACGATCGCGAAGGATGGGAAGAGTTTGTGACAACCATGCCCGAGGGATGGTTTAACGGTATCAATCCCGAGACTATCGACGAGGAGCAGCTCTATGTCTTCCCTGTTCTCCCTGCACTCTATCTCCTTGACGAAAGCAAGACCGTGAGACTAAAGGACGCAAAGGTAAAAGAGGTGTTTGAGGCAATCTAATCACATTATCCATTTTGTCATGGAGCGACTGATGCAATATCTCTGGCAGTATCGTCTTATTGAGCCTCGGGCTGAGACGGTAGACGGGGAGGAAGTGTCGGTCATTGACCCCGGACTGATAAATCATGACGCCGGTCCAGACTTTTTCAACGCCAAGATACAGATAGGCGAGCGGCTGTGGTGCGGAAATGTGGAGATTCATGTGAAAGCCTCAGACTGGTACCGCCACGGGCATCAAAACGACCGCAACTATGACAGCGTAATACTTCATGTCGTAGCTGAGAGCGATATGCGTGTGAAGCGTCCCGACGGCAGCATTATACCTCAGCTTGTGATGAATCTCAAAAAGGATTTCTCCGAGTCATACAAGTCACTGGTATACCGCGGCGACGGCTGTCTGCCCTGCGCTGATGCGATTAAAAAATCCGAAAGTGTATATATTTCCGACCTGCTGACCAACATGGCCTTCGAACGTGTGGAGATGAAGGCAAATGATATAAGAAGAATAGCGCAGAATGCGCGGGGCGACTGGCGGCAGACCATTTATGTGATACTTGCGCAGGCCCTTGGATTTCATACCAATTCGCTGCCGTTCCGTCAGCTTGCGCTCGCCACGCCTCTTGATTGTCTTTTAGGGCAATCTTGTCCTAAACGTTTTGGGCAAAAATAAAAAAAGGAAGTAGTTACTAAG
>CAYZFL010000030.1:0-17824 GCA_964477785.1 uncultured Bacteroides sp.
GGTTGTTGAATTTCGTGATGTGCCCGAATTCATCTGTTTCAAATTCGATTGTAGTACCAAAGCCCTTTTTGCCAAGTTTCTCTACAATCTTATTTTGAACCGCGCCTAACCCTTTTTCGACAGTGGTATCGCCCACACAATCCAAGATTGTATATGTCATCTTATAGCCTGTGGAGGTGGAATCAGTGACAACGATTCTTACTTTCGTTGACACCCCGGCAGTCCTGATTGTGTCACGATCATCGAATTTCCATTCGGTTTCAGAAATCCAATAATCTATAGTGTCGTTTTTACAGAAATAACCAGTCACACTGACAAGAGAGTCAAGATTTGAGCCTACGGCTATTTCCTGTGGAGTTGCCGATGTCTGAGCGTGTGAAAAGATAAAGCCACTTATCAATGCCAGACCCATGACAGCAAATATAATTTTTTTCATATTCTGTTGGTTGAGAAGTCTCGACAAATGCAAAGTTATGTATTTTCAACGGAATATCAAAGTGGAACTTCGAGGTCGTCGACTCGAAAGATACAACAGTCGCGTCGCCCCGCCAGGCGAACCCAGACAACAGCGGGAACGCCAGCGGGCGGTTTGCGTTTGTAAATTTTATATAAAATTTGTGGATTGGAACGGTGTTGAATCAAGCATACTAAGTCATTGTAATTTAGAGTGATACTCAGTATACTCCGTTATGTTTAAAACTTTTTGTAGAAGGGGGCAATATTTATTTGTTTAAAGTTGTAAACTGCTATGAATTTTTGTAATTTTGAAACTCCAAATTCATATCCTGAAGCAAAAAGTCAATATAGTCGTAATAAGCTATGAATGAGCAGGTTTATCACATACCGGCATTGCTTGCCGAAACTATGGAGGCACTGAAACCGGAGCCGGGAGGGGTATATGTCGACGTCACTTATGGCGGGGGCGGCCATTCGACGGCCATTTCGGAGCTGATAGGCGAAGACGGGCGGCTATATGCTTTCGACCAGGACAGCGAGGCTCTTGAGAGAGGCCAGAAGCGGCTCGAGGACCTTGCATCGGAAGGCAAACCCTCCAATATCACATTGATTCACGGCAATTTCCGTTATCTGGGCAATTTCCTCGACTTTTACGGAGTGGATTCGGTCGACGGCATCTTAGGAGACCTTGGCGTCAGCTTCCATCATTTCGACGACCCGGAACGCGGATTCTCGTTCCGATGGGAAGAAGGTCTGCTCGACATGAGGATGAACCGCGACTCGTCGCTCACGGCGCGAGACGTGCTCAACGACTACAGCGAGCAAAGGCTTGCCGACATCATCTACCTCTACGGCCAGCTGCGCAGCTCGCGCCGCATCGCCGCAGCTATAGTGAAAGCCCGTCAGGCCGCTCCGATAGAGACCGTAAAGCAGTTGCTCGACATCATCAAGCCCTATATCGACCCACGACAGGAGAAGAAAGAGCTGGCACAGATGTTCCAGGCTTTAAGGATAGAGGTCAACGGCGAGACCGACGCCCTGAAAGCGTTGCTCACACAGGCTTCCGAGGCACTGAAACCCGGCGGCAGGCTGGCAATCATCACATATCACTCGCTGGAGGACAAACTGGTGAAGAACTTTATGAAAACCGGCAACTTCGAGGGCGAGGTGAAAAGCGACCTCTTCGGCAGAACGGACGCACCTATGAAACTCCTTACCTCGAAACCCATCGTACCCACGGCGGAAGAGGTTGAGCGCAATCCGCGCAGCCGCAGCGCGAAACTCCGTGTGGCAGTGAAATTATAAGACAGTAAAATCAGGCATGGCAAAGATAGACAAAACCAAGATTAACAAGGCGCTTAAGAGCACGGCGCGCGGCAGGGTGCTGTCGATAAAGTTTTTCAAGAAATACATGTTTCAGATTATCTTTATCACGGTGCTGATCATGATGTATGTGGCCAGCCGCTATGACTACAAGACCTCGATGGAAGAGACCGTAAAACTGAAGGACTCGCTCAACGTTGCACGCACAGAGATGCAGCAGCAGCGGTCGAAATATATGTCGTCGATACGAGAGAGCTCGATGCAGCAGATCGTCGACACCCTGCACCTCGACCTGGCCATCAGAGAGCGGCCGCCATACGTGATAGAATACTAATCATCAAATCCTCACAAAATCTCCTCCATTATGCAACAGAGCAGAAACACCGGCAGGAATACCGGCAAAAAGGTAAAGAAAGAGGCCACGACCTCGAAGCGCGTCCACATCATGGGCCGCTTCGCGTTTATCACGGCCTGTTTCCTCATTATCGTGGCTTTGATAGTGTATAAACTCATCGACACCGTAGTTGTACACGGCAAAGAGTGGAACGCCAAAGGCGACCGCAATCTCGACACATTAATAGAAGTACCACCCTTGCGCGGCGACATCCTCGCCGACGACGGATCTATACTCGCCACAAACCTCTTCTACTACAACATACGCATCGACTTCACGACCGAGCGATTCATGATACGGGAATACGCCCAGTCGCTGGACTCGCTGGCCGACTCGCTTGCGAAATACTTTCCCGAAAAAGACGTGGAAGGGTGGAAAAAACGCCTGAACGAGCCTCTGAAAATAGCCCGCGACAAACGGCGCAACTCCTTCCTGCTGCTTAAGGAAGTTACTGACGAACAAGCCAAGATGGTGAGGAACTTCCCCTACTTCCGCCGCAGCAAAAACAACTACAAGACGGGATATTTCAAAGAAAAAGTTCTCAAACGTAAATACCCCTACGGCGACATGGCCAAGCTGAGCATCGGCTACCTGAGCGAGCTCGACGGCCGCGTGCAGGGAGCTGCAGGCCTGGAGCGCGCCCTGGATTCGCTGCTTTACGGCACGCCAGGACTGTCGAAGAAAGTGATGTTTACCAACCGAGTGGCCGACTGGACTGTCAAGGAACCGGTGCCGGGCTACAACGTAAGGTCGACAATCAACATCACCATGCAGGACATACTCGAAACCGAGCTTGAAAAAGTGCTGATAGAAAACGAGGCCGAATGGGGCACGGCGCTGCTTATGGAAGTAGCCACAGGCGACATCAAGGCCATATCAAACCTCGAGCTCGACAGCGTGAGAGGCAAGGGCCATTACCACGAAGCGATGAACCGAGCGGTATTGGCTTACGAACCCGGATCGGTAATGAAAACGATCTCGATGGTGGTCGCGCTTGAGGATGGCTTCGGCAAACCGCTGAGCAAAGCCTTCTACTCAGATCCCGGAGGCTTTCACTATGCCGGCGGCAACGCCATACGCGACACCCACGCGCCCGGCGACCGCATGGTGCCGGTCGACCGCCTGCTGGAATATTCATCCAACATAGGCATGACAAAGTTAGTGGCTCCGGCCTTCGAGCACAATCCCAACGGCTTCCGCGACAGACTAAAGGAACTGGGCTTCTTCGACCGTTTCAACACCGGCATCGCAAGAGAGCGCACACCCTATTTCCCCACCCTTGAAAACAACCGCGGCGGCCGCATAGCCCTCGCCCGTATGGTCTACGGATATTCTACGATGATACCGCCGCTCTATACCTGCGCGATATACAACGCAATAGCAAACGACGGCAAATTCGTGAGACCCAGGCTCGTAAAAGGCCTGACAAGAAGCGACGGCGTGGACTCGACAATAGCGGTAAGCTATGTGAGACCACAGCTCTGCACGCCGGAAAACGCAAAAATAATACGCGAGATGCTCCACAAAGTAATATACGGGCAGGGAGGCACGGCCAAATCGCTTAAAAACGACATAGTGGACATCGCCGGAAAGACCGGCACCTGCAAAATCGTGGGTAAGGACCGCAAATATATCGAAGGCTGCTACCGCCTGGCATTCTGCGGGTTCTTCCCCTACGAAAATCCGAAATATACCTGCATAGTGCTGATATCGAGGGCTCATTCGCGCAGTGCGGCAAACACTTCGGGACTTGTGCTCAAAAACGTGGCTCTGAAACTCTACTCACGCGGTTACCTGGGCAACGACAGCACCCTTACTCATGAAGAAGGAGCGGCCACGATGCCCTCTTATATCGCCACGGCACGTCCTGAACGCGACTCGACCTTGTCGAAGGCCTTAGGCGTGACACATACCAAAAGAATAACACCACCCGGGTCAGTTCAGCCGGGCCGCGTGCCCGATGTGAGAGGTCTGGGATTCAGAGAAGCGATAGTGAAAATAGAGCAGGCCGGCTTCAACGTAAGCTTCAGCGGACGCGGCTATGTAGCGGGGCAGGATCCGGCACCCGGCACAAGCGCGATACGCGGGTCGAAAATAAGGCTGCAGCTATCGCAATTATAAAGGAAAATCAGGATTAATCGTGATCAATCGAAATTTATCGTGATTAATCGGGAAAAGAAAATAAGTATAGAACCAATGAAAGAAAATCAACATAATCAGGAGCACAGGCTCGGCGAGCTTATCAAAGAGCTGAAGGTGGGACGCATGAAAGGCGTCGCAGCCGAAGGCCTGACGATAAGCACCATCGAGGCCGACTCGCGCAAAGTGGGGCCCGGAGCGGTATTTGTTGCCGTCAAAGGCACACAGACCGACGGCAGCCTCTACATACCCAAAGCTATAGAGGCCGGTGCGGCGGCAATCGTGTGTGAAAACATACCCACCGACGCGACAGACAGCGTATGCTGGATTGAGACGCCGCATACCGACGAGGCATTAGGCCTGCTGGCTTCTGCATTTCACGGCCATCCGTCGAGGAAGCTGACGCTCGTGGGTGTAACCGGCACCAACGGCAAGACCACAGTGGCCACGCTCATGTATGAGACGGCAAAACTGCGCGGCGAGAAGGCCGGACTGCTGTCGACGGTAGTAAACAAAATCGACAACGAGCCCGTGGCCGCCACCCATACCACCCCGGACCCGCTTGAGCTAAACGCGCTGTTAGCCAAGATGGTAGAAGCAGGCTGCACCTTCGCAGCCATGGAGGTCAGCAGCCATGCGGCCGACCAGAAACGCATCGCCGGGCTCGATTTCGACGGTGCGGTATTCACAAACATCACCCGCGATCACCTCGACTACCACAAAACCTTCGACAACTACCTGAGGGCTAAGAAATCATTCTTCGACGGACTCAAGCCCGAAGCCTTCGCGCTGATAAACATCGACGACCGCAACGGTCGCGTGATGGTGCAGAACACACGCGCTAAAGTATATACCTACTCGGTGAGCGGCGAGGCCGACTTTACCGGGAAAATCGTTGAAAACCGCATCGACGGCATGTGCCTGAAACTCGACGGCAAAGACGTGGAGACACTGTTCTCAGGCCGCTTCAATGCGCAGAACCTCACGGCGGTATACGGCGCGGGAGTGCTCTGCGGAGTAAGCCGCGACGAGATGAGAGTAATCACCAGCGCCCTTGTGCCGGTGGCCGGACGCTTCCAGAGCTTCCGCAACCACGGCATAACGGCGGTGGTGGACTATGCTCATACACCCGACGCGCTTGTAAACGTGCTGTCGACCATACGCGACATCTTAGGCCGTCCCGCTCAGGGCAATGCGGCTGAAGACGGTGCGGAAAGCAAGGGCAGAATCATCACCGTATTCGGCGCGGGGGGCGACCGCGATCACGGCAAGCGCCCCATGATGGCCCGCGAGGCAGCATCACGTTCTGATTTGGTGATGATAACCTCTGACAACC
Organism: uncultured Bacteroides sp.; assembly: GCA_964477785.1. GTDB lineage: Bacteria > Bacteroidota > Bacteroidia > Bacteroidales > Muribaculaceae > CAG-873. The sequence continues at coordinate 5,649 of CAYZFL010000030.1, forward strand.
CACGCACCGAAAAGCCCTTTGACATCATCGCCGACATCTGGGAAGGCATACCCGAAGAAGCACGCAGCAGAACGCTGGTCAACCCCGACCGCGAGGCGGCCATAGCCATGGCCGTAGGGCTCGCCCAGCTGGGCGACGTGGTGCTTGTGGCCGGCAAAGGTCATGAGGACTACCAGATAATAGGCACTGTGAAACATCACTGCGACGACCGCGAGACGGTGTGCCGCTGCCTCGGGCTTAGCTTCGATGCCAAAACCGGCGCCGCAACTCCTTTAAACTCTGCCAACTCTCTCCCGACTTCCAAGAACAACTAACCATAAAGCATATCGAGAATGTTTTACTACATCTTCAATCTTCTGAAAGACTCGGGATTTCCGGGAGCGCGACTGCTCGACTACGTAACCTTCCGCAGCGGCGCGGCTTTCGTGCTGGCCCTTCTCCTGGCCATATTCGTAGGCAAATACATCATCCGCCAGCTGCAGATCAAGCACTTCGGCGAGATCATACGCGACCTTGACCTCGAAGGCAAGGACCTCAAGAAAGGCACGCCCACCATGGGCGGCATCATCATAATCATTTCGATTGTTATACCGTGCCTTCTGGTGGCCAACCTGTCGAACACCTACATGCTGCTGATGCTCGTATCGACGCTGTGGCTGGGCACACTCGGCTTCATGGACGACTACAAAAAGCTGAAATACAAGAACAAAGAGGGCATGAAGGGCAAATACAAAATCGTGGGCCAGGTGGGTATCGCCGTGATAGTGGCCGGCGTGATGTATCTCAATCCCGACATGACCATTGTGAAAAACAACGAGGTGGTGAACGTCCAGACCCAGGAGATTGAAGAGGTGGTATATGACGAGGAAGAGACCAAATCGCCCGAAACCACCATACCTTTCATGAAGAACAACAACTTCAACTACTCGTCGCTCACCTCGTGGCTGGGCAAATATGCAGAGACGGGCGGATGGATAGTGTTCTTCCTGATAGTGATATTCATCGTGACGGCGACGTCAAACGGCGCCAACCTCAACGACGGTCTCGACGGCATGACCTCGGGACTTTCGGCCATAGCGGGCGTGGCGCTGCTGATAATGGCCTACCTGGGGAGCAACGTGATATACTCCACCTACCTGAACATCATGTATATACCGGGCAGCGAAGAGCTTGTGGTATATATGGCGGCGTTTATAGGCGCGCTCATCGGCTTCCTGTGGTACAACGCGTCGCCGGCCGAAGTATTCATGGGCGATACGGGCAGCCTTACCTTGGGCGGCATCATCGCCGTATTCGCCATACTGATACACAAGGAACTGCTGCTGCCCATACTCTGCGCCATATTCTACGTAGAGGACCTCTCGGTGATACTTCAGGTGGCCTACTTCAAACGCACCCACGGCAAGCGAATCTTCAAGATGTCGCCGCTGCACCACCACTTCCAGATGCCGGGCGACGGCCGCTATCCGGCCCTAATCCAGAGGCCGCTGAGGGCCATACCCGAGGCGAAGATAGTGACGAGATTCTGGATTGTGGGCATAATCCTCGCCGCCGTAACATTCGTGACCCTCAAAATAAGATAAATCAATTTCTCTCCGAAACAAATAAATGACAATGACAAAGAAAACATCATACGACTTTGCCGACGTACAGCGCATCACCGTGATAGGCGGATGCGAAAGCGGCGTGGGAGCCGCAGTGCTGGCCAAAGACAAAGGCTTTGAAATCAAGGTCTCCGACTTTGGCAAGATACCCGAAAAATATGTCGCCGAGCTGGAGCGCGAGGACATCGCCTACGAGCAGGGCGGCCACACAATGGACGAGATACTCGCCAGCGACCTCATCATCAAGAGTCCGGGCGTGCCCCTCACGGCACCCGTGATAAAAGCCGCCGCTGAAAAAGGCATACCGGTGATAAGCGAAATCGAATTCGCCGGAGCATTCACCGATGCGAAGATGGTGTGCATCACCGGCTCAAACGGCAAGACGACCACCACTTTGCTCACATACCACATATTGAAGAGCGCGGGCATAGACGCGGGTCTGGCCGGCAACGTGGGCAACTCGCTCGCTCTTCAGGTAGCCCGCGACCCGCATGAAGTATATGTGATAGAACTCAGCAGCTTCCAGCTCGACAACATGTACCGCTTCAAGGCAGACATAGCCGTGATAACCAACATCACGCCCGACCATCTCGACCGCTACGACTTCAAGATGGAGAACTATGTGAGCGCCAAATTCCGCATACTACAGAATCAGACTGCCGAAGATACCTTCATATACTGGCAGGACGACCCCGTGATTGCAGAAAGAATGCCGGAGGTAAAAGACCCAGCCATACGCCTGCCCTTCGCCGAAAAGGAGGAAAAAGGCACTGCGGCATACGTCGACGGCGAGGGCAATCTGGTGATAAACACATCGGTAAAAAGCCTGAAGATGAAAGCCAAAGACCTGTCGCTTCCAGGGGTGCACAATCTCAAGAACTCAATGTGCGCCGGCCTGATAGCCTGCATATTGGGCGTGGCGCCGGAGGTGACTGTTAAGGCATTGGGCGACTTCGCTCCAGTGGAACACCGCCTCGAGCCGGCGGGAACGGTCGACGGAGCAAAGTGGGTCAACGACTCAAAGGCCACCAACGTAGACTCCTGTTGGTATGCCCTCGACTCCATGACCACACCGGTGGTGCTCATACTGGGCGGGAAGGACAAAGGCAACGACTACAACCAGATACTCCCGCTCGTTAAGGAAAAGGTACACGCCATAGTGGCGATGGGCCTCCACAACGAGAAAATCATGGAATTCTTCTCGCCTGTGGTGAAAACGGTATCGACCGACTCGCTGGAAAAGGCCGTGAAAGCGTGCCGCGAGCTGGCAAATCCGGGCGACACGGTGCTGTTGTCGCCGTGCTGCGCATCATTCGACCTCTTCACGAGCTACGAGGACCGCGGCCGCAAATTCAAAGCAGCCGTGCGCGAAATGGAGAAGGCATAAGCCATCGGCAGAAAGGACCTGAAACCGGAAAATGACCGGCAGAACAATCAGGCGATACGACGATAATTCATCATTATAATAAAGAACTCTCTCAAAACAATGTCAGACAACTATTCCGAACATGACCCGCTGGAGCTTGACGAAGAGTCGGCCTTCGGTGTTTATGCGATGCCCGAAGAGGGGGCGCCGGCAATAACCGCGCCTGCGACCGAGCCTCAGAAAGCCGCCACCGCCGCCGAGGAAGCCAGCAAGGTCAAGGTACGTCCCAGATACGACAAGCATCTCTGGGGCACATTTCTATTCCTTATCCTCTTCTCGCTTGTCGAACTTTTCTCAGCCTCCAGCCAGGAGGTAAAGATAGGCAATATCTACGGACCGGTAATACGCCATGCGATGTTTCTGGCGATAGGCCTCGCGATAGCCTTTTTCCTACAGAAGGTGCATTTTAAATATTTCTACCGCTACATACCTGTGTTTGTGACAGGGAGCCTGATGCTGATGACCTTCGTGCTCTTCGGGGGCGTGCGCATCAACGGCACGATGCGAGGTTTCCAGCTCGGCCCGGTGACCATATTGCCAGCCGACGTGCTAAAGCTCGCCACAGTATTAGGTGTGGCGCTGATACTCAGCAAGAACCAGGTAAAGGGGCGGCGAGACGTAACTCGCCGCGGCACGATAATGGCCGCCGGACTGGTGCTCGTCAGCTCGGCACTGCTTGTGACGCAGGGCCTTTCAAATGCGATACTGGTAATGAGCATGTCGCTGGCCATGATGCTCATAGGCGGCATGAGATGGAAAAAATTCGGCATCGTGGTCGCCACCTTCGCCGTTTTGGGCCTCACCGCATTCGGACTCAAGGACGTGATCCACGGCAAGGCTGTGGTTACCGAGGCACAGCTCGAAATAGCGCGCCTCAACCATGAGCCGCCGCCAACCGAAGGCGCCAGCACCGACCGATCGGGCACATGGAAACAGCGTCTCGAACGCCATTTCCGCAGCGACAAATACGACGATCCCATAACGGAAGAAAACCGGCAGGAGCAGTTCAGCTACATCGCCCAGGCCCACGGCGGCCTGAGGGGCGTGGGCATAGGCAATTCGCGCGAGAACTCGCGTCTGCCGCTGGCTTTCTCCGACTATATCTTCGCCATTATCATAGAGGAATGGGGCCTGGTGTTCGGCCTCTTCATCATGCTCTGCTATCTGTGGATGCTTGCGAGGGCTGCGAGGATAGGCGTGAAGTGCACCTCGACCTTCGCCTGCCTTACGGTATGCGGCTGCGCGGTGTTTGTGGTGTCGCAGGCCCTCTACCACATGGCCATCGTGAGCGGTGTGCTGCCGGTGTCGGGCCAGCCACTGCCGCTGATTTCAAAAGGCGGCACGTCGATTCTGGTCACGTGCACGGCCATAGGCTGTATGCTCTCGGTAAGCGCCCATGCCGCATTCAAGGGCGACATGGTGGCCAAGAAGCATGAGTTTGCCGCTCTGCCAGAAAGTCTGCGCAACGAAAACCCGTCGCAGCTGTGATATTGTTGCAAAACCTGTTGTTTTCAAACAAATTAAACATCATAAGGGAATAAATCGGCAAAAATTTGCTAATTTTGCACTAATATGACCCAAAATACAGAAAAAGAAAAGAAATCGGACAAGGCACTGAGAGTCATAATCAGCGGCGGAGGCACGGGAGGACATATCTTTCCGGCGCTATCCATAGCCGAAGCGCTCAAAAGACGCCTTCCCGATACCGAAATACTCTTCGTAGGCGCCGAGGGACGCATGGAAATGGAGCGCGTGCCCAAGGCCGGATACGAGATTATAGGTCTGCCGGTCGCCGGCTTCGACCGCAAGCGTCTGTGGCGCAACTTCTCCGTGTTTCTGAAGCTGTGGAAAAGCATGCGCCGCGCAAAAAAACTCGTCCGCGACTTCAGACCCGACATTGCCGTGGGTGTGGGAGGCTATGCCTCGGGGCCCACGCTGAAGGCCGCCCAGAAAAAGGGAGTGCCCACCCTTCTGCAGGAGCAGAACTCATACGCCGGTGTCACCAACAAACTGCTGGGCAAAAACGCCCGCAGGATTTGTGTTGCATATCAGGAGGCCGAAAGGTTTTTCCCCGCCGAGAAGGTGGTGCTCACCGGCAATCCGGTGCGTGCCGCGTTGCTTGAAAACACCATGACACGCGAAGAAGCTAAGAAGGCATTAGGATTCGACCCGTCGAAACCTTTGCTGCTCGTAGTGGGAGGCAGTCTCGGAGCCGGTACCGTAAACCGTGCGATGGGGGCAGGTGTGAAGAAACTGAGCGACGCCGGCATTTCCGTGCTCTGGCAGACCGGCAAAGCTTATACCGACCCGGAACAGACCGCCGCTGCAAACCGCCTCAAAGACGTGAAAGCCGTGACCTTCATCGACAATATGGACGTTGCCTACAAGGCCGCAGACCTGGTGGTGAGCCGCGCCGGAGCAGGCTCGATAAGCGAGCTGCAGCTGCTCGGCAAGCCCGTGGTGCTCGTGCCTTCACCCAACGTTGCCGAAGACCATCAGCGCAAAAACGCCCAGGCACTCGTCAACCACGGCGCCGCAGTGATGATACTCGACGCCGATGCGCAGGCACAGCTCGTCGACACAGCCCTCGACCTCATCAAAAGCCCCGAGAAGCTCTCGGCACTGAGCGAAAACATACTGAAGATGGCTCTCCCGAACGCCGCCGACAAGATTGTCGACAACATACTTGAAATCACCGGCAAATAAAAATGACCGACAAAAAGAAAGACAATATAGAAAATATAGAAGAGGAAAACTTCGACCGCGTTTATTTCGTGGGCGCAGGCGGCATAGGCATGGCCGCGCTCGAGCGTTATTTCAAGGCCGAGGGCAAAGAGGTGGCCGGTTACGACCGAACGCCTTCGCCACTCACCGAAGACCTGCAAAGCGAGGGCATCGAAATTTCCTTTGAAGACTCGATGGACGCAGTACCGCTCCAATATCGCGACCCGGAGCATACCCTGGCTGTTTATACTCCCGCCGTACCGGCCGAAAACATACCGCTGAGCTATTTCCGCGACAACGGTTTCAGGCTATTTAAACGCGCCAAGGTATTGGGTGTTGTAACACGCCGCAGCAAAGGTCTCTGCTTTGCAGGCACACACGGCAAGACGACAACCTCGTCAATGGCCGCTCATATTCTGGAGGTGGCCGGTGTGGGCTGCAACGCATTCCTCGGCGGCGTGCTCCGCAACTATCACAGCAACTTCCTGCTGAGCGAAACGTCGCCCTATTCGGTTGTGGAGGCTGACGAATTCGACCGCTCGTTTCATCAGCTCACTCCCTATATCGCCGTCGTGACGGCAACAGACCCCGACCATCTGGACATCTACGGCACAGAAGAGGCCTATCTGGAAAGCTTCTCCCATTTCACCGAGCTGATACGTCCCGACGGCATCTTGCTGATCCACAAGGGTCTGAAGTTTGTGCCCCGTCCGGCAAAATCGGTGAAGGTATATGAATATTCACGTCTCGAAGGCGATTTCCACGCCGAGAACATACGCCGCGGCAACGGGCGCCTGTTCTTCGACTTCGTATATCCCGGCGGCGTGAAGCGCGACATAGAGCTTGGCGTACCCGCCGAGGTCAACGTTGAGAATGCCGTGGCCGCTTTGGCTGCGACATGGCTCACCGGTGACGTGAATCTCGACAAGGGCGCCGAAGCCATTGCTTCGTTTAAGGGCGCCGAGCGCAGATTCCAGTTCCACCTCAAGGACGACATGCCGGGCGGCCTTGTGATAGTCGACGACTACGCGCATCATCCTGGCGAAGTGTCAAAAAGCATAGAATCACTCAAAGCCCTCTATCCCGAGAGCAAGCTCACGGTGGCATTCCAGCCTCATCTTTACACCCGCACGCGCGACTTCGCGCCCGAATTTGCCGAAGCGCTGTCAAAGGCAGACGACGTGATACTCACAGATATATATCCCGCACGCGAGCTGCCCATTCCGGGCGTAAGCTCAAAAATAATCTTCGACCGCCTCACATCGAAATCAAAAAAACTCATCGACAAGCGCGACTTCGTGGCAACCGCCATAGCCCGCAAGCCGGAAGTGCTGGTAGTGATGGGCGCCGGAGACCTCAACCTGCAGATTCCCGAGCTCATCAAGGCCCTAGGACGCGAAAAAGATGCCATCCCGGCCTGATAAAACATTAATTCTCCAGTCAAAGCATTAGCCAGAGATATAAACCCTCATGTTTCTCAAATCTACAAAATGGACTTTCCTGCTTAGTGTGCTGCTGATAGCATACCTGGCGGTTGTGCTGCCTTTGTCGGCCTCTTCGGAGCGCAAGAGCAAATACAAGCGCTACCGCATAGAAATCAGCGACCCGCAGCAGAGCCATTTTGTGACGGCACAGACCATCAAGTGCGAGCTCGACCTCGACACGCTGATACAGAACGGCACGCGGGGCAGCATCAACCTTTACGAACTTAGCCGCCGCGTGTGCGCCATACCCGAAATAGAGAGCGTTGAGGTAACCGAGTCGGCCAACGGTGACCTTGTGCTCAGCCTCACACCCCTTATGCCGGTAGCGAGAGTGTTTGAGCGGGGCCGCTCCATCTATATCAACTCCGCGGGCAAAAAAGTAAACGCCGACATGAAATATCATATCGACGTGCCGGTGGTGGTGAGCCGTCTGAGCTATAACTCTGATCGCAACGTGCTCGACATGCTGCCCATGCTCAGATACATCAAAGAACATCCTGAAATAGACGCCCTTGTCTCAGACATCACCATCGAGCGCAACGGCGACATGGTGATCCAGCCGGTAATCCGCGGCCATGTGATAAATTTCGGCGACACATCCGACGTGGCCGACAAGTTCTCCCGTCTCATGACCTTCTACCGCAAGGTATCGGCCATAAAAGGCTGGGACTATTACGACACCATAGCCGTGAAATGGCGCGGACAGGTTGTGGCCAAGCGAAACCTTACCAAATTCGCACGTCCGGAACTACCCGAGGAAGAGGCAGAGTTTGAGTTTGTCGACGACGACGAAACAATGGATTCAGGTCTGCCCGACTCGCTCCGCTACGACCCGGCACTTGCTAAGAAAGAGAAGGAATACGCCGAAAGAAAGGCCCGCGAGAAAGCCGCAAAAGAAAAAGCGGTAAAAGAAAAAAAGAATACCTAATATAGCTAATATCAAAAAGCTCCAAATATATGTCCAGCAATCCAAATATCATAGCCGCCATAGAGATAGGCAGCAGTAAAATCAACGGTATCGTAGCCGAGGTTTCGGCCGACGGAAGCCGCATAAAGGTGCTATTCCAGGATTCGATGCCCATCAGCGACTCCGTAAGGCACGGCAGGATACAGAACGTAATGGAAGTATCTCACGATTTCTCCCTTATGCTCCGCAAGCTCGAGAACGCCCCCGGTGTCGCCCCGCGTCGCATCAGCGGCCTGTATCTCGGCATAGGCGGCCGCAGCCTCACGTCCATGCCGGCCCAGGCCAACGCCGGATTCTCAGGCACAGTGGAGATATCGGCCACGACCCTGCAGAATCTCAGCCACGACGCAAGCTTCGGCCTGGCTCATGACAAGGATATATTCGCAATGCTTCCCCGCCGCTTCACCCTCGACGGAGCCGAGGTCAAGAAGGTGATCGGAAGCCTCTGCCAGAAGATTCACGCCGACTATTCTGCCGTAGTGGCTTCTCCCGTGCTCAAGCGCAATCTCGAATGTGTCAAGCCCGAGGACGGCCGCAAGCTCGAACGCGCTTACCTCGTTGCACCTCTCGCCCTGGCCGACCTGGTGCTTCCCGACGCCGATAAGCAGATAGGTGTGATACTTGCTGATTTCGGCGACCAGACAGTCACCCTTTCGGCATATAAAAACGGTGCCCTGCAGTGGCTCCGCACTCTCCCCTTCGGCTCCAAGACGATAAGCAACGACCTCATGGCCGTGCTAAACGTCACCGAAGAGCACGCCCGCGAGATCAAGCACACCACCGCTTCCGCGACAGGTCCCACAGACCGCGACGACACCCAAACCGCCGATATCAACGACTGCGTGAGCGCCCGCGCCAGCGAAATAGTCGCAAACATCGAGAATGTAATCGATTCCTGCACGCCCGAAACGCCCCAGCGTCCCGGCGAAGGCGAGAAGTCGAAATTGCTCCAGTATCCCTGCGGCATTGTGCTTGCGGGTGGCGGCGCAAAGCTTAAGAATTTCGACACCCTCCTCTCTCAGCAGACAAGAAGCAAGGTAAGACTTGCCAATATCACCGACAATGTTTCCGTCACCGGCCTTACTGCCGACCCCTATATGATTCTCGATGTAATAGCGCTTGCGATGGCGGCCGGAAAAAACGGATCCGTGACCTGCTTCAGCGAGCCCGAGACCGCGGCTCCCAGGGATGAAAGCGATTATGAGCAGGCAGAAGAGGAGCGTTACGAATCGCCCCGCGACAATTACCGCCCGCATCAGGGAGGTTTCCGCCGCAACATAGACGAGGACGACGAAGATCTGCTTCTTGACGACGATGACGATGAAACACCTCGCAAACGCCGCAAGCCCCGCGCCGACAATCCCAAGCCCCGCAAACAGCCCAAAGTGCGTGAGCGTGAAGAGGTCGACGACGACGATTTCGATGACGAAGAAGAAGGCCCCTCTCCGAGCAAACCCGGCTGGACCGATAAACTTAAGAACAGATTCATCAAAATCTTCACCACAGAGCCAAACGACGACCTCGACGAAGAATAATATCAATCCTCAGTTGTATAATCAGCGGCCCTCATACGTCGCTATCTAAAGCATAAAATTATGGATCCCGAAGATCAGGACATAATCAACAAATATCAGGAAACCGAGAGTATTAAATCGCCCGAGCGCATCATGGTGCTGGGCGTTGGCGGCGGCGGCAGCAATGCAGTCAACTATATGTATACCTCAAACAATATCAACGGCGTGAGCTTCGTGGTCGCCAATACCGACCGCCAGGCGCTCGATTCGTCGCCCGTGCCCCGCAAGCTCCTGCTCGGCCCCACGGTGACCCGCGGCCTGGGCGCCGGTGCCGACCCCGTGGTTGGCTGTGAGGCCGCCGAGGAATCGTGCGAGGATATCAACAAGCTCTTTACCGACAACACCGACATGGTGTTTATCACCGCCGGCATGGGCGGTGGCACCGGTACCGGCGCCGCTCCCGTCGTGGCAGGCATCGCCCGCGAAAGAGGCATCCTCACCATAGGCATCGTAACCATTCCCTTCTTCTTCGAGGGTATGAACAAGATTAAGAAAGCACTCGACGGCGCCTCGGAGCTCAAGAAATATGTCGACGCCCTGATGGTGATAAATAACGAGCGACTCACCGAGATTTATCCCGACCTCGACTTTGACAGCGCCTTCGCAAAGGCCGATGACACGCTCTCGATCGCCGCCCAGAGTATCTCTGAAATCGTCACTGCCGAGGGCCGCATAAACCTTGACCAGCGTGACGTCAACACCACCCTCCGCAACGGCGGTACAGCCATTATATCAATAGGTTACGGCGAAGGCCCCGACCGTGTGACCAAAGCCCTGCAGGATGCCCTCTACTCCCCGCTGCTTCGCAACACCGACGTTTTCTCGTCAAAGCGGGTGCTATTCAATATCGCCTTCTCGCCGCTCGCCGACGAGCCTTTCAAGATTCAGGAAGCAAGGCAGCTCAACGCTTTCACCACGAAGATGCATTCCGACGTGGAGGTTATCTGGGGTCAGAGCAAGGACGAATCTCTCGGCAACAAGGTGAAAATCACCCTCCTTGCCTCAGGTTTCGACGTTACCGTAAAGGAAAAGGTCAACGACAATGACGGTCTGGTTGTTAAGGGAGCCACCGACAAAACAGATGAGAAAGAGATAGACAAGGATGAAATAAAGAACTTCTACGGCGATGAAAAAGTCGAAAACTATATCCGCGAAAAAGAGTCACAGAACTATGTGATATTCAATTCGGAAAATCTCGACGACGATTCCACGATAGAAGCCTTTGAAAAGACTCCCACCTGCATGCGCAAGCGCCGGACGCCCAAACCGGCCGACTTCAACCCCGCAGCCATCCAGCAACCCAAACCCGAGGCTCCCAAAAATCCCAATGAAATTGATTTTTCGGGTGACGACGACTGCTTTTCGCTGAAATAATGCCGCTGATTTCGCAACTTATATAATTGAATTTAAGTTATATACCATATATAACGCTCTCCTGAATTATGGAAAATCATAAAAAAACTATCGTATTCTCCACCGGCGCCGGCATGAGCGCCGAAAGCGGCATCGCTACATTCCGCGACGCAGGCGGCTTATGGGACAAATATCCCGTCATGCAGGTAGCCTCGGCCGACGGTTTCGCAGCCGACCCCGAGCTTGTTCACAACTTCTACAACGCCCGCCGTCACGAGCTTCTCAAGGCTCAGCCAAACGCAGGGCACAAAGCCATCGCCGAACTTGAAAAACGCTTCAACGTCAAGGTAATAACCCAGAATGTCGACAACCTCCATGAACGGGCAGGCTCCCACGACGTGCTTCACCTGCACGGCGAACTGATGAAAGCCCGCGCCATCGACAACGAGTCGCTCGTCTTCGACCTCAAGCCAGAAGCCCTCGACACTCATCCCGACACCATAATCAACGGTCATAAAGTAAGGCCCCATATAGTCTTCTTCCAGGAAGCGGTGCCCAACTTCGAGCCTGCCACGGAGATAGCCGCAACGGCCGATGTTTTCGTGGTGATAGGCACCTCGCTCGTGGTATATCCGGCCGCTGCCCTGCTCAACTATGTGAAACCCGGCACACCTATATATTACATCGATCCCAATCCGGCAAAACTTCCACCCATGCCCAACCTCCACATCATCCGCAAAGGAGCCTCCGAAGGCATGAAAGAACTCACCGAAATCCTCCTCAAAACAGAGAAATAACTTTACGGCATTTCCGATGAAATACGAAAATCGCCGGGGCGCTTAATGATTCAGCGTGCCGGCGATTTTTCTGTTTCAGTTTGAGAGTCAAGTACGATATCCTTTAATTCAAAAAATCTTTTTACCTTAGGAAATTATCTGTCCGGATACCATGTAGTTATGAGAATATGTAAGTATTATGTGTTTTATGCTTAATGTCTGAGGCATGTTGTTATGGTAAATCGCATGTCGGGGACATGATTTTCAG
>CAYZFL010000031.1:0-17531 GCA_964477785.1 uncultured Bacteroides sp.
ATCAAGCGTTACTGGTGGGAAGCCATGACGATGCTCAACGACAATATCGTAGGCATCGATTCGGCCATCTTCATGCACCCCACCATCTGGAAGGCTTCCGGACACGTGGACGCTTTCAACGATCCTCTGATCGACAACAAGGATTCCAAGAAGCGTTACCGCGCCGACGTGCTCATCGAGGACGAGATTGCCAAATTCGACGACAAGATCAACAAGGAGGTGGCCAAGGCCGCCAAGCGTTTCGGCGAGAGCTTCGACGAGGCTATGTTCCGCCAGACCAACCCGCGTGTGCTCGAGCATGCCCGCAAGCGCGACGAGCTTCACACACGCTATTCCGAGGCAATGAACGCCAACGACCTCAACGAGCTGAAACAGATCATACTTGACTACGAGATAGTCGATCCGATCAGCGGCACCCGCAACTGGACCGACGTGCGCCAGTTCAACCTCATGTTCAAGACCGAGATGGGCTCGACGGCCGACGGTTCGATGACCGTCTATCTCCGCCCCGAGACCGCTCAGGGTATTTTTGTCAACTACCTCAACGTGCAGAAATCGGGCCGCATGAAGATTCCTTTCGGTATCTGCCAGATAGGCAAGGCATTCCGTAACGAAATTGTGGCACGTCAGTTTATCTTCCGCATGCGTGAGTTCGAGCAGATGGAGATGCAGTTCTTCGTTAAACCCGGCGAGGAAATCAACTGGTTCAATTACTGGAAGGAGCAGCGTCTCCGCTGGCACAAGGCTATTGGACTCGGCGACGATAAATACCGTTACCACGACCACGAGAAGCTCGCCCACTATGCCAACGCCGCCACTGACATCGAGTTCCGGATGCCTTTCGGCTTCAAGGAGGTTGAGGGCATTCACTCGCGCACGAATTTCGACCTTTCGCAGCACGAGAAATATTCCGGCAAGAAGATTCAGTACTTCGACCCCGAGGCAAACGAAAGCTACACTCCCTATGTAATCGAGACTTCGATAGGCCTCGACCGCATGTTCCTCACGGTGCTTTGCTCAAGCTATGAGGAAGAGCAGCTTGAAAACGGCGAAACTCGTGTCGTCCTCCGCATTCCCGCACCTCTCGCTCCCGTGAAATGCGCAGTGATGCCCCTCGTGCGCAAGGATGGTCTTCCCGAAAAGGCCCGCGAAATCATGAATCATCTCAAATTTGACTTCGCAACCCATTACGATGAGAAAGATTCCATCGGCAAGCGCTACCGCCGTCAGGACGCCATAGGTACACCCTATTGCATCACCGTCGACCATCAGACACTCGAAGACGACACCGTCACAATCCGTTTCCGCGACTCCATGGAGCAGAAGCGTGTTCCGGTATCCGAGCTTCATAATATTATTTTTGAGAATGTGTCGATCAATCACCTTCTCCGCAAACTCTCCTAATTGAAATAAAATGAATCAGACTTACGGCAATTCATTGCCACCCAAGAAAAAACCGGTAAAGAGATACATAACCTGGTCTATAATAGGCACCGTCCTGATATTCCTTTTTCTGGCAGGCGGCTGCAGCTACAACGGCCTTGTGACCGAAGAGCAGAACGTCGACCAGAAATGGGCCGAGGTAGAGGTGCAGTATCAGCGCCGTTTCGACCTCATACCCAACCTTGTGAGCACCGTCAAAGGTTATGCCGCCCACGAAAGCAACACTCTTCAGGCAGTGACCAACGCCCGCGCAGGCCTTACCAACGCATACAACGACGCAAAGTCGCTTCAGGACAGCACCGCAGCCCTCGGCACGGTGCCCGACGAGGCCACATTCGAGCGTTACAATCAGGCTCAGGACCGTCTCAACGGCGCTTTCAGCATCTATGTCAACGCTGTCCGCGAAGCATATCCCGACCTTAAGGCAAACAGCCAGTTCCTCGACCTTCAGACTCAGCTCGAAGGCACAGAGAACCGCATAGGTTTCGCCCGTCAGGAATATACCAAGGCTGTGCAGATCTATAATGTAAAGGTTAAAAAATTCCCCAACAATCTTTGGGCCGGAATCTTCGGTTTCAGCGCCAAGCCCCAGTATAAGTCTGAGGCCGGTGCTCAGTCCGCTCCCAAAGTAGAGTTCTAATGTATTAAGATGAAAAAACTAATCCTACTGGTCATGGCTCTGGTTGCAGGAGTTTCCTTTTATTCCTGCAGTGATGACGATGACAACGATAAGTTACTCAAAGTATACCAGGAATGGTATGACACAAACAGCAAATGGCTTAAGGACATGATCGCCAAGAAAGGCGATGACGGGAAACCTTATTATCAGACTATGACTCCCGCCTGGGATCCCAACGGCTATGTGCTGATGAGGTGGATCAACGACCCCGAAGAGACGAAAAACAATCTTTCGCCGCTCTCAAACAGCACCGTAGATGTAAGATATATACTTTACGACTGCAACAATGTGGCCCGAGACTCTTCATCGCTGATGACCGAATATGGTCCCGGTATTTTCCGATCACAGCTTTCGTCGCTCGTTCCCGGCTGGGATGCGGCACTTACACAAATGCACTGCGGCGACAGCTGCGAGGTGATTGTGCCTTTCACGCTGGCCTACGGCACCGACGGACAGGGCGATATTCCGCCGTATTCAAACCTTCGCTTCAATATCCGTCTCGTTTCGGTTTACCGCTACGAGCTGCCACCGGGCGACTGATGGCCTCGCGTTGTAGCACAAGTATTGCACTGTCACCTTTGGCTGATTCAGTTTTGTCTCAGCCTGGTGAGGCCTATGGCCAGCACAGTGATTGACAGAGGGCGGCAGACAATCAGTATGGTGCGTATACATTCGCTCAAAGTGGCTCCGGTGGTAACGATGTCGTCGACTATCGCAAGTCTGCGCCCGTCGAGTTCCTCTGGATGCTCAATGGTAAAAACGCCCGAAATATTGCGGCTTCGCTGCTCGGCGTTCTTATGAGTCTGAGTGCTGTGCCCCTTTTTAGCTTTAATATTCATACCCACAGGGATGCCCCATACGTCGGACATCCCTTTTGCTATTTCAGTGGCCTGGTTATATTCGCGTCGGAATTCTTTCAGCCTGTGCATTCCCACCGGCAGGAGCACGTCAGATTCCGGGTCGAATCCGCCGTCTCTAAGCTCTGTGGCATAATTCCTGCCAAGCCGGTATGCTAAGGCGGGCATGCCGAGATATTTGGCATAGCGTATCAGCTCGGCAGAGGGCTCGTCGGGCAGGTAATAAATCCATGCGCAAGCCTTCACGGGTACAGAGAGCACCGCGATGCGGTCGGTCATCTCATTGTCCTCCGGCATAGATTGCAGCCCGGTGCGCGGAAGCTGCAGAAAACAACGGTCGCAGACAATCATCCGCCCCTTAGGCAGCTTCTCGCCGCATATCACGCAGGTGCGCGGCATCAGGAAGTCGCCTAACGCATTACAGGCCCCCGATAACATCTTTTTTACATAGCTCATGTTCTGCTGGTTTCAATTCTTTATCATGTCGATTCAGACGGACGAAACAAATGTTTCAGAATTGCAAAATTAACTAAAAATTGAACTAACTCAGCCATCTCCGGTTGATAATATATAAAAATTTCGTAACTTTACACATTGAAGCCGGCGGCAATTGAAAACCCTGATTTCAACATGAATTTAGCTCCGTCGGCGCTTCATCCCTAAATATTTCAGACTATGATAGTAAACAGCGCCAGATTTATAAAGAGCCATCAGGACGTGAGAAACTGCCCCGAATCACGCCTGCATGAATACGCTTTCATCGGCAGGTCAAACGTGGGTAAATCCTCGCTCATAAACATGCTCACCGGTCAGAAAGGTCTCGCCATGACCTCGGCCACTCCGGGTAAGACCATGCTCATCAACTATTTTCTGGTCAACGACAGCTGGTTTATAGTCGACCTCCCCGGCTATGGCTATGCCAAGCGCAGCAAGACAGCCCGCGAGAAGCTCGAGAAGATGATTAAGGATTATATCCTTTTCCGTCCTCAGATGACAAATCTCTTCGTGCTCGTCGATTCAAGACTCGAACCACAGAAAATCGACCTCGAGTTTATGGAATGGCTAGGCGAAAACTCGATACCTTTCTCAATCGTCTTTACCAAAACAGATAAACTGTCGGTCACGGCGACAAACCAGAATATCGAAAAGTACTGCGCCAAACTGCTCGAAGAGTGGGAGGAACTGCCGCCAGTCTTTGTCACGTCAGCCACTAAAGGCAAAGGCCGCGAACAGCTTCTCGATTATATCGGGGAAATGAACCGCCTGCCTATAGATGATTCTGAAGATGATTCAGCTGGAAAATAATCTTTTAAAGATTTTTTCTCTGATGGTTCGGTAATAAATAAAACTCTCGGCCATGTCGGATTGTTATATTTCAAACGGAATTTAAATATCGAATTTTAATATAACACTTAACAGATATGGCAGACAAGAAAAAATGCGGCAGCGGCTGCAAACCTTCAAAAATAATCAATAACGACGAAGCAATAAACAGCTATCCGGGAGTTTCGATTAATGAGGCAGACAACGAAAAAGTAAGCGCCAGCCTGGAGAAAGAGCGTACAAAAGTTCTCGGCAACAATCCCAACGGACAGCTGTGAAACCACTGTTTTCACAAATCTTGGAACATAACACCACTTCAAATACCGTAACCTCTAACTTCCTGCTACCGTCAAGGCCGGGAAAACTCCTGGCCGAGACTCCGCGGGGCCGCTTCATCGCGGCAATCAAACGGCTTGTCGTCATTTTTTCTGACGGCAGGCCGGCTGATTTTTCAGGAGCCCATGCCGTGAGGTCTTTTCTTAATGGCATTCAGTCTCAACTCGAAGGAGGCTTTCACTGCGACACTTTCGGTATTCCCGGACTTCTGCGCGGCACCGAGGCTGCCGAGATTCTATGCAACTATCTCGGGGCCGACAAGTCTATGGCCATCTCGGTAATCCTTGCCGAGACTCTTGCCGAGACTAATTTCTCGCATGAGATGATAGAAAAAGAATTCGGCTCAGATGTCCGTACCCTCGTGGCAGGTCTCACTGAAATCCACGACCTCTACAAGAAATCGGCCGCCCTGAAGAGCGACAATTTCCGCGACCTCATGCTCACCCTCGCTAAGGATATCAGGGTGATAATCCTCATGCTCGCCGACCGTGTGGCTCTGATGCGTGCCGTAAACCATCATCCGGCGCAGGAACGTGTCAAAGACCTCGCCCTCGAGGCCGGTTATCTCTATGCGCCTTTGGCCCACCGTCTCGGCCTTTACGGCATCAAGTCTGAGCTCGAAGACCTTTCGCTGAAATATTCGGCGAGGGAGACATACACCGAGATAGCCCATAAGCTAAACCAGACCAAGAAAGTCCGCGAGGCATACATTGCGGCATTCATAGCCCCCGTGAAGGAGAAACTCGAGGAGGCAGGGCTTAAGTTTACAATCAAGGGTCGCACCAAATCGATTTCTTCTATCTGGAACAAGATACGCAAACAGCAGACAGACCTTGAGCACATCTACGACCTCTTCGCCATACGTGTTATCATCGACTGCGAGCTCGAGAAGGAGAAAGCCCAGTGCTGGCTGGCATATTCCATCATAACCGATATGTTCCGCCCTAATCCGGCCCGTATGAAGGACTGGATAGGTATTCCCAAGTCAAATGGCTATGAGTCGCTTCATGTCACTGTCTATGGCCCCGGCGAGCGCTGGGTCGAGGTACAGATACGTACCCGCCGCATGGACCTTGTGGCCGAAAAAGGTCTCGCCGCCCACTGGAAATACAAAGGCGTGAAGAGCGAGGAAGGACTCGACTTGTGGATGAACAATGTGAGGGATATCCTCGAAGCCGGCAAGTCGGGTCCTATGGATCTGGTGAAGAACATGCGCACCGACATTTACGACAAAGAGGTATTTGTCTTCTCGCCGCGCGGCGATCTCTATCGTCTGCCAATGGGCGCGACGTTACTCGACTTCGCCTTTCAGATTCATACACGTCTCGGCTGTCAGTGTACCGGCGGACGCATCAATGGCGTTAACTGTAAGATAAACCGACGCCTGGCGAGCGGCGACACCGTGGAGATTTTCACTTCTCCCCAGCAGAAACCAAAGCTCGACTGGCTAGCCTTCACCGTAACCTCAAAGGCCAGGAATAAAATCCGTGTCGCCCTGAAAGAGAGCGAGACAAATACTGCCGAACTCGGTCGCGAACTACTGCTCCGCCGCCTCAAAAACCGTAAGATTGATTTCAACGAGTCTGTCGTTAATCGTCTGGTCAAGAAGGCAGGTTACAAAACCCTCACCGACTTCTTCATATCTCTCCAGAACGGCCTTATCGACATCGGTTCCATGCTCGACGCCTACCAGGCCATGATTGAAGAAGACCGCAAGGGTGAAGAGGAAACGCCTGTCTCGGCCTCAGAGTTTGTGCTCGAGCAGGAAGATATCGCCGGGGTAGGGCAGTCGTCCGAAACAGTTGTGATAGGCGAGGGTGTGAAAAACGTCAACTATAAGTTCGCCCAGTGCTGCAATCCCATCAACGGCGACGATGTTTTCGGCTTTATTTCCTCCGGTGGCATTATCAAGATTCATAAGAAGACCTGCCCGAATGCCATACATCTCAGCTCCCGTTATCCATATCGTCTCATCAAGGTGCAGTGGAGCGGCCTTGGAGGTGAGCTTTTTACGGCAACCATCAACATCGTGGGCAAGGATGATATCTCGATTCTCACAAACGTCACATCCCTTATCAAGAAGGAAAAAGACATAAAGCTCAGGAACATCACAGTCAATTCCGTCGACGGTCTGTTCCAGGGCAATCTCAGCGTGGGAGTAAGCGACACAGTCGCCCTAAACGCCCTCATCAAAAAGCTACTCACTATCAAAGGCATCAAGAAGGTCGAGCGCAGCTGAGTTCCTAAGGACCTTAAAGACTTTAAAGACCTTAAAATTAAAAGATTAATCAGTCATAATTCACAATAAGATGAAACACAAACTATTGACAATCGCATTGTCGGCATTGACAGGAGCGTCCATGATGAGTTCCTGTGGCGATGGCCGAAAGGCAGAGGCGGAAGCCCTGAAAAGCAGCGCCGACAGTGCCGTGGCAGCCAACAACTATGAGCTGGCCATTACCCTGCTCGACAGTCTCGACAGCGTTTACCGCGACCAGACCGAAGTAAGACGCAGCGCCATGGGCCTTCGTGCCAGAGCTATTGAAGGTGAAACAAATATCCGCATCAAGACATGCGACTCACTGCTTACCGCCATTCAGACACAGATCGAGGAACTGCAGCCGCTCTTCACGGCTGTGCCGCCGGCTTATGCCGGAGGTTCGGGTTTCATGATTTACTCAAAGCTTATGCCGTCGACGATTTCAAAACAGTCGGGCGTCGAGCCCCGCATCTCGGCCGATGACAATATGATGACTCTTATGGTCAACAACCAGACAGGCGGAGATTTCAATAGGATTGCGATTAAGAGCGGCTCGGAATCAGTTTCCACAGAGCCCATTAGCTCATCGAGGATAGTCAAAGAAGGCAACTCGCGGCTAGTGACCCTCCTGCAGGAAGAGGCCGATACTCTGGCAATCTGGCTCGACGGTCATCCGGCCGAAAAATACACCCTTGTATTCGACGGCGGTAAAAAGCCTGCTTCGGTAGTCCTAAAGCCCGTCACGGCTCAGGCTCTTGTCAAGACCTATCAGTATGCCAAGGCAATGAACGACAAACGAAGCGCACTCATTATGCGTGAGAAACTCGAGCGTCAGCTTGCCCTCTCGCGTAGCCAGCAGACCACTGCCGCCCCTGAAACTCCGGAGGAATAAGCCCGAGATTGCATCCGTTAAGGACTTTAAAGACCTTCTTCTTTTTCTTAAAATCAATCACTTAACTTCATACAGATGTTTAATATCAGATCAAAAAAAATTATGCGCAATGTCCTTATGGCCGCCGGTATCGGCTTTATGGGACTTTGTGCCATGCCTGCTTCGGCGCAGCATCTTAAAATCGCTGTGCTGAGCGACGTCCATGTCACCCCCGGTGCTCCCGCCGACTCTATGCTCAGGGCCGCCGTGCGTGAAATCAACACCCTTCCCATTGATGTGGTTGTTGTCAACGGCGACCTCACCAACGAGGGCTCCGACGAACAGCTCTACAATGTGGCTGAAATTCTCAGGGGCCTCAAGTTCCCCACATATGTGCTGCCCGGCAACCATGAAAACAACTGGTCGCAGTCGGGCGTCAAGACTTTCTTCGACATCTGGGGCAACGACCGTTTCGTGGCCGACCTCGATTCCATAGTACTCGTGGGCATCAACTGTGGCCCTTACATGAAGATGGGCGACGGTCATATCAAGCAGGAAGACCTCCACTGGCTCGACAAGACCCTCGGCGAGCTTACAATAAGCGGAAAGCCCGTGCTCAATTTCAACCATTATCCCATTCAGGACGACCTTGACAACTGGGACGATTACCTTGCCGTGATTCAGAAATATCCCGTAATCGGTCACATCAACGGCCATTATCACAGCTGGAAACAGTATAAGGCCGGCGACATAAACGCTGCCATGACCCGTGCCCTTCAGATGGGTGGCGAGAATCCGGGCTATGCCATTATCGAAGTCAGCCCGGAGTGGATTAAGATCTACAACAAGCAACTCGGCAAGCAGAGACAGCCTAAGTTCGCATGGGCTTACAAGACCAAAAACAAACCTTTCAAGGCTCAGGAAACCAAGGCTCTCGAGGTTCCCGAAGGTTACATGGTTGAAAAAGTATGGGCCGACAGCGCATCTGTATTTACCCGCCTCGGCTTTGATGCCGCAAACGTTTATTTCGGCACTTCCCTCGGTCAGGCAAGAGGCGTCGACAAGAAGGACAAGGTGCTGAAATGGTCTGTTCCCACCGGCACCTCGATATATTCACGTCCCGTAGTGCTCAACAATGGCAACGTGGCTTTCCCCGCCTCAACCGGCATTGAAATCATCAATCCCAGGACCGGCAAACTCGTAAAGCAGCTCAAATCCAAGGAAGGCCCCTATGCAGCCGACGGTACGGTTGTGGGCAACCGCTGGTATCAGGGCGGCTTCAAGCGCTTTGAGGCCCGCGATGCCAAGTCCGGCAAAATCATTTGGGAATATGACTCTATATTCAACTACTGCCAGGCCGCTCCCGCCATCACCGACAAGGACATTGTCTTCGGCGCATGGGACACCAACCTCCGTTCGCTCAATCCCAAAAACGGCAAGCTCAACTGGGTATGGAACAATGGCAAGTCGGCCAACATGCTCGGACCCGGTAACGTGGTGCCTGTAATCACCGACACAAGAGTCTATACCGTGGCTCCCGACCGTTACATGACCGCCATCGATCGCTCCACCGGCAAACAGCTCTGGCGCAACAAGGACCACAAATACCGTGAAAGCCTCGGTCACAGCGAGGACAATAGCCGAATCTACGCCAAGACGATGGACGGCGAGCTTGTGGCTGTCGACGCCACTGTGCCCGACTTCAAAGAAATCTTCACAATCGACATGGGTATAGGTTACGAGCACGCGCCCTGCATCGTGGTGGAAAAAGACGGCATGGTATACGCCGGCTCACGTCGCGGTGTGCTCTCGATGATCGACCCTGTGGCTCAGACACTCGTAGGCTCGCTCAAACTCGGCAAGAGCGAAATCAACGGTATAGACATCGACCCATATACCGGCGACATCTACGTCTCACTCATCGAAGGTAGCATCTATCGCATCGCCCCCAAAAAGTAACACAGGCTCAGACAGATTAGACTAATTAGCTCTAAACAGGCAACAATTCATATAGTCAGGCGTCCCACCAGGCGCCTGATTGTTTTTGTAAGGCGAGGAGGCTGTCTGGCAAAAGGTCTCAGTTGATAATATTTGATTTTGGCATGGGTGCTCCGGTGCTCCAAACGCCGGAACGTTGTGAAGCGCTCCAGGCGTTTCCGCCGTATGGAGCGCGGAGCGGTGTGTGTTTTTCAGGTATTTCAGGTATTTCATGTGTTCCGGCACTCCAGACGCCGGAGTGTTGTGGAGCACATCTGGTGTTTCCGCCGTATGGAGCGTGGAGCGGGCGCCGGCTCCCATGAATTCCCGCTGTTGCATCACGGGCAGATGCTTGCCAGCCTGTCTGCCGGGCGAAAGACGGTAAGTAACCCGTGGAGTGTTTCACTGTTTCAGTGGCCCGAACAGAGTGAAACGTTTCGCAGTGTTTCAGCATTTGAAACATGAAACAAGACAACGATACGTATCAGGTGCTCCGCGTTCCAAACGGCGGAACGCTCCCGTGCTCCGGGGATGCTCCAACGAATGGGGCGCAGAAAGTACCAATCTGATAGAGCGAGAATTCCGGTGCTCCGGTGCTCCAGACGGCGCAGCGGTGCGGAGCGCTCCAAGTGTTTCCTCCGTACGGAGTGCGGAGCGGTCCCGATATGACTCGCCTTCCCTGGGTGAGGCGCTGTAACTTCCTATTTAAGCGTCTGGCGGCTTTACCCGAATTTGGAGATTTTGCGGAGGAGGGGTTCGTTGATGATTTTGATGCGGCGACCGTCTATGAGGAGTATCTTCTCGGCTACGAAGTTGGAGAGGGTGCGGATTGCGTTTGAGGTGGTCATGTTGGAGAGGTTGGCCAGATCTTCACGGTTCATGTAGATTTTGAGGGTCGTGTCATCGTCTTCATATCCATAGTTCTCGCGTAACACCACAAGTGCTTCGGCAAGACGTCCGCGGATATGTTTCTGGGTGAGGTTTACGATACGTGTATCTGAGCCACCGAGGTTGTGAGAGAGCTCCTTGATGAAAAACCAGGCGAGCTTGCGGTTATTGTCGATAAGCTTCTCGACAAGATTCATGGGTATTGCACCAAGTGTGGAAGCCTCGAAGGCGGCAGCGCTCGATACGTAAGGCTCGCCGGCGAAATAGGCGCGGTAGCCGAAATACTGCACAGGTCTTATGAGGCGCAGAATCTGCACGCGACCTCCCACGCCTTCCTTGAATTTCTTTACCTTGCCCGAGAGAAGGCACCATATATATTCGGGTTGCTCGCCTTCGGCATAGATAATCTGATTTTTCTTAAAATTGTGTATGGACAGATTGTCGGTAATCAGGCGTTTCTCGTCATTGTCGAGAAGGGTCCAGATAGCCGCCATATCTTCATTTATAACCTTTTCAAGGGCTGCCTTTATCATGTCAAAATCTTATTCAGAACTTTACCTTATAGAAGTCCTATATTGGAAATTCGGGCTTCATATTCTAAAACAATGTTTTACGACATGCAAAGGTAATAAAAACTTATTGATAAAGAGCCTTGGAAACAAATAAAATTAATTATTTTTGGAAAATCGGCAAAAAAATCGCAAATTTGCACTAAATAACGGTTAAGACTGCTCAGTAGTCAGCGGCCGGCACAACGCTCATAACATTAATGCTATCACACTCAATTGCAAGTTTTAATTCATTGCACAAACATATTAACCAAATAATATAAAATCCAATCATCAATGAAAAAAGGAATTATAATTGCACTCGCAGCTTCAATGGCAGGCTTTGGTCTTTCCGCCCAGACATCGGCCGGAGCAGACAAGCCCGAGGCAAAAGAAAAGAAAGACAGCGTTGAGAAATTTGTTTTCACCGACGTGAAGACAAACAAAACCACATCTGTCAAGGACCAGAACAAGTCGGGAACATGCTGGTGCTTCTCAACTACCTCGTTTATCGAGGACGAGATAATCCGTCTCGGCGGCGACTCGCTCGACCTTTCTGAAATGTTCTCGGTAAGAAAATGCTATGAGGACAAAGGCGAGAAGTTTGTGCGCACTTATGGCAAGCTCAACTTCGCCCAGGGTGGTTCGGCACTCGACGTACCCTATGTATGGGAACACTACGGCGCAATGCCCGAGGACGTTTACCAGGGCCTCAACTACGGTGAGAAAAAGCACGTTCACGGCGAAATGGAAGCCATGCTCGCCTCGATGCTCAATGTGGTGGTCAAGAAACCCAACGGCAAAATCTCACCCGCTTGGAAACCCGCCTTCAAAGGCGCTCTCGACGCATATCTCGGCGAGGTTCCCGAAACATTCACATACAAAGGCAAGACCTATACCCCGAAGAGCTTCGCAGAATCTCTTCCCTACAAGCCCGAAAACTATGTGAGCATCACATCTTTCACACATCATCCCTTCTATCAGCCTTTTGCAATGGAAGTATCCGACAACTGGCTCTGGGCTCCCAGCATGAACGTGCCCTTGAACGAAATGAAGGCAGTGGTAGACAACGCCGTTGAGAACGGCTTCCCCGTAGCATGGTCGGCCGACGTCAGCG
Source organism: uncultured Bacteroides sp. (assembly GCA_964477785.1). Lineage (GTDB taxonomy): Bacteria > Bacteroidota > Bacteroidia > Bacteroidales > Muribaculaceae > CAG-873. The sequence continues at coordinate 12,300 of CAYZFL010000031.1, forward strand.
AGCCCGGTTTCCAGTGGCGTAAAGGCGTAGCAGTGATGCCCGCCGACAAGAAGGAAGAGAACCTTCAGGGCAGCGAACTCTCACGCTGGGTGAAACTCACCGAGGCTGAGAAAAACCGCGACAAATACAACTTCAACGGCCCGGTTGACGAAATCGAGGTTACTCAGGAAATGCGTCAGGAATGGTTTGACAACCAGCAGACCACCGATGACCACGGTATGGAAATCGTAGGCTATGCAACCGACCAGAACGGCAAACGCTACTACAAAGTGCGCAACTCATGGAACGACGAAGGCCACATCTACGGCGGTTTCTTCTATGTATCCGAGCCTTACTTCCTGGCAAAGACCATGGGTATCTATGTACACAAAGACGCAGTGCCCAAGGATGTAGCCAAGAAAATCGGTCTGAAGAAATAATTCATTCACCGAAATAATCTCTGTGTCGGCACTTCAGACGGCAGAGAATCAGACTATAACCCCATACACCGGAACATTGTGAAGGTGTATGGGTTGTTATTAAAAAGACATTAAACGAAATAAATATGAGGAAAACAGCCATAGCTTTGTTGGCGGCAGTAAGCGTAATTACCACAGCCGGGTTCTTCTCATGCAAGACCACCGAGGCAAACTACCGCAAGGCATACGAAAAAGCCATAGCCGGCAAGGAAGACAACATGCCCATCGACTCTACGGTCTACGGCAAATACCGCCGCCAGGCCGACCAGCGCCTGCTTGTGAGCAAAGGCGACACCATAGAAGTGACTGCCATGAGGGTGGTGGTGACATCCGGCGAAGGCACGCCCAATGAATATCTCAGAGCGTATTCGGTGGTGGCCGGCGAGTTCAAGCAGATATTCAATGCCCGCAGTCTGCGCGACCGACTTCGTGATATGGGCTACCCGCGCACGTTCATCGTAGCGAATGCAGAGCCTTATTACTACATAGTCATCGACAGCTTTGACGACCTCAATCAGGCCAAAGAAGTGCATGAAAAATTCAGGAAAAATCCGCCTGTGCCTTTGAGAAAAAATCTACCCTATATATTGTCAAGAGTAAACAGATATTAAATGATTAACGGCGAAGAAATAGAAAAACTCATCAGCACGGGGCTTGAGGAAAAGCTCCGCGATCTGTCGGCCAAAGAGCCCCATGGCCTTTATGCGCCCATAATATACACTCTGGAGAGCGGCGGCAAGCGTATCCGCCCCACGCTCCTGCTTGCCACTGCGGCTGCTTGCGGCAGTAATCCGGCCGAATTTGTATCACAGGCGCTCGGCCTTGAGTGTTACCACAACTTCACGCTTCTCCACGACGACGTAATGGACCGCTCTGAAATGCGCCGCGGCAAACCTACCGTATGGTGCAAATGGAACGTAAGCACGGCCATACTCAGCGGCGACGCCATGCTAACTCTTGCTTCGGAATGGATGGACGAGAACCTTGACGCCGGCACCGCACGCCGGGTCGACGAAGCATACGAAAAAATGGCCATGGAGATATTCGAAGGCCAGCAATATGACATGGATTTTGAGAGCCTGCGCAAAATCACCATTGAGCGGTATATGTCGATGATAAGGCTCAAGACCTCGGTGCTGCTCGGGTCTGCCTGCCGCATAGGCGCAATGCTCGGAGATGCCTCTGAAGGGCGCATCGAAGCGATGGAAAGATTTGGCGAAAACCTCGGCATGGCTTTCCAGCTGCGCGACGACTGGCTTGATGTCTACGGCGATTCAACGGAGTTTGGCAAGAAGATTGGTCTTGACATACTCGACCGCAAGAAAACATGGCTTCTCGTAACTGCCATGTGTCTGAAATTCGACGAACTTTATGAAATACTCGACGAGGACCTGGAGGACGACGAGATGATACGACAGATAAAGCGACTCTATGACCGTCTCAATATCTCTACCCTTTGTGACAATGAGATAGCCCGGTATGCCAACGAGGCCGAAAAAGCTCTTGCCGAAGCCAGGCTCGACATAGAGGACCACGAATATTTCTCGGCTCTGATAGCACGCTGCAGCAGCCGCAGCAAGTGATTCCTCCCGATATTTTATGATAGACACGCATACTCATTTATACGACGGGGCCTTCGCTCCGGAGCCGGTTGAAAACGCCGCAGATGATAACCTTCTGCAAGCAGGAGAGCCTATAGGCGCCGATGCAGTCCGCAGGGCAATGGATGCTGGGGTAGGGCACATGATTTTTCCCAATGTGGATGTGGCTTCGGCAGAGCCGCTTCTCGCTCTCCATAAAGCCTTTCAGGAAGTCACGTCGGTGGCCGTGGGGCTGCATCCCACGGAGGTAAATGAAAGCTGGAGGCAGGACCTCGACACCATAATCAGGACATTCAGCGAAGCAGCGTCCCGCATAGTCGCGATAGGCGAGATAGGAATAGATCTCTACTGGGACGCATCGAAGCGTGATCTGCAGATGCAGGCCTTTGAGCATCAATGCACTATGGCAGTGAAGCAAGGGCTGCCGGTTATAATCCACTGTCGCGAGGGACTTGCCGAAGCAATTGAGGTAGTGGGGAAATTCCCCGGTTTAAGAGGCGTGTTCCATTGCTTTACCGGTACGCCGGAAGACGTGAAGGCCATACGCAGGGCGGCCGATTTCTACTTCGGCATAGGAGGCGTTTCTACTTTTAAAAAGGCCGCGCTCGGAGACACACTGAGGGAAATCGGCGCCGACCGCATACTGCTGGAGACGGACTCGCCATATCTCGCGCCGGTACCACACCGCGGCAAACGCAATGAATCGGCATATCTGCCGCTGATTCGCGACAAGATAGCACAGGAGCTCTGCATGGAGCCGGTGGAAATATCGGCCATAACCGACCGCAATGCCGCATCGCTTTTCGGCCTGACTTAGAACGTCCCGGATCTTCATACGGAAAAACAAACGTTAGGAATGAGGACCTAAAAATCCATTTTTTGCCTTAGATGGATATTTGTTTTGATTAAACGCGGCAATTTTTGTAATTTTGTGACATGGAAAACTGCTTGCATGATAGCTGGGACAGGCTGCATCTGTGGCATCCCTATACTTCTACTCTCAATCCTCTCCCCACATATCTTGTAAAACGCGCTAAAGGTGTTGAAATAGAGCTTGCCGACGGCACAAAACTCATCGACGGCATGTCCTCGTGGTGGTGCCAGGCACACGGCTACAACAACCCGCGGCTCAACGAAGCCGTGAAGGCTCAGCTCGAGGACATGAGCCATGTGATGTTCGGCGGCCTTACACACCGTCCGGCCATAGAGCTCGGCAAAAAACTGCTCGAAGTGGCGCCTGCCAACATGAATTACATATTCTATGCCGACAGCGGCTCGGTATCGACCGAAGTGGCCATGAAAATGGCCGTCCAGGCGGCTGTGAGCCTCTCCGGAAGCCATAAGAAAACCAACTTCGCGACCATACGTAACGGATATCACGGCGACACATGGAACGCGATGAGCGTCTGCGATCCTGTTACGGGTATGCACGGAGCCTTCGGTTCGGCACTGCCGGTAAGGTATTTCGCACCCCAGCCCCGATGCCGTTTCGGTGCGGAATGGGATCCCGAAGATTTCAAGCCCATGCGTGAGCTGCTCGAAAAGCACCGCGACGAATTGGCCTCCGTTATACTCGAGCCCATAGTGCAGGGCGCGGGCGGCATGTGGTTTTATCATCCGCAGTACCTTCAGGAACTTCGCAAGGCATGCGACGAGCTGGGCATACTGCTGATATATGACGAGATAGCAACCGGTTTCTGGCGAACGGGAAGAAGATTCGCCACCGACTATGTGCCCGGAGCCGAGCCCGACATAATGCTTATAGGCAAAGCCCTTACCGGCGGTTACATGACCATGGGCGCTGTGCTGGCAAGCGATAAGGTGGCCGATGCGATAAGCCGCGGAGAGGCCGGCGTGATGATGCATGGCCCCACGTTCATGGCCAACCCGCTCGCCTGTGCCACGGCTCTCGAGTCGATGAAGATTTTCGAGTCCAAACCTATGGAGAAAATCGTGGCGGACATAAGCGCCGACCTTGAAAAACATCTCGCTCCGGCACGCGAATTTGACAATGTGGAGGACGTGAGAGTTTTAGGTGCCATAGGCGTGATTGAGACCAAAAGACCGGTCGACGTGGGCGAGTTCCAGAAGGAATGTGTGAAGCGCGGCGTATGGATAAGACCTTTCGGCAAAAACGTGTATGTGATGCCGCCGTATATAATCCGTCCCGATCAGCTTGAAAAACTTTGCCGCGAGATGGTGGAAATGGTAAAGATACTCTGACAAAGCACAGGAATGAACGAAATCGCATCAGATTCATTAGGCAACGGTTCGGAAAATGGCTTGACGCCCGAAAGTTTGCCTCACCGTTACAACCGCTTCGCCTCCGAGCTCGTCGAAATCGAAAGGACGGGGCGTCTTCGCCGTATTCTCGAGGTCTCGCGCCCCGGTGTAATCGACTTTACCTCAAACGACTATCTCGGACTCTCGACCAAGACGCAGTTGCAGAACGAATTTCTGACCGAGATACTTACGAAGGCCGACAGCGGCGACAATGTTAGCCGTGATGCGGTTCATACGCTGATGTCATCGTCGGCAGCCAGGTTGCTTGAAACACACTCTGATGCTTTTTCAAAGCTTGAAGAGCATTTCGCAAAGGCATATAATGCAGACGCTATCGCCTTCAACTCGGGATATCATGCCAATGTAGGCATGCTGTCGGCTCTGGGCGACAAAAACACACTGATTTTAGCCGATAAGCTCATCCATGCCAGCTGTATCGACGGCGCGATGATGAGCCGTGCACAGTTCAAGAGATTCAACCACAATGATGTGGATAGTCTTGAGAAAATCCTCAGAAAAGAAGCCGGGAATTACACCACCATTGTGCTTGTGGTTGAAAGTATCTACAGCATGGACGGCGACAAGGCTCCGCTGGCCGATATCATAAGAGTGGCCGGGCCATATGACAACGTGGTGATTTACGTCGACGAGGCCCATGCCATTGGCGTCGAGGGTCCGGAAGGACTCGGTCTGGTGGAGTCGCTTCCCGAAGATTTGCGCAACAGAGTGGATATAAGACTTTTTACTCTCGGCAAAGCCTTGTGCTCGGCAGGAGCCGTGGCTGTGACTGGCCCCACTTTCAAGCCTTATATGATGAACAAAGCCCGCAGCTTCATTTTTTCAACCGGGCTGCCTCCCATCACGGCACTGTGGAGTATAAAAATGTTTGA
>CAYZFL010000032.1:0-17242 GCA_964477785.1 uncultured Bacteroides sp.
GCACTATGATACCCGAGGCATAGCTCTCGGTGAAGGGGAAGTAGCCGAAAGGCACGGCGATGGGCAGCGGCAGACCGGCGAGCACCATATAGGAGGGACCGAACACCGAGTTCTCGCCCGGCCTTACCTTGGCCTTGGTGAGCTGGAAGTAGAAGTGGGGACATTCCTTGTCGTCGCAAGTGGTGTAGCGGCCGTTCTGAAGGTAATAGTTGCCCTCCTTGTCTTTCTTGGACACGCCGCCGGTGATATATCCCTCGCCCTGCTGGGTGACAATGTCGGTGAGGAATCCTTTTTCGGTCTTGAAGTTATAGCGCATTGTCGAGGCCTCATAGTCGGTGCCGTTCTGGGAGAAAACGGGCGATCCCACGACATCGCCCACCGAGTCGAGGGCGCCCACGGCATACACATTACTATTCTTAAGGTCCATTTCGATGCGGTCGGCGGCCAGCGACATATCGCCGTAGTCGACCTTAGACTCGCCGAACATATAGGCTGTGTCACGGCGGATGATGAGCAGCGAGTCCCTGGCCTGGAATTTCACGGGACCGTCGATATCGACTTTCTCGAGACGCACGCGGGAGGCGACGGAGTCTTTTTTTGCATTTCCGGCTCTTCGGGCTGACAAAAATCCGAGACTGTCGGAGCTCAGGCTGTCGGCAGGGAGGCTGTCTGCCGGGGATTTCAGCCCGGCCGAATCGCCTACTGTAAATAAGGAGTCGGGCTTCAGTGCTCCTGAATCAGGAATCAGCGGCGCCACACGCAGCCCTGAGGAGGGGGGAGTGTCTGAAGAAAGAGAATCGCCCGCCGGTTTCGACCCGAGAGTGGTATAGGCATTGCCTCCACCGGCAATCGCCGACAGGACACATGTCACGAGCGCAAGGCCCAGGATACCCGATATGCACCGGAATGTTTTTCTCAAAAGCACTGACTCACTTTAAATTAGCACAATAACATAAGAAAAGTGCGAAGACGCTCTTTCAAATGCAATGACAAAATTAAAGAAAAAACCCCTAACAGCCGCCATAATCCATGTTTTTTTGCACTTTTAACGATTGAAAAGTTTCCTTATATCTTATAATGGCACGTGAAAAGCCGGAATCAGGACCTATTATTTCACAATACTTAAAAAATGTTTGCGAAAAAGTGTTCACATGCCAAAAAAAAGTATTATTTTTGCACGAAATAGCGGAAAAACGCTCCGAAACGTTTCAACTTTTATTTAAGCATCTGAATATCAGCTAAAACACAAATAATTTAAAATTCATTCATCATGTACAAGAAGTTAAGTCTTATTGCAGTAATGGCAGGCGCCCTTATGGTGTCCTCCTGTGGCAAGAAGCTCGGTCAGTTCCAGGCCGACTACTTCAGCACCAATCCCAATCCCCTCGAAGTTGTAGGTGAGAAAGTGCCCGCTACCGTTACAGCCCGCATCCCCGCCAAATTCTTTGTAAAGAACGCAGAAGTGACCGTTACTCCTTATCTGGTATACAACGGCACCGAGACCGCATCGCAGGCCTATTCGTTCCAGGGCGAGAAGGTACGCGGCAACAATCCCGTAATCAGCTGGGACAACGGCGGTACAGCCACCATTCCCGTAAGCTACATCTATGAGCCCGCAATGGCCAAGAGCGAGCTCCAGCTCGCCTTCGACGTACGTCAGGGCAACAAGCAGTACACCCTTCCCCGCGTAACAGTGGCCAACGGTGTGATCGCCACCGCAGCCCTCGCCGATGCAGGCAACGTCAACCCCGCTCTCGCTCCTGACGCTTTCCAGCGCGTTATCAACGAGAAGTATGCCGCCGACATCATGTTCCTTATCAACGTGGCAAACATCCGCGCCTCACAGCTCAACACAGACGCCATGAAGGAACTCCAGAATGAGATGATCAACACCAAGGACAACGCCAGCCGCGTGCTCAAAGAGCTCAACATCAAGTCATACGCTTCTCCCGATGGTCCTTATGACTTCAACCAGGCCCTCGCCCAGAAACGTGAGACCAACACCAAGGGTTATCTCGACGGCCAGCTCAAGAAAGACAAAATCACCGAATTCGGCGAACTCACCGCTCAGTTTACCGCCGAAGACTGGGAAGGCTTCCAGAAACTCGTAGAACAGAGCAACATCCAGGACAAGCAGCTCATCCTCGACATCCTCAGAATGTACAAAGACCCCGAGGTTCGCGACCGTGAAATCCGCAACCTTTCCAACGTATTCGAGGTACTCGCCGACGAGATCCTTCCCCAGCTCCGCTACTCACGCATCACAGCTTCTATCGACGTAATCGGCAAGAGCGACTCTGAAATCCTCGCCCTCATGCAGTCAAACCCCAAAGAGCTCACCGTTGAGGAAATGCTTTACGCAGCAACCCTTACCAACGACGCCAAGGCTAAACAGAAATACTACGACCTCGCAGTGGCCCAGTACGGCAACGACTACCGTACATGGAACGACCTCGGTCTCGCTCAGTATGTAAACGGCGACTACAAGGCGGCCGCCAACAGCTTCAAGAAAGCTTCTTCGCTCAACCCCAACGCCAAAGAGCCCAAGATGAACCTCGGTCTTATCGAAATGCTCAACCGCGACTATGCAAAGGCCAACCAGCTTCTCGGCCAGGCTGCAGGTCTTGAGGAACTCAACGACGCCCTCGGCACCTACTATCTCAAGATGGGCGACAACGCCAACGCAGTTAAGGCTTTCGGCAACTCGAAGAGCAACAACGCAGCCCTCGCGCAGATCCTTACCAAGGACTACAACAAGGCTAAATCAACCCTCAGCGCCATCAACAACCCCAACGCCACCACATATTACCTGATGGCTGTCCTCGGCGCACGCACAAACAACGAGGCCATGGCTCTCACCAACCTCCGCCAGGCTATCAAACTCAACAGCGCTCTCGCCGCCCAGGCTCAGAACGACCTCGAGTTTGCAAACATCAACCTCAACGGCCTCAAATAATTAAGCCGTAAACTCAGATTTCCCGTTACGGCTCTTCGCCTGACAGGAAACGACAACCATAAAAATGCCCTCTCCGGAGGGCATTTTTTATTGCCTCATATTTTAGCCTCAGAAAAATATTTTGTACATTTGTAACCGCAACCGACCGGGATGCTCAGCCCCGGCTTATTTTTCTGAAATAACTAATTAAAAATATAAATACAATGGCATTTACATTTACAGATTCCAACTACGAGGAGGTTATCGCATCGGGCAAGCCCGTGATAATCGACTGCTGGGCCACATGGTGCGGTCCCTGCATGGCAATGTCACCCCTCATCGATGAGCTCGCCAAGGAATACGAAGGCAAAGTGGTGATAGGCAAATATAATATCGAAGACAACTCTGACCTGGCCATGGCCTGCAGAGTGATGTCGATTCCCACACTCCTGTTTTTCAAAGACGGCAAAAAGACCGACATCCGTCTTGCCGGCTCACAGTCACGCGAAACCCTCGTGGCTAAAATCGAGGAGCTTCTCAATAAATAATTCGTATACACCATATATTAATTCGCTTCATTAGAGGCAGATTAATATGATGTTCATAACAATGATATGTAGCAACGGTGTGCCGTGAGGCATGCCGTTGTTATTATCACTTCTCTTTCTTCAATGACGTAATGTCTTTTCTGTAGTAATGGGCGTTTTAAGCTCTTTTTATCACGGTTTTTATAATATTTTCGGGCCTCACTCGTTAAAAAATCAAAATGAAGGACAATAGCAGATACTTAAACATCTTCTTTGTGGCGACCGACCTGCTGCTCATCAACGGGTTGTTTGCCCTGCTCCTTCTCATATTTCCCGGCATTAGAACCGGCGACGGGCTGCGCGAACTCTGGCTCGCGATAAATGTTGCCTATCTCCCGGCCATGGCCTACACCCTGTCGCGACGCCGCAGACCGGCTCTCGTCATGGACTATGTGGCGCGCCAGGCTTTCATTACAGTCTTTATCCATGCCGCCTGTTTCCTGGGCATCACCGCGCTTTTCGAGCTAAGGCTGCTTTCAACCGCGCAGTATCTTGTTTACTACGGACTTATGTTGGTGGTTCTGCCTTTGTGGTGGATTGTTTCCCGCTATCTCGTCAAACTCAACCATCGCCGCGGACGCGGCATGCGCAAAGTGGTGATAATCGGCACCGGGCCTACCGCCCTGAGGCTCACCGCAGATATCGAGGAAGACACCGGCTACGGATACACGATAGCCGGATATTTCGACCTTTTCCGCCGCAAGGGCTTCGACCGTGACGATATGTTCATGGGCTATATCGACGATCTCGAGGACTTCATAGTCCGCGAAAATATCTCAAAGATCTATTACGCCTGCGATGAAATCGACAACGCCGCCTTCGCCCGCATCGAAAAAATCGCCGACGCCCACATGGCTGAAATGTATTTCGTGCCTTCCCTGCCACACGCTGTTCCGCTCCGTTACGAGGTTGACACCATAGGAAGCACCACGCTGATGAGCACGCGCCCCAATCCGCTGAGTCGGCTGCACAACCGTATGCTCAAACGCGGTTTCGATATCTGCTTAGCTTCAATTGCCCTCATTTTTTACCCTCTCATATTCATCCCGGTTGCCTTGGCTATAAAAAAGGCCGGTCCGGGTCCTATTTATTTCCGTCAGAAACGCTCGGGATACCACGGCAAGGAATTTGACTGTCTGAAATTCCGCACCATGCAGGTAAACCGCGACGCCGACACCCGTCAGGCAAGCGACGGCGACCCCCGCATAACCCGTATCGGGGCCTTCCTTCGTCATTCAAGCATCGACGAGATACCGCAGTTTATCAACGTGCTCAAGGGCGATATGTCGATTGTGGGTCCGCGGCCCCACATGCTCGCCCACACGGATATCTATTCAAGGTTGGTCGACAAATATATGGTGCGACTCACCGTCAAGCCGGGCATCACCGGCTGGGCGCAGGTCAACGGCTACCGTGGCGCCACCGACAAACTGTGGAAGATGGAAAAGCGCGTGAAATACGATATCTGGTATGTCGAGAACTGGAGTCTTCTGCTTGATTTCAAAATCGTAGTCCGCACCGTTCTCAACGCCATCCACGGCGAAGAAAACGCAAAATAATTTAGGGAATCACCCCAAAAAAGGCGACTCCCCACTGAGGAACCGCCCATATCTATTTTAGCAACTATATTAAAGCTACTATATTTCAAGCATAAATTCTGCAGGTGCATCAGTTGCAATGGCGCCCTGAGCCGCAACATCCTTCGCCGCCCTTGCCTTCGCCGTGGTTCTGGCAGTGACCCTCGCCATGATTGTGGCAATGGCCCTCGCCCTCACCGTGGTGGCCGCAGCAACCTTCGCCGTCACCTTCGCCGTGGTGTCCGCAATGGCCTTCGCCCTCGCCGTGGCATCCTCCGCCGCAACAGCCGCATGAGGGCTGGATTTCCTCGGCCGTGGGATCGCGTACCAATGTCACCTCGCCTTTGAATCTCACTTCCTTGTCTACCAGAGGATGGTTGAAGTCCATCTTCACCATCTCGGGGCCGACCTCGACTACAACGCCGTTGATTTTAAATCCGTCGGCGGTCATCATAGGCAGTGATGCTCCGGGTTTGATTACGTCGGCGTCGAACTTGCCGTCGATTTCAAATATTTCCTTTTCGAGTTCAACTACATTGTCCTTGTCAAAACGGCCGAATGCCTCGTCGGGCGAAGCGGTTACGTCGAATTCATCGCCCACCGAAAGACCTTCGAGGGCTTTTTCGAGAGGAGCCACAACACCGCGGGTCACACCGAAGACGAGTCTTTCGGGGTCATCTTTAGTAGTCTGGTGCACAAGTGTTTCCTTGCCGTCTTTATCAATCGTATAGAGGTCGTAGCGAAGCTCTATATATTTGCCTGGTTCTATTTTTTCCATTTCTAAAATTATATAAGGTGTTTCATGTTATTGTCTAAGATATAACGCCTGATATATCAGGTATGTTGCATTGCCTGGCATGATAATTAAGCTCCGGAAGATACTTAGTTCAGGCCGAAAGCCTTCTTGATGGTCTCGGCGCTGTCGGTCTTCTCCCAGGCAAAAAGCTCAACCTCGCGGGTGATGGGCTTCTCATAATGCGAGGTAAAAGTCTTCGTGACCTTGCGGGGAGTGCGGCCCACATGACCGTAAGATGCGGTTTCGAGATAAATGGGATTGCGCAGACCGAATTTCTCCTCTATCGCGGCTGGTCTGAGGTCGAAGAGATTCTTTACGATATCTGAAATCTCGGCATCCGACTTGTTTACCTTCGCTGTGCCGAAAGTGTTCACGCAAAGGCTCACGGGTTGTGCCACGCCTATTGCATATGCCACCTGCACGAGGGCACGCGAGGCAACTCCGGCAGCCACGAGGTTCTTTGCGATATAGCGTGCGGCGTATGCTGCCGAGCGGTCGACTTTCGACGGGTCTTTGCCCGAGAATGCGCCGCCGCCATGTGCGCCGTGACCTCCGTAGGTGTCGACGATAATCTTGCGGCCGGTCACGCCGGTGTCGCCGTGGGGACCTCCGATCACGAATTTGCCGGTGGGATTGACAAAAAGTTTCACGCTGTCGTCCATCACTGCCGTGAGGTCGCCGGGCATAGCAGCCTTTACACGCGGCAGAAGTATACGACGCACATCGTCCTCGATCATCTGGCGCATCTTCTCGTCGGCCTCGGCCTGTGTGAGACCGTTTTCGGCGGTAGGCTTTATAAACTCGTCGTGCTGGGTGGAAACCACTATGGTGTCGATGCGTACCGGACGGTTGTTCTCGTCATATTCCACGGTCACCTGACTCTTGGCATCGGGCCTGAGGTAGGTCATATCCACGCCCTCGCGGCGTATGCGGGCCAGCTCCTTTACAAGCGCGTGGCTCACGGCCAGCGAAAGGGGAATATAAAGAGGGGTCTCGTCGGTGGCATAACCAAACATCATGCCCTGGTCACCGGCACCCTGCTCTGAAGCCTCGGCACGATCTACGCCGCGGTTGATGTCCTGGCTCTGTTCGTGAAGAGCCGAGAGTATACCGCATGAATGGGCGTCGAAGCCCAGCTCGGGACGGTTATAGCCTATGCGCTCGATTGTGCGGCGTACAACGTCCTGAAGGTCTACGTATGCCTCGGATCGAATTTCGCCTGCCACCACAACCTGACCGGTGGTGACGAGAGTCTCGCAGGCAACTTTGCTCTGCGGGTCGCGGGCAAGAAATTCGTCGAGAATGCTGTCTGAAATCTGATCGGCCACTTTATCGGGATGGCCTTCTGATACTGATTCTGAAGTGAATAAGTAATGCATATCTTTTTGTATTTTAGTTCTGAAACTGTTTGTTATATTCAAACCCGTCTGAAGGTTATCTCAGTTAAAAATTTCAATTCTACAAAGGCGTCTGTTTAATTCCGGGGTATAAAAAACGCTCCGCGGGACCTGCACAGGCGCGTGGAACGGTAAACATAGCCCGAATCTGCGGGAATTCGTCAGAGTCTTCAGCCGACTCAGGGGCTTAGAGGCTGTCTTGTTGCTATTTTAGCATTTTTTAATGTGGTTGCAAGCGGCCAAATTTTTCCACGCGACTGCTTCCGATGCCCGGCCTTTGCCGTAACGCCCGAAAGACGTCGTTTTCTGTGTGCAAAGATAATGCTATTTTTTGGTAAAATCACTAACTTTGCATTAGTTTTTAGAAAATTTAATAGGCCCGGACGCTCCACCGCCTCAACTTTCTCTCAGTCATGCCTCAGACCGCTAATTTTTAGACAATTATGACCGTCAGCCCTGAAAAACCGATACCTTCAACTTATAGCGAGACCTCTTTGCTCACCGCCGGACAGTGCGGCGCCGAGGGCGTGATGCCTGTGACTTTGCTTGTGGCACGCGCTATCGAGGTGGCGACAGCCCACGCAAATATCCTCGGCATAGGCTATGCCGACCTCAGGCAGTTCAACCTCGCCTGGGTACTGTCGAGAATGTCGGTCGAGGTACTCCGCTACCCGTCCATTAATGAGACTTATACCGTCATGACCTGGATCGAAAGTTTCTCGCGCCGTTTCTCGGAACGCAACTTCACTGTAACCGACGCGCAGGGCAACGCCGTGGCATATATGCGCTCGGTATGGGGCGCCGTCGATGTCAAAAACCGCTCAATGGGCGACCTCGGGCTCCTCGGCGACAAGCAGATACCCATGCCCGGCACAGACTGCCCCATCGAGAAGTTCAGACGCGCCCAGCCCACCGGCTATGAGGCCACAAAGGTGAGAAACTACCGCTTCCAGTACTGCGACATAGACTTCAACCGCCATGTCAATTCGGTGAAATATCTCAACATCGTGCTCAACTCGTGGCCCCTCGACGTCTTCGACAGTCTTGCCATTAAGCGTCTCGACGTGGCATATATGGCGGAATGTCGTTTCGGTGAGGAAGCGCAGATTAAAATCGGCGGCGAGGCAGCTCCGGGCCGCACCTCGCATGTCATCATCGAGCGCGACAGCCGTCAGTGCGTCTCAGTAAGAATCGACTGGGAGGAAAGACTTAAGTATTAAGTTTTCGCGAAGCACTTGCATAGTTTAGCTTGAAAAAAATTTAAAAAGTTTAGATTGCGAATATAGCGGATTTTCACTACCTTTGCAATATCTTAAAAACTGAGAGCAAAACCATAAGCCAAGAGGGGTGCCGGGCATCTGCCCGTGCTGAGATCAGACCCTGACTACCTGATGCGGATAATACCGACGCAGGGACTTGCAAACCATGATTACGACTGCATCTTAAGTCAGGATTTTTCTCTTAACGATATCCCCGCCGCTCCGGCTTATGTCTGCTGACAAGCCCTAAGCGGCGGCTTTGTTTTCTATACGTCAGCAGTTCTTGCAAATTATATAACTTTTATAAATTTTATAATCAATCATCATGAAAGTCTATATCAATCTCAAGGAAGTGGAAATCCGCGACAATTCCACCGTGGCCGAGATGCTCGAGCAATGCGGTTATAAGGCCGGCGGTCTCGCCGTCGCCGTGAGCGACAAGGTGATCCCCCGAAAATTCTGGGCCGCTGAAACTATTCTTCCCGGCTCTAAAATCACTATCATCAAAGCCGTCTGCGGAGGATGATGCCATTTGGCAATTAGTGATTGGCAGATCAACAGAGGATTCCAGTTATGCGGAATTTTAAAATCATAGCCATAACTCCTGAGGAAATCAGTAGCAACGAGCCGGAGGCCGTAAGCATGATGCTTGAGAGCGGGAAAGTCGACCGCGTGCACATCAGGCACAAAAGCGCGACCTCAGAAGAACTCTCGAGTTTGCTCAGGTCATTCCCCTCTGAGCTTTGCGGCCGCATCAGCATCCACCTCCCGTGCCCTGGCCCCGGGTCGCACGGGCTTGATAACTCTTTATTTCAATTCATTAAAGAGCGTAATTTCGGTCTGCATCTTCCCTCTACGGCCACGCCGGGCGATATACGTTTCGCCCGCAGTTCAGGCATCCGCTCCGTCTCAGTCTCATGCCACAGTTTCGACGAGCTAAAGGCAAAAAAAGATGAGGCCGACTATTGTTTCCTGAGCCCCATTTTCGACAGCATATCCAAGCGGGGCTATCTCTCGGCCTTCTCTCCCGAAGCCCTCGCCGGGGCCCGCGACCTCGGACTAATCGGCCCAAAAGTGATTGCTCTCGGCGGCATTGAGCACGGCAAAATAAGCCACCTCAAAGAGCTCGGCTTCGGCGGCGCCGCAATGCTCGGATTCTTCTCCGACCGCTCCGAAGGTCTCTCCGATCTCAGACATAATCTCGCCCTCTTATAGCTATCTTATATGCTTCAGTTCATCACCCATAACACCCACACCGAGGATTACGCTCCCGAGCTTGATCAGATTCGTCAGGCCCTCGAGGGCGGTTGCCGCTGGATTCAGCTGCGCAAGAAAGGCGCGTCGAAACCTATGGTCAGAAACGCAGTCCGCAACGCGCTCCTCATCGTCAGACAATATCCCGACGCAAAGCTGATTGTCGACGACCATGTCGACATTGCCCTCGAGATCGGCGCCGACGGCGTGCACCTCGGCAAAAACGACATGCCAGTTGTCGAAGCCCGCGCTCTCGCCCGCAGTTTCTTTCAAAACGACAGTTCCGCCGCCGGTTTCATCATCGGCGCCACGGCAAACGAGCTCGCCGACATTGAAAAAGCAGCCGCTGCAGGTGCAGACTATATAGGCCTCGGCCCGCTGAGGTTTACCACCACAAAAACCAATCTCAGCCCGGTTCTCGGCTACGAAGGCTACCGCCGCATCATGCAGGGCATGAGGCAGAAAAACATTTCTTTACCTGTGGTGGCCATCGGCAGCGTCTCCATCGACGACATCGCGCCTCTCATGGAGGCCGGGGTGAGCGGTGTAGCCGTCTCTGGCGCAATCATAGGTGCTTCCCACCCCGTTAAAGCCACTTATGAATTTGTAAATCAAATATCCAAACACCATAATTCATGAAACCACTTGTAATAGGCGGAAAAGAATTCAATTCACGTCTTTTCCTGGGCACCGGCAAGTTCTCCGACGACGAGACCATGCGCCGTGCCATTGAAGCCTCGGGCACCGAAATGGTGACCGTCGCAATGAAACGAATCGATGCCGACGATACGGCTTCCGACTCGATGCTCACCCATATCGAGCGTCCGGGCATTCAGGTATTGCCCAACACATCGGGCGTCCGCGACGCAAAAGAGGCACTCTTTGCCGCCGAACTCGCCCGCGAGGCCTTCGGCACCAACTTCCTCAAACTCGAAATCCATCCCGAGCCCCGTCACCTCCTCGCCGACGGATATGAGACCCTCAAAGCCACTGAGGAACTGGCCAAGCGCGGATTCATCGTGCTGCCCTACGTTCAGGCCGATCCCGTGCTCTGCAAGCGTCTCGAGCTCGCCGGTGCCGCAGCCGTAATGCCCCTCGCCGCTCCCATAGGTACCAATCTCGGCCTCGTCACCCGCCATTTCCTCAAAATCATCATCACCCAGGCCACAGTGCCCGTGGTTGTCGACGCCGGTATAGGCGCGCCGAGCCACGCTGCCGAGGCCATGGAACTCGGTGCCGACGCTGTGCTTGTCAACACCGCCATAGCCATTGCTTCCGACCCCATAGAGATGGCCTGCGCCTTCGATCTCAGCGTTAAAGCCGGCCGCATGGCTTACGAAGCCGGTCTCGGCCCCGTCGCCGAAGAAGCCGCCGCATCTTCGCCCCTCACCTCTTTCCTCGACTGAGACTCATATTTCAATCCTAAAGATTTACAGTATGTTTTCAGAAGTATTGAAACAATGGTCGTGGGACGACACCACAGCCGAGATTCTGTCGAAAACCGACACCGATGTGCGCCGCGCCCTGAGCAAGGACTATCTCTCGGTTGAGGATTTCATGGCTCTTGTCTCGCCCGCCGCCGCTAAATATATCGAACCGATGGCCGCCAAGAGCCGCAGTATTACACAGCGACGTTTCGGCAAGACCATTTCGATGTACATTCCCCTCTACATCACAAACTCATGCGCCAACGGCTGCGTGTACTGCGGATTCAACCGCAACAACAAGTATAAGAGGGTGATACTCACCATGGAGCAGATCAAGGACGAGTGCAAGGCAATACGCGAGCTCGCGCCCTTCGAAAATCTGCTCATCGTCACAGGCGAGAATCCCGCCGCGGCCGGCACCGACTATCTCGAGAAGGCTCTGCAGGTAGCCCGTCCCTATTTCAACAACCTCTCCATCGAAGTGATGCCCCTTTCCGCCGAGGATTATGAACGACTTACCCACTCGGGTCTCAACGGCGTGACTTGCTTTCAGGAAACCTATCACCGCGAGAATTATAAGACCTATCATCCCATTGGCCGCAAGTCCGACTTCGAGTGGCGCGTCAACGGCTTCGACCGCATGGGTCAGGCCGGACTTCACAAGATAGGCCTCGGCGTGCTCATCGGTCTGGAGGACTGGCGTACCGACATTGTGATGATGGCCCGCCACGCCCGCTATCTCAAGACCAACTACTGGCGCACAAGACTGAGCGTCAACTTCCCGCGTCTGAGACCGGCCGCCGGAGGATTCCAGCCAAACACGGTGATGAACGACCGCGAGCTGGCCCAGATCACCTTCGCATTCCGTCTCTTCGAGCCCGATATCGACATTTCATACTCCACTCGCGAGCGTCCTGACTTCCGCGACAACATGCTCTCACTCGGCGTGACCTCGATGAGTGCCGGTTCCAAGACCGATCCGGGCGGCTACAAGACCTATCCCCAGGCATTGGAGCAGTTTCATGTCAGCGACGAGCGCACCCCCGACGAAGTAGCCGGGGCCATCCGCGCACATGGTTATCAGCCCGTATGGAAAGACTGGGACAAGGTTTTCGACATCTGATGCTTTGCCCAACTTCCCAAATTACCCAAATCTTCCAATCATTACATCCTAAAACAAAGATGAAAACAAGTTTCGACCAATACGCCGAACAATACGACAGCTGGTTTATCGCCAATCCCAATGTGCTTCTCTCAGAGGTGAGACTCGTGGCCGAGGCGCTCGAAGGCGGCAAAAAAATTCTCTCCGTAGGCTGCGGCAGCGGCCTCTTCGAAAGCATCATGGCAAAAGACTTCGGCATCAAAGTTACAGACGGCATCGAGCCCGCAGCTCCCATGGCTGAGATTGCCCGCAAACGCGGCATGAACGTCACCGTAGCCACCGCCGAGGAAGCCGACTATGGCCGTCAGCAATACGACACCATTGTGTTTAACGGCTCGCCCGGCTATATCAAAGGCCTTGAAGAAGTTGTAAAGAAAGTATACGATGCCCTGCCCGAAGGAGGCCGTCTCATTCTCATCGATATTCCCAAGGAAAGCGGTTACGGCACGCTCTATAACCTGGCCAAGGCCCTTGGCACCTGGGACCATCCCATGCTCGACGGCGTAAGGCCCCGTCTGCCATATCCCATTGAGTTTGTCAACGCCGCCTCCTGGCGCACTACCGCCGAAAAAGAAGAGATGTGCCGCAAGGCCGGGTTCAGCTCCATAAGCTTCATGCAGACCCTCACCACGCATCCCCTTTACTCCGACGACCGCGCCGAAATGCCCTCCGAAGGCTGCGACCGCGGCGACTATGTGGCCACCATTGCCGTAAAATAATTTTTCAAACTTGCCGGCGGCCTTTGCCGTCAAACAGATATTGATATGGAAAGTTTCAGCCAAAGAGCCGAAAGACTGTCCGATGATATTTACCGCAAGATCCTCGGCCTGCCCTTTGTCCGTGCCCTTGCCGACGGGTCGCTGTCCGAGGATAAATTTATATTCTATCTTCAGCAGGACTCGCTCTATGTGAGCAACTATGCCCGTGTTCTCGCCCATGCCGCATCGCGTCTGCCCGAGGAGGATATGAGGATGGGATTCCTGAGATTCGCCACCGTGGGCGTCGAGTTCGAGCAGTTTCTCCATAAGCATTACCTCCGGGGCAATTGCCTGAGCGACAAGGATATCAGCCCGGTTTGCCTTTTCTACAACTCCTGGCACCGCAGCCATGCCTGTGACCCCGTGGAGGTCGAGGCCGCCGGACTTCTGCCTTGCTTCACCATTTATGGAAAAGTAGGGAAGCATATCCTTGACACGGCAAAACCCGGCAATCCATATATGAAGTGGATTGTGACTTACAACGACCCTGACTTTCAGGCCCAGACAGAATCGGCCTGCCGAATCTGCGACAGGCTTTATCTCATGGCCTCCGACTCTGTGAAGGACGCCATGATTGAAGCCTTTATCACAGGCTGCCGCATGGAATGGCTATTCTGGGACTCAGCCTGGAATCTCCGCCGCTGGCAAATATAAAATCGACAGCCGGGCTCATTACTCCGGTCGTTTCATATCTTAACAGAATACCAAAATGACAGAATCAAAGAAATACCCGGTGATGCTGAGCATCGCCGGAAGCGATCCCAGCGGTGGCGCCGGCATTCAGGCCGACATCAAGGCCGGCCAGGCCACCGGCTCGTTTGTAGCCACAGCCATTGTAGCGGTTGTCGATGAAAACACGGTAGGTGTCACAGGAGTGCATCCCATCCCGGTAGACTTTGTGAGAGGCCAGATCAAATCCGTGATGGAAGACCTCGAGCCCGACGCCGTGAAGATAGGCATGCTTCATTCCTCCGAGCTCATCCTCGCGGTGCGCGACTCCCTGCTAAAATACAAGGCCCGCAACATCGTTATCGACCCCGTAATGGTGGCGACCTCGGGCGATGCACTGCTCCTCCCGGAGGCCATAGCCACACTGCGCGAGGAGCTTCTCCCCCTGGCCGACGTCATAACTCCCAACCTGCCCGAGGGCTCGCTGCTCCTTGGCCGCGAGATAGGCCATAACCTCGAGGACATGGAAGCGGCTGCCGCCGAGCTGGGCCGTCGGATAAATACGAGCGTTTACCTCAAAGCCGGACATATCGACGAGGACGACAAAGGTATTACCATGCTCACTGACATTCTCTACGACGCCACCACAGGCCAATGCCACTTCTATTCGGCTCCGAGGATACATACCCGCAACACACACGGCACCGGTTGCACCCTTTCGTCGGCCATCGCATCGTATCTCGCACAGGGCTACGGACTTGAGGAGGCATGCCGCCGCGGCAAGCAGTATCTCGCCGGTGCCATCGGGGCCGGAGCCGCCTACAGCATCGGCCACGGCCACGGTCCCGTAAACCATTTTTACAACCTCCGGAAGTAAGCGTCACGGTGTCTGCTATTGTCTGACAAACGAAATTTTACTAATTTTGTGGTATGAATATCAAAATTGGTGACAATGTAAGATACCTCAACGCCGTGGGCGGAGGTGTCGTGACAAGAATAGAAGGCAAAATAGCATACGTCGACGAGGACGGCTTCGAGACCCCCGTGATGGTTTCCGAGATAGTTGTCGTAGGCGAGGCACAGACCTCAAAGGCCTGGCAGGAAGTGCGCGACCGCAAGGACAAGGAGGCCCGTGACGAGAAAGCACGCTCGGAGTCGAAAGTTTCTGCTGCGGAAAAAGAAGCCCAGGTAATGTCGGAAAAAGAGAAGGTGCTTCCCTCGTCGATTATCGAGACCGAGGAGGGCGACGTGCTCAACCTCACCCTCGGCTTCGAAGCCGATGACCTCAAGGCTATTTCCCGTACCGGTTACTCGGCTTATCTGGTAAACGATTCCAACTATTGGCTGAGCTACGTCTTCGCCACCCGCGCCGAGGACGAGCAGACATGGACCTGTCGCTCGCAGGGCCTGCTGGAGCCGAACTTCGAGGGACTTCTATGGAAACTCGAGGCCGACGACCTTACAGGCTTCGACCGCTTCTCGCTCAAGGTGATTCCCTTCAAGAAAGACAAGCCCTATAAGATGATGGCCACGGTCGACTTTGAGCGTAAGGTAGACGCCACAAAATTTGTAAAGCTCCATTGCTTCAGACCGAACCCCTATTTCGAGGTTCCCGTGATTGCCTGGGAGATAGTGAAGGACGGCAAGCCCGTGAAAGAGCCCGCCTATGAGGCTCTGCTGGCCCGTGACGCCGCACCCAAACAAGCCGACCGTCGTCCGGTGAAGAAACAGCAGTCGAAACCCGCTGCCCATCCGGGCCTTACCGTCGTTGACCTGCACATCGATTCGCTGCTCGACTCCACCTCCGGCATGTCGCCCGCCGAGATTCTCAACTATCAGGTTGACGTGTTCCGCCGAGAGATGGACTCCAGGCTCAAAAAGCCCGGCGAACGCATCGTGTTTATCCACGGCAAAGGCAATGGTGTGCTCCGTGCAGCCCTCATGAAGGAGCTCAACCACCGCTACAAAGGTCACGAAGTACGAGACGCCTCTTTCGCCGAATACGGTTTCGGCGCAACCGAGGTCGTGATTAAGAATCTCAGATAAAGGCCCTAATCAGTTTTGAAGAGTCGTTTATGATATTATGTTTCTCCGGCGAGGGCAATACCCTCGCCGTAAGCCGTCTTTTAAGTAAGGAACTGGGAAATGACGAGATGGCCGAACTGCCCGCCGAGGTGCTTCGCTATCCCGCTGATTTCACAATCGACCTCACTAAGCATACACGCATGATCTGGGCTTTCCCCGTCTATTCATGGGGAATACCCGAGATTATGGTCGATGTGATGACGGCTATCAACTTCAAGTCGCCCGCCCCCGGGACGGTGGAGCATTATATGGTCTGTACCTGCGGCGATGATGCCGGACTTACCGACCGCCAGTGGCGACGCATAATGAAATTCCGCGGCTTCAAAGCAATGTGCGCCTTCTCGGTGATTATGCCAAACACATACGTGTGCATGAAAGGTTTCGACGTCGACTCTTCCGAAGTGCGCGACGGCAAACTGGCTGCCATGCCTCAGAGAGTGGCTGCTATTGCAAAAGCCATAAAGGCACATTCTGCGGAGAGCGACATCGTCCGCGGCAAGTTCGCCGGCATAAAATCGAGAATAATATATCCCTGGTTCAAGCGCCACTGCACATCGCCCAAGCCCTTCAAAGCCCTTGACGGATGCACCCGGTGCGGACTCTGCGCCCGCGTCTGCCCCTTGAAAAACATCACCGTAGCACCCACGCCCGAGTGGGGTGACAAATGTGCCTTCTGCCTCCGATGCTATCACATCTGCCCCAACCACACCATAGCCTACGGCAAAACCACCGCCACCAAAGGCCAATACATCTACCCTCGCATATTCGCGAAGGAAGAAGAGCGAGGTTGAATGCCTGGAAATCAGCGAAAACAGGCGATTTAGGTCCAGCCTGAACCCTACATGCGACCCCGACAACAATGGGTAAACGCCAGGAAAAATTGTATCAATATGTCAAAGTGCTCCTTGCTGCGATTTCTTTCGAAGCAAAGAGCTTCGTTTTTAGGCTTTTCTGGCCGGCGGGGCAGCTGCCGCGAAGACAAGTGGCTTGCCACTTGGTAATGCGTAATGAGAAATGCGCAATGCGCAATTTCCGGGAGGATCGGGAGAGTCGCAACCCGGGGGTGAATCGTTGTAGAGAACGGCGGGCGGTGGGAGACCGAGGAATTCGGTGACCTCGTCTCGTTTGAGGTCGGGAGGCGGTGTCGGGAAGTCGGCGTTGAAGCGGGAGATGTAGTATGGAGTATTTTCGTTGCGCTTAGGAACGCCGACGGTGTGGAATATCCAGGCGCCACGCATGTATTCACTGCTGAAGATTGGCGCCAGGACGGGTATTACCTTGCGGTAGTCATGCGGAGCATCGAAGCAGACGGCTATCATGTAGGTGCCACCGCGAA
>CAYZFL010000033.1:0-17169 GCA_964477785.1 uncultured Bacteroides sp.
AAGAATCGGCCCTATTTTTTTTATTGCTTACTATAGTTTAGCGGACAGTAATAATATTATAAGGTGATGGACGTCACCTCGCCCGATGCCGTGAAAAATTTCTATGATCTCATAGAGGATATCGACGGCATGGACATACTTGTGTACTGCGCAGGCTGCGGATGGCAGAATCCCGACTGTGACGCCGAGATCGACGCACGCACAGTAGCAGTTAACGTTCAGGGTTTCACCGCTATAGTCACAGCCGCCTACAAATACTTCAAGGACACGGCAAACGTGGAGAAAGGACGCATCGCCGCCATCACATCGGTTGCCGGTAAGAAGGGGCTCGGCTGCTCGGCCGCTTATTCAGCGTCGAAACGCTATCAGTGGACCTACCTTCAGGCACTCGACCAATTGGCTCACATTCAGCATGTGAATGTGGGAATAACCGATATCCGTCCCGGATTCGTCGACACGCCCCTGCTCGTAAAGGACAAGAAATATCCCATCGAAATGTCGGTAGAATACGCAGCCAAGAAAATCGAAATTGCCATATTGCGCGGACGCCGCGTGGCTTACATCGATTCCCGCTGGGCAATAGTGGCCTCGCTTATGGGCGCAGTGCCAAACTGGTTATGGCCGCATCTCAACATAAGCCTTTGAACTTTCGGCAATTAGTATTTTTCTAAGAGCGCTTTTTAGTTAATCTTTCTTCCTCAGGATTGTGAGGCCGTCTCGGATTGGCAGGATTACAGACTCCCAGCCGTCAAGCGCGGCCACATAGTCGTTGAATACCTTTATGCCGTGAAGCTGAGGGTCGTGTGCCTCCTTTTGTACATCGTCGGCAACCACCTTGTCGCTCCAGAGAGTATTGTCGGCGAGAATATAGCCTCCCGGGATGATTCTCGGCGCGAGAAGATCGAAATATTCCTTATAACATCGTTTATTTGCGTCGATAAAGGCCATGTCCCAGCTGCCTTCGAGACGCTGTATCACCTCGAGGGCATCGCCTATATGGAGAGTGATGTTCGCTCCGTATGGTGAGGCGGCAAACACCTCACGGAGATAATCTTCGGCCTCGTCATCGATTTCGATAGTATCGATATGAGCCTCAGGAGCACCTTCGGCAAAACATAGTGTCGAATAGCCGGTAAAAGCCCCGAGCTCGATTATCCGCTTTGGAGAGGTCATCGCCGCAAGCATTTTGAGCACGCGACCCTGGTAGTGGCCGGAACACATCCTGGGGTAGAGCGAATGGAGCTGTGTATGGCGGTATATCCGTCTGAGCAATTCCGGTTCGGACGATGTATGTGTTTCAAGATATTCCTGTAAATCCTCGCTGATCACTGCCTTGGCAAATTTAAAGTTTAAAATTTAGAATTTATATTCTTGTTAACTGATAGGCTGCCCATATAATGCCAGCCACCATATTCCGAGATGGGAGAGAACCATGAGAGCGAGCAATATCCAGGTGACAGTCTTGCGTGAAGGATAGCAGATCCAGGCGCAAACCCCTGTGCCAATGACATAAAAGGGATATAATATGCCTAAAGTCTCGCAGCCCTGGGGGAGCATCGACAATAAAGCCGGAAAACTGAACAAAGGCAGGCACAGTACAATGATAAGCACTGTCATCCATACCGGACATTTTTGCTTGTATTCCATACGCAAAAGACTGATTTATCGACAAATTAAATTAATATTTTCAGAGACAAATCCTGTTTCAAATATACAGCTGTCACTCCTTCTTTGAAGCCAAATAGCTCTTCACAGTCTCCTCAATGCCACGGTCGAGCGGAAACTCAGGATGAAAACCGAAATCGCGCACAGCATCAGATATGTCGCAGTTCCAGTTTCTCTGCTTCATGATTTTAAACTTGTCGCGGTTGAGCGTGGATGCCTTGCCGCGGGCGGCTGCCAGCTTTTCTGCTATATAAGAGGCCGTGTAAGTAAGCCACATAGGCATCTTCACGGGTATCACCCTTTTAACGCCTAATTTTTCCTTGACGATGGTGCGGAACTCTTCCTGAGTATAGACGCGGTCTTCCGAAATGATATATTTTTTGTGAACCACATCGGTTGGCAGTACGTCAAGCATGGCGTTGACCAGATCCTCCACATATATAAAGGTGAGCATCTGTTTTTTGAAACCCACCGAGAAATCCCAGTGACTCTCGATCGACTTAATCATCATGAGATAGTCCTGCTCATGGGGGCCGTATACTCCCGTGGGACGGAACACTACCCAGTTGAGCTCGGGCACTCGCTCGAGGAATGCTTCGGTCTTGATTTTCGAAAGCCCGTAACGGGTATTCGGCTGCGGCTGCATATCGTTGGTGATAGGTGCGTAAGAGCCGTCCTCGGCCACAGGGCCCAAGGCACTCAGCGAGCTCATATACAGAAACTTCTTCGGATTCATACCCAAATCAAGGAGAACATTGATGAAAGTGCGCGGATACTCGAAGTTTATGCGGTTGAAATCGCGAAAATTGGCGCATTTCGTCGCTCCGAGATTCCATATCACATAGTCCCAGCCGGATGCTGATGGAGCCGAAGCAGTCACCTCTTTTTCAAGAGCGTCATAATCGTCATAGTCAAACTCCACGAAATTTATCGCGGGGTCGGTCAGATACCGTCTTGAAGTGGATTTGCGGATACCGGCCCAAACCTTGTAGCCGCGGCTTATCGCCTGGGAGACTATGAATCCTCCTATGAAACCGCCTGCTCCCACCACGAGAAGTGTGGCTCCGGAGGGTGCCGGGCGATGCTGGTTTATATTATCCATTGCAGTTTTAGTATAAACACACGGCCACAAAACTGTGACCGTGTGTATTTAGTTTATTATGAAACGATTATTTCACCACGACCTTCACCGGAGTCTTGTGCTCGCGGGTGGAGATGAGATAGAAACCGGGCTCGGCCTCGACCTCGGTGTAGTTGTCGATCCGGTCGATTACGCGGAGAAGACGGCCTGAGACATCAAAGAATCTGACGTCGGTCTGCACGCCGTTTGTGATAAATCTCACTGCTCCCTCGATGCCGATAATGCTGAGAGGAGCACCGGCCTTGATATCGTTGATACCCGAGGTCCTGACGGTAATTATGTTGGATACCGGCGACTTGAAGCCTAAGCGGCAGCTCTGCACGGTGTAAGTCTCATAGTCCGACTCGTCCAGGCCCATGATCTTCTGACTTCCGTCTGACTCGGCAAGAACTTCCTCTTCGACTGCGTCGGAGCCTTTGAACTTGGTTCGGTTGATTACCCAGTAGTCCACCACATTGTCTGCCGGAGTGGTCCAGTTGGCCACGTATGAATCTTCGGTTATGTCTGTAGCGGGCAGTGCGGTACACTGGTCGAGCACGGGTTTGTCCACGCCCTCGCCTCTGATTTCAAGGCCTCGTGAACCGGCGATGCCGTCGACCGTGATAAGGATGCGTGCCGTGTGCTTGCCCTTAGAAGTGGGTGTATAATAGACGTTGAGTTCATATCCGTTTGAGACGTTTACAGCCGATCCGTCAATAGACGTTTTCTCGAGGGAGAACATCTCGGCATCGCCTATCTGCTTACGAATTCTCACATTGATCTTGCCCGTGATGTTATTGCCCTTGAAGATAAGTTTAGCAGTGCCTTTTGAGCCTGTGACCACCTCGCCGAAGTCAAGGTCCATATCCTGCGTGGGAGTAAGAAGCTCGGGGTCACCGCTGACGGGAGGATTGGGGTCTGTACCACCGCTGAACGTGAAAGCCTGTCCCTTTTTGTTACCCCACAGATACTCAGCGAGCTCGGGATGGTCGATAAAGGGGTTGCGGTTATTCTGAATCTTATAAACGGCCTCGTTGCGGTCGAGCTCTTTCTGGCTAACCGGGTCGGCGCGGTGCCATTTCATCAGCAGGTCAACCGACCAGCCGTTGAGCGTGGGGTAAAGATTCTGCGATACCATGTAGAAATATTTCCAGGTGAGGTTCTGATAGCAGGTCACCATATAGAAATATGTGCGTGCGAAGTCGCCTTTATATTCGTCGGCCGGCTCAAAAACCTTGGCGGCGCCACCACCCTGACCTGCCTTGGGTGCGCCCACCTTGCAGATGCCGTTGTTGAAGCTTACGCTCGAAGAGCTCACCTCACCAAGCGGATAATTGCTTTTCGCCGTATTTGCCTTCATTTCACTGGGGTAAAGGTGATTGAGGTCGACGTAAGCCGATACTGTTTTGAGACCGCCCCACCAGCTTTTGGGGAATGAGTGCTCGCGGTTAAGGCCACTGAAACTCGGGGCATAGAAGGGTATGTCGCTGTACATGTCCCACCATCTCTTTGAATCGGGATAGACATCGGTTTTTTCAAAGTAAGAAGGGAGCGCCGAATAAGACGAAACCTCGGTGAAATTGTATATGATATCATGAGCCGCCGTTTTCAGCGCGCTTTCTTTCTTACCCACCAGCGAATTGTAGTAGCCGGCGGGGGCGCTTGCGTAAGCTGCTTCAAAGAAGCTGAGCCCGCTTATCACGGCGAGCGTCATAAGTGTCCGGAGTAAGAATTTTCTCATAATCTTCTCTTTAGTTTTAATTCAGTAATTCCTTGGGTTCAGTTGGGGTATTGGCCGCAGCCTGTGTTTTATGTCGGGGTTTATTGCAGTTATGTCGTGGTTATGCGTCTTATTTGTGGAATATGACGGAGTTTCGTCCCGAAGGGCTTACCTTGAGGGTCACGGTCGCACCCTCGATGAGCGGTACGTTGTGGTCGACATGGCCTACCGGGGCGTCAAAAGCCACCGGTATCTTATAAGGCTCAACCACCTGGGCTATCATCTCCTCCATGTTCTTGTGCAGACCGTCGGGACGGTATTCGGTAAACTGCCCTACTACAAGTCCTCTGATACTTGCGAGGAGACCGCCGAGTCTGAGCTGGTACATCATTCTTTCGATTTTGTAAATCGGCTCGGATACATCTTCAATGAAGAGGATGGTATCGGGCTGGAGCAGATTGTATCGGGTGTCGATAAGGTCAGCCAGAACGGCGAGATTGCCGCCGTAGAGCCTGCCTATCGCGATGCCCTTCTTGTCGTAATCAGAAGCCGGGAAGACGTAAGCCGGCCTGCCGCCTCGGAGGATATCGAAGAGAGCCCTGTTGTCCTCATCATCAGCTCCGAACTTACCTATGTGCGAGGTCATCGAACTGTGTATCGAGGCTATGCCGCGGTTTGCGAGCAGAGCGTGGAGGGCCGATATGTCGCTGAATCCGGCTATCCATTTGGGATTGTCCTCAAGGGGCAGCGCGTTGATTCCTTCCATGATGTGTACCACGCCGTAGCCGCCTCGGGCACAAATTATAGCCTTGACCTCGGGGTCGCTCCAGGCCTTGACAAAGTCTTCGAGACGCTCGGCGGGCGTGCCGCTGAAGGAACCGTGTTCGCCAAAGGTATGGGGCATGACTTTTACCCTGTAGCCTTCTTCTTCAAGTACACGAACCGCCGGATTCACCACCTCCGGTTTGATTTTTCCCGCCGGTGCGAGTATGGCTATCGTGTCTCCTGACTTTAATGTGGGAGGATAGAGGAGTTTTTTATCTGCGAGTAACGAGGATTTCATTTCAATAATTTAAAGATTTGTAGAAACTTGCCATCGCAAGCGAGGCCGAGACAGCCACGTTGAGCGAGTGCTTGGTACCTTCCTGAGGAATCTCGAGGCAGAAGTCACAGGCGTTTACAGCTTCCTGGCTCACGCCTCCCACTTCATTACCAACCACAACGGCATACTTTTGGTTTAATTTCTCAGGCTTAAAAGCGAAAAGATCGACACTTTCCTTAACTTGTTCGAGCGCCGCGGTCACATAACCCAGAGCCTTGAGTTCCTTTACGGCCTCGGCCGCCGAGGGGCGGTATATCCAGTCCACCGAAAGTTCGGCTCCGAGTGCCGTCTTGTGTATCTGGACCGAAGGTGGCGTAGCCGTTATGCCGCAGAGCACCAGCCGCTCAATGGCGAAGGCGTCGGCCGTACGGAATATCGAGCCTATGTTGTTGAGCGATCTTATGTCGTCGAGCACCAAAGTAAGCGGCAGTTTGGCTTTCTGATGAAAGCTTTCTATGTCGATGCGGTGAAGGTCGGCCATCGACTTTTTTTCTTTCTCCCGCCTCACGAGGGTGGTGAATCTGTAGTCAAGGCCCGATTTTTCGTCATGAAGCCAGGCCGTAGTATCTCTTACCACAAAGTCATCGCGGTCGAAATGCGGGAAGAAAGTGTCGGCATCTTCAGGCTCTGCGTCTATCTCGGTAAGATGAATCACTTCCGCCGCGTCTATGGCCTGTGCATATAGCGTGCCGCCACCAATCACAAAAGCCTTTTCGGCGGGTGGGAGATGACTCTGTGCCTCCTCGAGCGAGGCGAAAACCTCGGCCCCCGGAGCCGTATAACCGGCATTACGGCTCAGCACTATGTTGCGACGGTTGGGCAGTGCGCCTTTGGGCAACGACTCGAATGTGCGCCGCCCCATTATCACGGTGTGCCCCGTGGTGATTTCCTTGAAATGCCTGAGGTCGGGCGAAAGATGATAAAGCAGGTCGCCGCCGCGGCCTATAGCCATATCCCGGCCGGCCACCGCCACTATCAGCTCTAAGTTACTGTTTATCATATCACTTTTTAAGCAACTGAGATTCATTTAATAAACTTAATCCATACACTATGGTCGCAAGGCTCACACTGCCACATCGCCTTTGATATGCGGATGAGGATTATAATCCTCGAGGGTGAAGTCTTCGTATTTGAAATCGAAGATATTCTTCACGTCGGGATTGAGCCTCATCTTTGGAAGTGGTCTGGGCTCGCGTGTGAGCTGCAGCTTTACCTGGTCGAGATGGTTGAGATAGATATGTGCGTCGCCGAGGGTATGCACGAAATCGCCGGCCTCGAGGCCCGTAACCTGCGCCATCATCATAAGCAAAAGGGCGTAAGAGGCTATATTGAACGGCACTCCAAGAAAGGTGTCGGCGCTCCGCTGATACAGCTGAAGGCTGAGACGCCCGTCGTTGACATAAAACTGGAAGAATGCATGGCAGGGCGGCAGGTTCATCCTTTTGAGGTCGGCCACATTCCACGCGCTCACGATGATGCGGCGCGAGTCGGGATTGGTTTTAATATCGTCGACCGCCTGCTGAATCTGGTCAATGAAGCCGCCGTCATAGTCGGGCCACGAGCGCCACTGGTAGCCGTAGATGTGGCCGAGATCGCCGTCGGGGTCCGCCCATTCGTTCCATATCTTCACCCCTCGTTCCTGAAGCCAGCGGGCGTTGGTGTCGCCGCGCAGAAACCACAGCAACTCATAGATTATAGACTTAAGGTGCAGTTTCTTTGTGGTGAGCAAAGGAAAACCCTGCGAAAGGTCAAACCGCATCTGATAGCCGAATAACGACTTTGTACCGGTGCCGGTGCGGTCACCTTTCTCATGACCATTATCAAGTATATGTTTCAGTAAATCAAGATATTGTTTCATTGCTTAAGATTTCAATGGAAGTATTTGAATCGGTGCCGACGATGTCGATTGCCTTAGGACTCGCGGGGCAAACCCACGCGCATTTGCCACAGCCTATGCATTTGTCGAATATCAATTCCGGAGCCTTGCGCCCGTCGGGAGTATCGACAATTTTTATGGCATCTGTCGGGCAGTTTCGGGCACATTCGCCGCAGGCCTCGCCTTTGGCGTACAGGATGCAACGGTTGATATCGATTCGCGCTTTGCCTATGACATTGCGGTGTTTTTCGCTCACAGTAAGTTCCTCAAGGGCTCCGGTAGGACAAACGTCCGTGCATTTCTTACAGTCATAAAGGCAGAATCCGCGTTTCATGTCCACGGTGGCCGCGAGAATATGTTTCTGCCCGTACTGGCTGCCACTCAGCGTGATAATGGATGTGGGACAGGCACTCACGCAAGCCCCGCAGCCGGTGCAGTGACGCAGAAAGCGCCGGCGGTTGTCGAATCCCGGCGGCATGATGGGATTGAACTGTCTTTCTCCGTCACCGTTTTCCTCAGCCGCGAAGGGTTCCATATTGTTTTTTGTTATTACATCCTCCGGGCTGCACTCGTCGCCGCCCAGCATGAGCAGTGAACCGGGCAATGCAAAGAGTGCCACTCCGGAGGTTCCCATTTTTTTTATGAAGTTGCGCCGCGAGGGATCTGACGCCGTGTCTGCCACTTGCCTTTTGCCTCCTGCAACCTGAAGCATGGGCATAGTAAGACGATGACGGCCTATGCGGTAGGTTATGGCATTATTGGGGCAAACGGCCATGCAGTCGAAACATGTGACACAGCGCGAATTGTCTACCGTATGCGCCTTGTAATCCACACATTCGGCCTTGCAGACGCGCTCGCACTCGCCACAGTTGACGCAGAGATCGGGATTTATGTCGGGATGAAACGACCATTTCTGCGATATAATGCTTAAAAGAGCGCCCACAGGACAGACAGTGTTGCAAAGCAGACGGCCTCGTCTGAAAGAAAGAGCTGCCGCCACCGCAAAAGTGACTCCTGCCGCGATAAACGCCGAGAGCGAGGCTGCCGCCGGTTTACCGGCGACACTCACCATGCGCGAAAATGCGCTCCAGGGGTCGAATACCGCAAGCATCACCATGATGCCGCTTATCGTACAGGCCACGACCGCCAGAAGCACGAATACCCTCAGCGATGGTTTGCCGCGATGGAAACGGAAACGACGCTTGCGACGGGTTATCTTGCGACCGAGCCATCCCACGCCGTCCTGCATTGTGCCCAGCGGACAGATGCCCGAGCAATAAAAGCGACCGAATATTATAGTAAGGGCACCTAAGAGAAGAAGCCATAAAAGATAGCCGCCGAGCAGAGCCGGGACAACCTGCATGCGACCGAAAACCGCCGTGGTTATGCCGAGCACAGCCCCCAACGAGCCTGCAAAAAATATAATCTGCAGCGCTATCCTTATGTTTCTTATGGTCTTATACTTCTTCAATGTTTGTTGCTCGCAGGATTGTATAAGTTATATAATTTATAAAACAGACTCATCGTCCCTTCAGCGTCTCAGATTCCTGAGGCTGCCGAAACCGTTGTCGTTCATACCATTGCGGTTTGTGCGTCCGGGCTGATAGTTCTTGTTCTTGCGGTCGTTGCGACGGTCGTCGAAGGGATTGACGCCAAACGGTAGTTCTTCCTCTTCTTCTTCGTCGGTCTCGGTATCTTCTGTCGAATTTTTCGTCTTAACCTTGTTTTTCTTGATCTTCGCAGGCTTCTGGGCATCGAGAGGCAGCTCGTCGACTATCCACGGCTGCTCCACGTCCCAGTTCTTCTTAAGATTGAGAGCTTTTGGATAATAGAAGGTAAACTCAGGCTGACGGTGTGATGCCACATCTCCGGTGGTATATTCGCCGTTGCCGTCCCAGTCGATGAACATGCGGGCGTAATACTCTCCCGGCGCCACATACCTGAAGTCGGCGAATCCGTTGCTGACAGGCTGCCGCCACACCGGCTGGTCGTTTTTGTCGAGCAATTCCACTATCATTGGCAAAGAGTCGACTTCCACACCCGGCTGCATGAAGCTGATACGGAATGTGATGTTGCTGTATTCGTCAAGACTCTTTACACTGAACTCATGTTTTACTCCGGCCGACTTCAGACCATAAATATCCTCCACGGCAAGCGAATCGACCGTGAGACGGTATTTCGTTCCCGGCTCCCATGCGTGTTTCAGCATAACTGCCCTTACCGGCAGAAGCGAGTCAGGTTCCAACTTAATGCCCGGTACGGGATACCAGAGCGAGTCGACCTCCTTTTCGAGCTTCACTGCCTCCGGAGGTATGGGTCGCAAGGGTGTGGGCGACTCAATGCGCAGAGGATTGTAAACCTCTAATACGGGACCGCTTTCCTGCGTGGGATTAAAGGCCAGGAAATGAGGCACACTGTCGGGCGAGACTATCACGGTGTCGCGGTCTTTATATTTTTCGCGTTCCTTTTCCAGCTTTTTGCGCTCCTTCTCGGCCTTTTCGGCCATAGCCTTGTGGGTCATCGACGAGGGAACGTTAAACCAGAGGGTATCGGTGCGCCACTGAAGCACATCGTTTGAGTCCGGCTTCTGATAAGTGACGGAGAGCTGCAGCGAGTCGGCCTCGAATATCTGCGGATCGGTAATCCAGAAGTTCAGCGAGTCACCTTTTGCCGAGACATCGGGAAGGCTCCACTCCTTTGCCTCGCGACCTGTGCGTATGTCTCTCACCTGTGGCAGCGTGTCGGTGGGAGCGTTGATTGTCACCACTATGCGGTTGCGGTCGGGACGGGCGGTATTTTTAAGATACTGTGCGAGGTAGCCCTCGTTGAACCAGGGCAGGAACACATCGTTGGGCAGATACTTCACTCCGCCGTGAGTCGACATTGAGTCACGTCCCTCGTGGTCCTTGAGCGTATCGGTCACTTCTATGGATGTTACCGTGGGGCTCACTTCCACGTCGTAGAAGGCCACGTCCTCCGAGCGGTCCCACTTATAATCACGGTTTATGTCGTTGACGGCAAAAACACGGTATTTGCCCGGCTTGAGATTTTTTACCGTAAACTGGCCGAGCTGATTTGTGCGCGACACGCGGTCGAACGGCAGTTTGGTAAGCGCTGTGTCGCTCAGATTCGAGTGTACTCCCACAAGCATACCCTGGGCGGGTTCAAGCGTGCGTGCCTCGAGCACCATGCCCGAGATGCGCAGCGAGTCGATGTTCTTGCCGGTGGAAAAGTCGAAGGAGAAGCCGTCGAGTATGTTGCCTTCGTTGAGGTCCTGTATGGCGTCGCCGAAGTCTATGGTATAAGTCTCGTCTGGCTTCAGCGTATCGCGGAAATCAACTGAGACGGTGCGGCCGTTGGAGACTATCTGCGGCGCAGTGAGCTGTACCGGCGATATGGTCACCTTTGTGAGCACATCCTTCACCTCCACGTTTTCATCAAAATGAATCTGCAGCGACTTTGGCTTTACACCGGTCTGCGACATGCCGGGCGTAGAGCTCACATATCGCGGGGGCGCCACGTCACGGGGACCGCCTTCGGGCCTTCCCATGCTCGCGCATCCCGCCAGCAAAGCCGCGCCGGCAACCAGCGGCAGTAGTTTCAGATATGAGTTTTTTCTACTCATTCTTTATCGGATAGGTTTAATCGTAATTTCTCAAAGAAAAATTTTTCGGTACAAGAATTTCAGAACTGATATGCCAGGCCAATGAGTCCCCTTACGCCGGGCGACTCGATGCCGTAACTCAGCCAGTGATGTTTGTTGAGCACGTTTTCGGCACGGGCGAATACGGTAAACTGAGAATTTATCTTATAGCTTGCCGAGAAGCTCAGGTCCGACACTCGTCCGAGCGATATTTCCTCGGGGGCTATAATCAGTCCACCCTCTTCATCTTCGCCCGGCATGTCGAAACTTCCGTATGCGAAAGTATGCCTTCCGGTTCTCACATTATAGCTTGCCGTGAGGTCGAGAGGCTTTATGGGCGAAACGGTGAGCGATGCCCTGAGATCGAATTTAGCACGGTCGCGCCAGAGATAATAGCCCTCATCGTATTTGTCATAGTCGGGGGTCGCTTCGGCGCTGACCTCTGCCTTTACGATACCGCGGTAGTCGTATGCTACTCTTGCGCCAAAATGAGCACCTTTCATATCAGAGGCTGTCCACAAAGTATTCCATGGAGAAGGTTTGGTCATAACATAGCCGGGGAATACATCGAGCGTCTCCCAGGATTTAGCGGAAGCATAGCCTGCCCATATTTCAAACGAAAGGCCGGCGAAGGGGCCGATGTTGAGACCCAGGGTGGCATCGACAGGCACATTGGATATAAAGTGTTCCGATCCGGGGTTTGCCCACATGCAGATGTCATAGCCGGTTGCGTATGTGTTGACGCGGTCGCCTCCGTTCACCCTGGCGTAAAGCGCAAACTGAGGCATGGCACGCCAGTTGACCAGCACCTCGGGCGAGAGATGCGTCTTGGCGCCATGACCGGTCTGAACATCCACATTCAGGCCTAAATGGCCCTGCAGTTTCTGTCCTTTGAATCCGAAATAGGGGGTGAACTTTATAAGGCCTATGTTTTTGGTGGAGTTTGAGACATTACGATGGTTGAGCTGGCCCTTGATGTCGAGACCTCCGTACATCGTGCTCTCGCGGTTGCCATAGACGGCTCCGGCTCCGAAGCTGAACTGTGTCTCTGCCGGGCTGCCGAGTTTTGTAATGCCGAGCTCGGGATTGAAATTTTCAACCGGCACATTGCTCAGGCTATAGCCGAAGCGGTCGATGCCAAGTGAGGCGTGATAGCCCAGACGGCCAACCGACGACCACCATTCGGCACCTGCGCCGAAGTTGTAATACGGCATTTTCATCACGTCCGGATCATTGCCGTAGAAGGGGGCCGTAAGATGGTTGTATAGACCTCCTATGCGAGCCGAAAGCAAGGATTTCAGACCTACACGGTGGTCGAGGCGAAACCCTCCGGCTATCGCGTTGCTCTTGTATTTCTCTTTCAGATCCGAGTCAGGCTCTATCAGACCATCATATGACGAACCGTCAAATTCCATCCAGCCGCTGAGCCTGGTTCTGTGGGTGTTGATGAAGCGGTAACCGGCCGAAATCCCGAGGTTGTAGCTCGGGAAATAACCCAGTGAGGCATATCCGCGGTAAGGCGTCTGCTCAATGGTATCCATGAATGCCACCGGCTCGAGTCTTACCTTGCCGGGAGTTATCTCCGAAACATTGCCGTATTCTGTTACCTTGAGGTCTGTTTTGGCCGGTTGAGGTGTATATAGCCGGGGCATGAAGCCCGGACGGTTTGCCTCGCGCTCTATGGGGGTAACCTTGCGCTCGCCCTTGAGCTCGGTCCTGAGGTCCTGTGCCTGCATGGCCACGGCGCCGAAGATGCCCGCGCCAAGCAGTATGAGTTTCTTATATTGCGATTTCATATTTAGCATAATTGGCATTTTTGGCTTATTTGTTTTTGTCAAGACGGTCGAGACGGGTCTTTATCGCATTGAGTATTTCAGGCTCTTTGTCGGGATAATATTCCTGCAGAGCCTTGAGATATTCGACGGCCTCGAAGGTTTTTCCCTCTTTCTCGTATATGTCGCTGAGCAGTATGATGCCCTTGGCGAGCCAGTAGTTGTGAGCCGTACCCGAGTTGACGAGCTTCTCTGTAGCTGTGCGTGCCTTCTCGGTCTGTCCGTGGCGGAAGAGATAATCGGCGTAGCGGTAGGCGCTTTCGGCACCCATCACATCGTCGGTAGCGGGCGAAAGAGATTCCCATAGCTGCGCTGCCGCAGCCTCGTTGCCGTTGCGGGCCAGTGCCGCCGCCTTATAATATGCCGCGGTACGTTTTGCCTCCTCGCCGGCCTGCTGCGAGCCGAGGAGTACATCGGCTGTCTGAAGCACCGTGGAATTGTCGCCGTTGGCCGCAGCCGCGATTATAAGTTCCTCAAGAGCCTTCACGCGTATTTCAGGCGACGATGCAGATTGAGCTAGCTTTGCCCATGAACTCTGTGCCTGTTGCATGTCGCCGCTCTTTGCCTGATTGAGGGCAAGATAGAAGAGGGCGTCCTCGGTTCCCGCGCGGTCGGGATATTTCTGTGTCAATTCGGTGGCGTAGGACGTGGCTTTGGCGTCAAGTCCCTTGTCCTGAGCGTTTTCAAACAGATATTCGAGGGCGCGGGCGCGGAAGTTGCCGTTGGGATAGCGGCTGATATATGCCTCGAGCTTGGGTGTGGAGTTATTTTCAAGCCAGTCTTTCTCGGCAGCCTCATAGGTGAGTTTGTCCACCTCCGAAACATCTACCGATGGTGCGCCGGGTATGGTGCGCAGATAGGCTATGAACGTTTCGAGCGTGCCGTTCTCGGCGGTTATGCGCTTCATGGCCTTTACGGCGTCGGCGGCTTCCTCGCTGCTCGGATACTTGGCTATGAGTTTCTTATAGGTGTTTTCGGCATCTGCCTCGCGACCGAGATTGTGCTCCACGAGTCCTTTCTGCAGATATGCCTGACGGGCCTGGGGCGATGAAGGATAGCGCGATATGATCTGGTCGAATGTTGCGATTGCTCCGTTGTTGTCGCTGAGCCTCATCTTTGCCTCGGTGATTTCGAGCATCGCCTCGGGAATGAGCGTCGACGAGGGATATTTAGAGCACATTTCGCTCAGAGAGGATATTTTCTGGCTGTAGTTGCCCGCATAGCCCTGCATGAGGCCCTGCTGGAACATGGGATAGTCGCCTGCCGAGGGATTGAGCTCGAGTGCCTGGCCGTAAAGGCCGGAAGCCTTGGCGAAATCGGAGCCGTAATATGCTATATCGGCCAGACGGTTGAGTATGTCGGCACGGAAAGCCGGAGTATCGGCCTCGCCGCCGTTCTTGCCGAGAAGGTCAAGGGCGAGTTCGAAATCGGTGCGTGCGTCGCTGTATTTTTTCTGTGCGTATCTCACATAGCCCAGGTCGTAGCGTGCCATCGCAAGGTTGGCGTCTCTCGATGCGCCGGGAGCGTTGATAAATCTGAGCAGAGCCTGTGCCGCGCCGTTGTAGTCGCTGAGTTTGTAGAGTGTCTCGCCAAGAAGCAGATCGGTCTGCATCGAGGCGGCGTTGTCGTAGCGGGCGTAGCGGCGTGCCTCGTTGAGATATTCGCGGGCCGTCTTATAGTTGCCCGAACGAAGTGCCTGGCCGCCTAAGTAATTGAGCACTCCCAATTTGGAGCGGAGCGTTGCCACCGACGGATTTTTCATTCTGCCGATGCTTTCGAGGGCGCCCTCATAGTTTTTGTCAGAGATATATCCGGCCACTATGTATTCCTGCACCTCTGCGGCATGCACGCTCTTGGGGAAGCGGCGAAGCAGTTCCTCGAAGGTGGAAGCCGAGCTTGAGAAAGGCACCGTGCCGCCGGCATAGCGGGTTACGGCGTAATTGTAGAAGGCCGCCTCCTGCACGTCTTTGTCCCAACTCATTTTCATGGCGTTGTTGAATGCCATGAGGGCGGCGTTTTCGTCACCCTCTTTGAGCAGTGACTGACCTATATATAAATATGCGCTCTGGGCCATCGCGTCGTCGCCGTTGGTCACCGGCTGGAGATACTGCACGGCTTTCTCGTAATCGCCCTCGTCATAGCGGTCGAGACCCAAGATATAGAGTGCCGAGCGCACGGGAGCGTCCGTACCTTTAAGGTATTTGTTGAGGTATTCTATCGAAACAGCGCGGTCGCCGAGCTGATAAAGCGACTCGCCGGCCAGACGGTTGCACTCGGTCACAAACTGCGCGTCGGCACCTTTCATTGCCAGCAGCTTGCGGGCCATCTGAAGCGAGCGGTCCCAGTTGCGCTGATAGTAGTAAATCTGCGACATGTAGTACGGCGCGGCATTGGCCGGTTCCTCGTTCTGATTGGTCGAGGCAAAGCCTTTGAGAGCCTTGTTGTAGTCGCCGTCGACATAGTCGATATATGCCAGATAGAATCTCGACGCATTTCCCCACTGCCTGTTTCGTGTCAGTATAGAGAATATGCTACGCGCCCGCTCGAAATCGGCAAGGTTCATATAGCAGTATGCCGTGTGATAGGCAAGCTCCTCGCGGAGATTGGCCGGAAGGGTGTTCGGGTCGATTTCCAGATAAGCCTTGAGCGCCATGGGTACGCTCACCGTGAGCATGCAGTCGGCGATGCGGAGCTGGGCCTGCGAGAGAAGCACCGACTGAGGATAGGTGGCGATGAATTTCTTGAAACTGTTGATTGATGCCGGGCCGGAAGTATGATAGGCCGCCATGGCAAGGGTCCAGTCGCGGGTCTCGCGCTCTGCCGGAGTCAGCTCCGAGTCCTGCATGGCCGTGAGCTGGTCGATGCAGCCGTTGTAGTTTCCGAGGCGGTACATCTGCAGACCGCGGGCCATATAGCCGCGGGCCTCCGGCGAATTAATCTGTGCCGTTGAGACAAGTGTGGCCGCCGACAGCAACACCGCCGCCGCAAGCCTTTTCCGTTTGGAGTTTGTTTTGTCTGACATTATGATTATATCTGTTTTGTTTCTTTTCCAGGAGGAGATTGTATATGGATTGCTTATTATCAGTGGTTTATTCCAGCGCGAGATGAAGTTCGTCGACAAACTGCTTCACGTATGGATATTTTTCCATCATGGCGCCGAGAGCCTCTCGCTCGCTCATCACTTCTGCCGCCGTCGCCGTACCCGTCACGAGTTTTATCTCAAGACTGAAATCATCGTTTCTAAGGCCCTTTCGCATAAACGGCAGGAGGGTTTCGAGATGATTTCTGAGATAATCGGCGTTGTATTCCGAATCGGCCTCGACCGTAAACGCCGCCTCTTTCTGCCTTGCGGGTCGGCATTTTGTCATCAGCGAGCGCAGCACATGCTCTCCGGCATTTGCCTCTATATAAGAGTCCCATAGAGTCTGCACAGTCTGGTCGGTGAAATTTTCATGCAGACGGGGAGCCTCGCTCACCTGTTTGTGCTCGGCAGCGACGAAAGCCTCTCCAAGTTTCGGTGCCTTGTAACCGCCGAATGTTCCGCCCGGCCGCTTAAGCGTTCCCTCTTGAGAAACAGCAGTAGCCCTCGGTGTCTTGTCAGACCTGTCCGAGCCGTCTGACTTGTCTGACCTTTCTGACCCTTCGGCAACTGTGGCTCCGGTGGTCATGTCGGGTGTGGCCGCAGTCGCTCCGGTATTCTCTTTTCCGGTGGCAGCCACGGCTATGGGCTTGAGTTTTTGCCCCTTTTCCTTGCCCTTTATTGCGGAAGAGGGGCTAAGTTGTTGGCACAGTCTTATGAGCTCAAGCTCGATAAAGAACTGTTTGTTTGATGCCTGACGGTAGTTGAGATCGGCGTCGTTGCATATCGCCATCGCCTGATAGAGGAACTGCGGCGTGCATTTCTGTGCTATGGCCGCCATTTCCTGCTTCACATCGTCCACGGCCTCCACGAGTCCTATGGTCGAGGGCGAGCTCGCCACCATGATGTCGCGGAGATAGTCGCCGAGACCGTTGATAAAGAAGAGCGAGTCGAAGCCTTTATCTCTGATTTCCTTATATATGAGCAGGGCCTGCGGCACGTCCTTTTCGAGGAAGGCCATCAGCAGTCGGCTGTAATAGGCGTGGTCGAGTATATTGAGGCTGTCGATGGCACTCTGATAGGTGATGTTGCCCCGTGACGAAGCCGCCACCTGGTCGAATATCGACAGGGC
>CAYZFL010000034.1:0-16504 GCA_964477785.1 uncultured Bacteroides sp.
GATGAGGTCTTCCTCGTTGTCTTCTTCCTGATGAATAGCCTGGGCGACTTCGGCGGAAACATATTCGGTGCGGAAGCCGAATTCCTCGGCCACGATGTTGATGGTCTCGGCGTCGAGCCTCTGGTTGATCGAAACCATTACTCCGAGATTCATGCAGGTGCCGATAACCTGATTGATGGGCACATCCATCATGACAGCGAGGTCGTTGGCGGTCACAAACTCGGTGAGCTTGAGCACGCGGCTTTCGGCAGCCTCGGCCTGCTGGGCACGACGCTCGCGGTCGGCGTTAGCCTCGCGTTTCTCTTTTCTCCACTTGGCACCCTTCTTGAGGCCTTTGTCCTTGGAGGTTAGACGGGCGAGGGTTTCCTTAACCTGCTTTGAAACGTCCTCTTCGGAGACATCTACGTGCTGCGGAGCGGGCTGGCGCTTCTTAGATCCTCGTGATTCGCCGCGTTTTTCCGAGCGGCGGTTTTCGGCGGGAGCACCGGGCGCGGCACCGCGACGGCCTTCGCCACCGCGACGACCCTCGCCGCGTTCGCTGCCGTTAGACTCAGGAGCGTTGTTGATATCGACTTTCTCCTTGCCTGAAATGCGGCGGCGTTTCTTGCGTTCGCCTCCACCTTCGCCGGCTTTGGAACCGTGACGGTCGCCACGTTTCTTGGGGCGTGTGCTCTGGTTGATGGCACTGAGATCGATCTTGCCCACGACGTTGAGCTTGATGTCGGGCTGAGGCACCTGAGTGACAAACACTTCGGGTTCAGCCGGTTTCTCGGCGGGTTTCTCCTGAGGTTTCTCGACGGGCTTTTCAACTGGCTTCTGCACCGGCTTTTCAGCGGGTTTTTCAGCGGGCTTCTGCGCCGGTTTTTCGGAGGGTCGAGCAGGCTTTGCCTGAGGGCGGGCAGACATTTCCGAGCGATCGGACTTATCAGACTTATCAGACTTATCTGAGCCGGAATGAGGAGTTGCGGACTCCTTGATTTTATTTTTATTTTCCTGTGTTTTTTCAGCACTTTCAGTTTTGGCCTCAACGGTAGCTTTGGGTTGTGAGGCCGGAGCTGTCCCGACCTTTTCGACCTTCTCGGCCTTCTCGGGCGCAGCAGGAGCCTTGTCTACGGGTGCTTCGACTGCAGGTGCGGCAGGCTGAGGAGCGGGAGCTTCTTCCTTTTTAACGGGCGCAGGCTCTTTCTTGACCACGGGGATGCCGTTGTCAAGCTCAAGTTTGCCTAATACACGCGGACGGTGCATCGACTTATCGGAGGGAGTCTTTGCCATTTCGGGTGCGGGAGCCTTTTCGGGCTCCTTCTTTCCCCTCTTGGAGCTGAATTCGTCGGACTTGCTCTTTTCGGCCTTGTCGTGCTTGTATTCACTTTCAAGGAGAGCCACCACGTTTTCTTCAAGACGCGTGTTGGGGTTATTGTCAACTGTGATGTTTTGCGAATTAAGAAAATCGATTACAGTGTTGATCGATACATTAAGTTCGCGAGCGATGGTGCTGATTTTAATTTTCGCCATATATTAAATAAAGCCTGGAAAAATGCCGGAAGGGCCGGCCTTCAGGCGGTTTATAAAGTCGTTTAAGTGAGGAGCCGCGGTGAGAGAGCGATTCGCGGCCCGGGAAGGGACTTAGTCCTCAAACTCGGCGCGTAGCACATCGAGCACGTGGTCGACGGTGCTTTCCTCGAGGTCGGCCTTTTCGATAAGGTCCTCGCGGGGAGTATTGAGCACGTTTTTGGCGGTGTTGCAGCCGATGTTTTTGAGAGCCTCGATAACCCAGCCGTCGATTTCGTCCTTGAATTCGTCGAGGTAGATATCCTCTTCGTAGGTCTGCTCGTCGCTGTCGCGATAAACGTCGATGGTGTAGCCGGTGAGCATTGAGGCGAGCTTGATGTTTGAGCCGTTCTTACCGATAGCGAGGGATACCTCGGCGGGACGGAGGAACACCTCGGCAGCCTTTTCCTCTTCGTTGAGGTTGATAGAGGAAATCTTGGCGGGCGAGAGGGCGCGCTGGATGAAGAGCGAGGGATTGTTGGTGTAGTTGATAACGTCGATGTTTTCGTTGTGGAGCTCTCGGACGATGCCGTGGATTCTCGAGCCCTTGACGCCTACGCAAGCACCAACTGGGTCGATGCGCTCGTCGTAGCTTTCGACGGCAATTTTTGCTCTTTCGCCCGGGATGCGGGCGACGGCGCGGATGGTGATGAGGCCGTCGTGAATTTCAGGCACCTCAATTTCAAAGAGACGGCGGAGGAAGTTTTCGCTCACGCGCGAAACGATGATTTTGGGTTTGTTGTTTTTATTGTCGACAGACTCGACGACTGCGCGGACGGTCTCGCCCTTGCGGAAGAAGTCGCCGGGGATAGCCTCGGTGCGGGGAAGGAGAAGCTCGTTTTTGTCATCGTCGAGGAGGAGTGTCTCCTTTGACCATGTCTGATAAACCTCGCCGCTGACGAGATCGCCTTCCATTTCCTTGAATTTATTGTAAACGGCCTCGTTCTGCAGGTCGAGGATCTTCGACTGGAGTGTCTGGCGAAGGTTTAGGATGGCGCGGCGGCCGAATTTCTCGAAGATGATTTCCTTAGTATGTTCCTCGCCAATTTCGGCTTCGGGGTCATCGTCGGCGCGGGCGTCGCTCAGGGAAATCTGAAGGTTGGGATTCTCAACCTCGCCGTCGGGCACGACTGTGAGGTTCTGAAATATCTGTACATCACCTTTGTCGGGATTGAGGATCACGTCGAGATTTTCGTCCGTTCCAAACATTTTTGCCAATACATTGCGGAACGATTCTTCCAACACACTTATCATGGTGGTTTTGTCGATGTTTTTGAGTTCTTTAAACTCGGCAAACTGCTCCACCATATTAGGCGCTGTTTCTTTTTTGGCCATAGTAGCTTTGTGGTTTAAATTATATTTGTGTTTTAATTGATTCTTGTTGAAGGTATCCGGGAGTTCGGGGAGCTCCGAGTTTTCAGAAATCGAGGACGGGCAAGACGGCGTTGCGT
Source organism: uncultured Bacteroides sp. (assembly GCA_964477785.1). Lineage (GTDB taxonomy): Bacteria > Bacteroidota > Bacteroidia > Bacteroidales > Muribaculaceae > CAG-873. Next base: position 3,000 of record CAYZFL010000034.1, read on the forward strand.
TCCTCAGGAGTAAACTCGATCTCTACTTCCTGAATTTCAGGACGTTTTTTGTCGGGGAGCTTCATTTTCTGTTTTTCGGTGATGGTCACGATGCCGGAGAGATCGTCGTAGGATTTGAGGATGCCGCGGTGTTTCTTTCCATCGCGGGCAAGCACTTCGACCTCTTTGCCTACCTGGCGCTGATACTGCCTGGCAACCTTGAGGGGCGATGTAATGCCGGCGGAACCGACTTCAAGTTCGTAGTCCTCGACATCACGGTCGAAAGCGGCCTCGATTTTGCGGCTGAGGTCGGCGCAGAAATCAATGTCGACGCCTTCGTCGGCATCAATTTCGACGGTAATCACATTGTCGCCTTTCACAGAGGCGTCGACGAGATAATAGTCGGTGCCTTCGAGAGCGGAAGCGATAGTATCAATGAGTTTCTGAGTGTCAATCATTATGCAATTGTAGCTTTTAAAATTAAACGAATATAAGCGGCTCAAAAGATCCTGTGAATAATTTTAAACAGCTGCTAATGAGGCCTACATAAAAAGGAGGAGGAAGCCTTAGCCTCCTCCACTTCTGAAGTTGTGCAAAGTTAATAAAAATATCTGTCACAGACAAGGAATTGAAAGAAAACGGGGATACAACGAGAAGAAATTAATTATATTTAACAGTAAAATAGAGCATTTTCTAAAAAGCAGGCTACTGAACTTCTTTCGCTGCATGAATCGACAAATTAAATATTATTAGATGTGGAAAGGCTGAGACAATCTACTATTAAAGGATCAATATAACATTGGAGAAGAGAGGGACCGATAATAAAAAGAGAAAAGGGAGCCCGAGGGGAAAAGGAATTTTCAAAAAAAATCGGGAAAAATTCAGGAAAAATTTGGCGGAGTGAAAAAAAAGCCATAACTTTGCAGAGCAAAAACGGAGGTGCCATAGCTCAGTTGGTAGAGCATCGGACTGAAAATCCGTGTGTCACTGGTTCGAATCCCGTTGGCACCACCTCTAAAACCGCTAATTCTCAATGAGTTGGCGGTTTTTATTTTTAATGTGATTATCTGTTTTTATATTGAGCGACCTGCTCCTATTAAGAATTTCAAACCCAATTATGATGATCGAGACAGAGAGAATAGTGCTGAGGCCGTGGAGAGAGGATGAGGCTGAGATTATGTATATGTATGCGAAAGATCCGGATATAGGGCCCATCGCCGGATGGCCTGTGCATACTTCAGTGGCAAATAGCCGCGAGATCATACGCACGGTTTTCTCCGCTCCCGAGACATACGCCGTAGTGCTTAAGGAAACGGGCGAGCCGGTAGGAAGCTGTGGAATTATTTTTCCCGAAGGCCTCCACTGTGCCGAAATGCAGGGTGGAGAGGCCGAAATCGGGTATTGGATAGGCAAGCCTTTCTGGGGGCGCGGACTGATACCCGAGGCAGTAATTGCTTTATTGGAAAGATGTTTCAATGACTTGAAACTCAATACCGTGTGGTGCGGATATTATGAGGGGAATGATAAGTCAAAACGGGTATGCGAGAAATGCGGTTTCAAATATCACCACACCAATAAGGATATTGTTTCACCGATGGGCGATATCAGGACCGAGCATTTTTATTTGATAAAACGAGAAGAAAAACACTCCCGCCTCGGAATTTAAACCGGAGCGGGAGTGTGTTATAAAGGGTTGTAATTTACTATAAAAGCAAATTTCTGAAGTCTGCCAAAAAGGATTTTTAGCATCAGTCTTTATAGACTGCTTTTGCCACTTTGACTTTGCCGTCGTTGTAGATGGTCCTGACGAGGTATACAGTGCCGGCAACCGGCTGCTTAACCTCATAGCCAGAGAGGTCGAAGTAGATGCGGGCTTTCACGTCGGCATCGCTTTCGATATCGCCTATACCGCCTTTCTCCTTGAAGAGTTTGATGGTGTATTTCTTGGCGAGGCTTTCACCGGCAGTACATTCAACGGTTGCTTCCTTGCCCTGCTCTTCGGTGGTGATTTCCACATCTGAGCCGGCAATCTTAAGGCCTTCGGAAACCTTCCAGCTTACGCCTTCCGGACAACCGATATTGAAATTCCTGGTGACCTTGTCGAAGGTATCGCCTTCGGCGAGGAGGAGCAGAGCCGAATTAAATGCATAGTCGACATTTGCCTTGAGCGAAGTCACCATGGGATAGCAGGCCACAGCCTTGGTAAAGTCGGCACCAAGGTCGGCGTTAACAATCTCACGGGTAGTCTTGGCGGTTACGCCAATTTTCTTGTCATAGTCGAATTCTACGCTGTTGTCAGCATTGTAGAACGCGTTGTCGATGACAATATATCTGGCACTTGCGTTGTAGCCGAATATATTCCCGCTGTTGGCAGGCTTTGCAACGGTAACTTTTCCTGCCGAGAAGCAGTTTGTTGCGGAAGTGGTGTATGAAGAAGCCTGAGCGGCACCGGGCTGCCCTACAATGCCGGCTGCATTCTCATCGGCAGTGATGTCGCCATAGTTCACACAATTGGTGAAGAGACCGCGGCCGAGACCGATGAAACCGCCGGCACTTGCCTTAGCCTTGACGTCGCCAAGGTTTACACAATCTTTGAGAGTATTTGACTGGGCAGTATTGGTACCGTTGAAACCACCTGCCTGCGAACCGGCAGCGGTAATATTACCGGTGTTGATGCATCTTTCGGCATAAATCTTGCCGTTGCCCACAATACCGCCGAGGTTTGTAAGCGAAGTGTATCCGCCCTCGATGTTACCGGTGTTAAGGCAGTTGATGAAATAAGATTCGTTTGAGGTGGCACCTGCGATACCGCCGGAGTTTGAGTAGCAGATAATGTCGCCGGTATTGGTACAGTCGGTGAAATTATTCCGGTTACCTGCGGAAGCAGCAATACCTCCGATTCTCAGACCACCGGAAGTGGTTTTCGAGGCAGTGAGCTTACCTATGTTGTGACAATTGACAAATTCAACGTAAGCGCGTGTGCTGGCAGCGATGCCACCGAAATAGCCTTTGGCTCCGGCAGTCTGTTCAGCCTCGTTTCGGCATGACTTAATCAAAAGGGCATCGTCGGCAGTGTGATTGTCGCAGTATGCCAGGACACCGGCGCCATACTGGGGCACGGTGATTTCGCCGTTGTTGACACAGGAAGTGATTGAGCTGGTTGCGAGTGCATTGCCGATGATACCTGCGGCGTAAGAAGTTGTGCCCTCTATGAGGCCGGTATTGCTGCAAGATTCAATCTGAACGGAGCCTGCGCCTACGATACCTCCGATATATGTCTTACCCTTGACATACCCTTCGTTGACGGAACCTTTGACAAGGACAGAAGCGTTGGCCAAAGTGACGCCGAGAATACCGCCGGCCTGATTACCGGCAGATGTAACGATTCCCTTGTTAGTAGAGCCAATGATGCTTGCTCCGGCAAAAGCGTTACCCACGATACCGCCTGCACCGGGTGAGGTATATGTGCTTACCGAAGCGGAGTTGGTACAATTCTCGACCTTTCCGAAAAGCTGCCCTACAACACCGCCGGCATTCTGGTATACGCTAATCTTGCATGATTCGTCGAGCACGACATTATGTATATAGGCGTTCATACCGGCGACACCGAAGAGACCGCCGATGACTTTGGTCTTGTCCTTAGACGAGCTGAAATCATAAGCGACATTCCCGAAGATATGGCTGTTCCCGTTGTATTCGGCATCGAACTGGGTGCCGTCCATTCCTACGGGTTTGAATTCGATATCCTTGAAATCGAGGTCGGCGGTCTGAGTGAATACCATGCCGGTGTAGCTGAACTTATAGTCGTTGACAATAGTGGCGAGCTTAAGATAATCGTCGACAGTCGCGATGATGAACGGGGCGGCCGCCGTACCTTCGCCCATGAACTGGCGGTAGTTGAAAGCCATAACGGGGATAACACGGGTGAAGCCTTCTTTTGTTGCGATAAGCTCGTTTTTGGCCACGCCGGATTCGGGCAACTTCACGGTAACCTTGTCGCCGCTGATAGTGAATGCCGCATCGGTTGCCTTAAGCGACCATTCATAGCCAGGAGTGAGAGTGAAGTCGGAAGCGACCCCTCCGGCATAGTCATTGCCGGTGAAGATAGCGTATGCTCCGGCATCGAGTAGATACTGAGCGGGAGTGGTGCCGAGTTTCACCATAGGATAGAGGGCCTTAGTTGCAGTCCATGATTCGGCGGGCATCAGCTCGGCATTACCTACGATAGTTGAAGTGGTCATAGCCGAGGTGCCTTTTGCGTTACTGTTTGCCACAAGACCGATGTGCTGTAGCTTGCTGTCGGTCACACAGTTGACATAAGTTCCGAGAGTGTTTGCACCGGCAATCGCACCGAGTGTGGTAACATCGCTCCATGCATCGACGAAACCGAAGTTGAGAGCGTTGCTGATAGTCACCGGGGCATTTGCCTTACCGGTAACACGACCTGCGATACCGCCCACCTCTTTATAAGAGGAAACGGCGCCGGAGTTTGAAACATTGCTGATAACAGCCGAGTTGGCCTCGCCTACGATACCACCGGCCTTATACTGAGAACCTTCCTTCTGATAGGGATTGATGAAGAGGGCGCTCACCTCACCGGTGTTGACACAGTTTTCAACGGAGCCTTTCTCCGCCATACCTGCGATACCGCCCACGGTGTTGGCATTGGTCTGGACTGTTCCTTCATTATAGCAGCCTGTAATCTTGCCGCCTTCCTTCACATACCCGGCAATACCCCCCGCATGCGAGAAGTAGACCTTGACGGGAGCGTAGTTGTAGCAGTTTTCAATGGTGCCGAAAACGGAGCCGGCGATGGCGCCGCCATAGTTGAAGCACCGGATGTCACAAGACTTGTCAACAACAAGGTTCTTCACTACCGAGCCTTTGCCGAGGGTACCGAAGATGCCGCCGTAAGCTTTGCTCTTGTCGTCGCGGGGATTGACCTGTCCGGGCACAGCGGAACCTGTGACGTTGTCGGCGGTGAAGAAGCCCACGGTCTGAATCTTAAGATTCCTGATAGCGAAGCCGCGGCCGTCGAAATGACCGAGGAACTGGAGTTTTGCCGAGGGATCCTGGCATACGGGAGCGAGCTCCTCGCCTTCCATGTCAATATCGCCGGTGAGGGCGAGCCAGCGATTTTCATATTGCATGCGGGCGCTGTTGCTTATGTTTACGAATGACTTGAACTCGTCCTTGTTTCTGATGAGCCAGGGGCTCTCGGCCGTACCTTCGCCCTGGAAGAAAACGGGAGCTATGTTAAGAATGTAATATTTGGCAGAGCTGCCCGACTCAACAAAGACGGTATCGGTCTGCTGCACGAGGTTTAGACGGCCCACACCGTTGTCGAAAGCGAAAGCATAGCCACCCGAGGCATCATAAGACGATGATTTGAGGGCAGTCCATTTAAGGTCTTTATTTACGGTGTAATTGAAATCCTTGTCGACGGAGTTCACGGTGTTGCCCTGAGCGAGAACCACGGCGGCCGAGGCCACAAGGGTGTTAGCGTTTGAATATTCCTTGAAAGAGGGATAGCGTCCGGCTTCAAACGACCATACGTCTGCGCTGAAGCCCGGGATGGCGGCGGCGGAGGCGAGCACCGATGAGGCGCGGCCGTAAGTGTCGTTGGCTATGGGAGCTATCTGATTGTCATAATAGGAATTGGTGATGGTGAGATACTGGGAGTCGCCGGCGAGACCGCGAATCTCTGAAGTACCGGCCGACTCGAGCATGTTGGCCGAAATAGTGTTGGTCATCGTGGAGTAGCCGGTCTTGCCGTCATCGCTGGCAGGCTTTGTGTTATGGCCGATAATACCGCCCACGGTGGTACCGCCGGGGTTGCGCACGAAACCGGATGAGAGACAATCGGAGATGTTGACCTGATAGGCGGAGCCGATGAGGCCGCCGAAGTAGGTCTGCGAAGAGCTTGCGCCCACGAGGGTGGCGCCCGAAGCACAGCGGATAAAGTCGGAATAACCTCCGGCACCGGCGATGCCGCCTACGCCAACCTCATTGTTGCTGGCATAAACCGTGCCGCTGAAAGAGCAGTCGGTAACCTTTGGAGCGGGGTCGTTGATCGAGACCTTAGTCTGCTGGGCAACAACGCCGCCGGCAAAAACCTGCTTTGCCGATATAGAGACAGAGCCTGATGCATGGCAGGAGGTGAGGTCTTTGTAGCTTCTTGCCACAACACCTCCGGCATAACCGAGAGCCTGCACGCGGACGTTTGTCACATTGATATTCTTAACGCCGTGAACCGAGGCAGCGAGAGCGCCGGCGTGATAACCGTCGGGAGCAAGCACGACGGCGTTTTCGATATCGATATTCTCAACAGCGCCCCATGCACCGCCGCAAAGCACGCCTGTGGAGTAGCCGAGAGTTGAAACGTATGCATTCTTGAAATTGAGATTCTTAACCGAACCTTCGGGAGCGACACAGCCGATAAGGCCGCACCAGTCGTAAGGATAATCCACCACCCTGAAGTTGCCGATAGTATGAGAGGCGCCGTCGAGGATTCCGGCAAACTGATATTCCTTGTCGCCAATTGGCTTATAATCGACCTTCAGCGAGGAGAAATCGATGTCGGCGTCAATCTTGAAATACTTGCCGGCAAAAACGGGATAATATTTTTCATCGGTGCTGGAGCCGGGGAGCGCCTTGAGCTGACCGCGCACGGAAGCATCGTTGCGCATGGCCACGCCAATCTTAAGGAAGTCCTGAGCAGTCTTGATAAGATAGGGACTTGCCTCGGTGCCTTCACCCTGGAGGTCAAAGCCGAGCGCGGCGGGGAATGTGATGGCCGCAACAGGTGAAATCACCGAAGACTCGATTCTTGAGAGAAGGCCGGCAGAAGTCTTTGCCACACCGTACATGGGCATGGTGATTTTGCCGGCGGCCTTGTCGTAAGAAAGAACAAGGGGCGAGAGAACCGACGACTGATAAGAGATTTTACCGTCGGCGCCCGTCTTTTCGGTAAGCTTGTAGAAGTAGAAAGTACCGTAATAAGCCATAACGGTGGCTTTCTGCGGAGCCATGTCGATGGTACCGTCGGGATTGAGGGTAAAGAGCATGGACCCTGCCGCTGTGTCGGAGACATAAACATTCATCACCCTGAGGCCGTCTTCACCCACGGGGAAGACGAAAACATCGCGGGAAATGTCGACAATCTTACGGTTTGCGGCGGTCATCTCATTGTCAGTAAAGGTAATGACCTTTGAATCCATCTTTGAATTGGGAGTACCCACGGCCATGTTGCCGATGAAGCCCACGTTGAGATACCTGCCCTGATTCGGGCCCTTGGTAACGAGAAAACCAAAGGAATCGTCGAGGATTATGGAGCCGTCGAGGATGTGACCTGTGAGGGCGGCCTTGGAATCAAAGGTGCCGGTGAGAGGGTCGACCTTGCAGACCGAAACCTCGTCGCCGCCATCCATTGTAACGACTTTCTGTACTGGGATTTTCACCGTGCCGGCGTTGAGGTCGACGGTTGCGTTGACAGTGACGTCGGAATAAACGAAACCTTCGAGAATCAGAGCTGTGGCAGCGGCGCCTTTCGACACCTTGATGCTGCGGCTCTGCACGCTGTAAGAGCTAAGCAGCTCGAAGACCTGCGTCTTGTCACCGGTCAATGAATTGATGTCCACGCTTGAAGCCTTGGGTATGCGGCTGAGGTTAAGGCGGTTTTCAACCGGGAGCGTACTACCGGCCAAGCTGCCTTCCTTCAGACGAGCATCACTCAGCTTCATGGAAAAGTCGGCGGTTTTTTCGGCTTTGACAGAAGTCGAGAGCACCACATCACGGCTCTCAGGCTGAGACCAGCCGAAAGGCGATGGTGCAGGCGACTTCGGAGAGGCCGATACACCGAGACTTACCATTAGGGTCGCCGCAACGACCAGGAGGGATTTAAGTCTGTTCATTTTTTCTGTTGATTAAATATTGGGAAATGGGAAATGTTCTTGGAAACGGGAGAAATGGAAAAATGTATGACAAAAAGAAAGCTTTGTCGGCTAACAGATTGCAAATTTAATCAATTTTTTAAAATATTTGACTTTTTCGCAAAAAAATAAAAATATTGTATTTATTCTTGCGGTATTGTACTGCAACGGAGAAAGTGATAATATTTCAGATGTGAAACGATAAAAAAGACAAATAAGCCATAAGTAACAAATTTTAAACCTTTTAAGATAAAATTTGCAGAAACGGATTATAATACATATCTTTGTGCGACGGTCGTAAAAATTTGATTTTTAGGTCAGAACCAAAGCCTTAAAATGGCCAATCCTTAAAATACGATACCATAATTAAAATCTAAAGTTAAAATCTTAGCCTAACACCCATGATTAATTACCGAAATTTATTTGCCGGAGCGCTGGCACTTGCGGCGGCCGTGTCAGTAACGTCGTGCGGCGGCAACAAAACCGACAACATGCTTGAACTTCTGCCCGTAAAAGTAGACAAGGGCGACAACTGGAGCTTTCTGTCTCCAGACGGAAAAGTTGTATATCTGGATGAATTCAAACACAAGCCGTCACCGGTAGTCAACGGTTTTTTCTATGTGGAGGAGGGTGACGGATATACAGTGTATAAGGCCGGAGAAAGGCCCGAAGCGGTACCGGGACTTGACGGACTGGAAAACTGCGGCTACATGAGCGAAGGGCGCATACCGGTGTCAAAAGCCAAGGAAAGAATCAAATATTACGATGAAAGCGGCAAAGAGCTTTTCACTCTCGGACCCATTGACGGCAAAGAAGTGGAGATGGTATCCGTGATGTTCCGGGAAGGAAGATCCTATTTCTGCAACGAAGACGGCAAATACGGATTCATAGACAAAGACGGCAAGCCGGTAATCAAGGCCGTGTACGATATAGTGCATCCTTTCCTCAACGGCTACGCCCTGGCTTATAAAGACGAGACATGGCGAGTTATAGACCATGACGGCAAACAAGTATACGGGTTTAAGAAGGACGTTTATCCGGGATTTATAAACAAAGGGAAAGTGGTTGCCAAAAACGGCGAACATCTTGAAATCATAACCTTAAATAACGGGGAAATCAAGAAACTGCCGTCCAAGGCCGATGCGGTAGACTGGTTTGACGACGAGCTGGTAATATTCCTGAACGACGAAGACAGCCGCTATGGTCTGATGACAATGGAGGGCGAGATTCTGTTAAGGGCAAAATACAAAACCCTCTTTCCTGACGGGCACGGCAACTTCGTGGCCCTGAACGACAAAAACGAAGGACTCGTAATCAATAAAGAAGGAGAAATCCTGCTCAACCTGGGGGAATGCAACAGCTTAGGCCCGCTTAACACACTTGTAGAAGTCGCCTTCGGCCTTTCAACAGATTTCGAGGGAGTGATAGAGGAGTCGGAAGACAGCTATTCATTGTTCAACGGCAAAGAGAAATTAGGTCGTAGCTATGAGGAAATCGAGTTGCATATGTCGACGTTCAACGATATGGTACGTTCGCAGTACTTCAACGCCGAATCGGCAGCCCGGAAACTCGCCTCGTATATCGACGGCAATTCTTTCGGTGGAGTGAAACTCGGCACCAATCCCAGAAGCTTCCTTGAATCAACCGCCGACAATTACCGCTACAGCGACTCCTATAACATACCAGGTCTTGAAGGCGGCTCGAAATACTCCATCAGTGCATCGGCCAAAGATGTCGACACTTACTTCGCGGTTGCGGAACAGATACCCGACGGGTACTGGTACCGAACAGAATATAAATTCAATCCCGCCTCTTCGATCGACATGATTTCCATCGATCTTACCACGCCCCTTAACGACAAGACGTTCGGTGCTCTGCGCGATGCTCTCGTGCCGCTGCTGAAAGAAAAGGGATGGACGGTGGAAAGCGGAGAAGAGCCTTTCACAACCATGAAAAAAGGCAGCGACCATCTTATTATCATGCCGGTATCGGGTTCCGGAAACGGCGTTGAAATAAAAATGCAAACCGATAAATTCTGGGGCACCTACATTTCCAACTATACCTCGGCGGCAATCGACCGATACAACGAGTTTCTGGAGAAAGACGCAACAAATACATCGGACAAGGCCCGTGCCACCGCCCAGGAACTCGCCGACAAGGCCCAACAGGAAGTAGCCAATATTGATTCCGTAGCTCCGGCCGAAGCGGTGGGCGATTGGGCCGAATAACTTTTGAGACTCTAATAAACGAATAGCCCGAACAAGTATCCGGGACATCAAAATATGACCGGCGAAAGGTTTGAATACAAACTTTTCGCCGGTTTGTTTTGACTTATGGCAAATAATTATTAACTTCGCGCTTAGAGCCAAATGCGTGCCTTAAATCAACCTAATTACCTGCGGAATCCTTCTTTCCGCCAGGTCTGTTTCGCAACTACAATTCGTCACAAAGAATCACGTCACAATGAAACCGTCAGTCAAACTCATGCTACCGCTAATGATGCTGTTATCGCTTGCCGCGACGTCATGCGGGGACAACGCATACGACAATAAAATAGACTATCTGCCGGTGCAGACCGAGCAAAACGGCAAATGGGGCATGATTGACTCCAAGGGCGAGCTTCTGTTTGAAAATAAATTCGAGCAAATGCCCTCCATGGCAGTAAACGGATACTTCACGGCATTTGACGAAAACGGAGTGACCGTGTATAAGGCCGGGAGGAATCCGGAAAAAGTGCCCGGACTAAGCGATCTGATGGATGCGGGCTGCATGACCGAGGGCCGCATACCCGCCGTACACGAAGGCCAGCGCATAAAATATTATGACAAAGACGGCAATGAGCTGTTTACACTCAACCCATATGAGGGGAAAGAGATTATAGGGGCCTGGACATCATTCTACGAAGGGCTGGCTGGATTTGTCAACGAAGACGGCAAATGCGGCTTCATCAATACCGATGGCGAAGTGGTGATAAAGCCCGTCTATGACAATTTCAGCGTATTCACCGACGGCATGGCCATAGTGAGCCGCGACAGTGTGATGATGGTGATAGACAAGGAAGAAAAAGTGCTTTTCAAGTTTAAGGAAGGAGATAGTCCCTTGAGCATCTACAAAGGTAAGGTGTCGCTTTGCAACACCGAAACCGGACAGTGGCTCATCGTGGATGTGAAATCCAGGGACGTGACCAAATTCGGCCCCGACATCACCTATATAAACTGGTTTGACGAGAATTACGTGATCATAGGCAACAAGGATAACCATTACGGACTTGCCGACAGTCATGGCAATATGCTGATAAGCCCGCGCTATGACAGCATGATGCCGGGCTTCGGCAATAATTTCATAGTCCTTGAAGACGGACGCGCCTCGATAGTCAACGACCGAGGCGAGGAAACGGCCTTGATAGGCAGATGTAATTTTGTGGGCGTTATCAAGACACTGGCCAATTTTTCTCTTGATATGGGAAGTGACTTCGGAGGAATGGGGGGCACCGACAAAGACGTTTTCCTTTTCAACGACAAAGGCGAGCGGGTCAAAAGCTTCAAGACCTTAGGCACGCGCAGCGATCTTATAGCCCGCTATGTGATCAGTAATTACTTCAACGCACGGTCCATCGCCTCGCGCTTCGCAAGATTTTTCAACGAGGGCGGCTTCAGCACAATATCGATAGGTCAGAATCCCTCGACCTTCATGGAAGGCGAACCCAAAGACCATCTCAGCGAGGACACATACCTTCTGCCGCTCAACGAGCAAGGTCTCGGCTTTACGATTAAAGCCAGCGCAAGAGACCTCGACAGATATTTCGTGAGCACGAGGGAAATACCCGACGGATACTATTACCGCACCGAATATCAATGGAATCCTCTTTCAAGCATCGACATGATAAGCGCCACCGTATCCACCAAGGACGACACCTATCAGGAGCTCAGAAAAGAGTTTCTGGTATATATCGAGCGTCAGGGCTGGAAGATGGCCAAGAGCGAGGATGCGTTCTGCATACTCAAAAAAGACGGAAAGACCATGCTGCTGATGCCCGAGAGCCAGGGCAGAAGCGGTCTGAGAGCCGATATCTACTCGGCGGAATTCACTCCCGGCCAGACCGAAGAGGAAAGAGCGAGGGAGATATACGCCGTGCCCCAGAACGACTGAAACGAAAATAAATAAACCATAAAATACCAAGAAACCCCAAATCCCATGAAAACCAAGAAACTGCTCCTCGGAGACGAGGCATTCGCCCAGGGAGCCATCGACGCCGGTCTTTCAGGTACTTACGCCTACCCCGGCACTCCTTCGACTGAAATCACAGAATATGTGCAGATGCACACCGTAGACCACGGCCCCGACAAGGTACACTCCCGCTGGTCGACCAACGAAAAGACGGCCTACGAAGAGGCAATAGGCATGAGCTACTGCGGCAAGCGATCGATCGTGTGCATGAAGCACGTGGGTCTCAACGTAGCCGCCGACCCCTTCGTAAACTCGGCCATGACGGGCGCACACGGCGGCATGATTCTCGCCGTTGCCGACGACCCCTCGATGCACTCGTCGCAGAATGAACAGGACTCGCGCTTCTACGCGGCCTTCGCCCTGGTGCCCTGTCTCGAGCCCAGCAACCAGCAGGAATGTTACGACATGGCCGCTTACGGCTTCAACCTCTCCGAGAAATTCCAGATACCGGTGATGACCCGCTTCGTGACCCGTCTGTCACACTCCCGCGGCACCGTGGAAGTAAACGAAGAGAAGAGACCCCAGAACAAGCTCGGCTATCCCGAAGACAGCCGCCGCTGGGTGCTCATGCCCGTAAACTCGCGCAAACGCTACCGTGAGCTCCTGCTCCAGCAGAACGACTTCACCGAGGCATCAGAGAACTCGCCCTTCAACGTGCTCCGTCCGGGCGAAGACCATACCTTGGGCATCATCGCCTCGGGTATCGCCGTAAACTATCTCGACGAACTCTTCCCCGAAGGCTGCCCCTGGCCTGTGCTCAAGATTTCACAGTATCCCCTTCCCGTCAAGAAAATCCAGACACTCGCCGAAGATACCGACGCCCTTCTGGTTATCGAAGAGGGCCAGAGCTTCATAGAGAAAAACCTCCGCGGCGTGCTTGACTGCGGAGTGAAGATCTACGGTAAGCTCACGGGCGAACTTCCGGCCGACGGCGAGCTCAATCCCGAGCTGGTACGCGAGGCCATCAACCGCGTGCAGGGTGACTCGACAGTGCAGCGGCCCAGGCTCAATGCCGTATCTCAGGTAACGGTGCCCCGTCCGCCGGCCCTCTGCAAAGGCTGCGGCCACCGCGACGTTTACAACGCACTCAACGCAGTGCTCAAGGAATATAAGGACGCCCGCGTATTCGGCGACATAGGCTGCTATACCTTAGGCTGGCTCTCTCCCTTCCACGCCCTCCACACCTGTCTCGACATGGGCGCCTCCATCACCATGGCCAAAGGCGCAGCCGATGCCGGACAGCATCCCTCGGTGGCCATCATCGGCGACTCGACATTCACCCACAGCGGCATGACAGGCCTTCTCGACGCCATCAACGAGAACACACCCATGACGGTGATAATCTCCGACAACCTCACCACCGGCATG
>CAYZFL010000035.1:0-16347 GCA_964477785.1 uncultured Bacteroides sp.
GCCGAAGGGATTGCCTACTGCAAGCACCCATTCGCCCACTTCAAGTTTCTCGGAGTTGCCCATGGGGATGACATGGAGGTCGGGGGCTTCGATTTTTATGAGGGCGAGGTCGGTCTCCGGGTCAGTCCCCACCACGGTGGCGGTAAAATTGCGGTTGTCGTTGAGGGTCACTTCGAGACGCTCGGCATCTTCTATCACGTGATTGTTGGTCACGATATATCCGTCGGCACTGAGTATTACGCCTGATCCGAGGCCTATCTGGCGCTGTTTGGGCTCTTCCTGAGGCTCCTGCTGCTGACGGCGGGGCGTCATGGGCTGGCCGAAGAAGAATTCAAAGAACGGGTCGTCAAACATGGGCGAGGCCTGATACTGCTGCTGGCGGGGTGTGGCGTATGACTTTACGCTCACAACGCCATTGACTGTGCTTTCGGCGGCTTTGGTAAATACCTCGCGGGTGAGAGGTTTGCCGTCGGTGCCCGAAATCTGTGCGGAGGCCGTGAATGTGCCTGTCGCTCCGGCCGACATTACAATGGCGCCGGCCATGATGAGTTTCGATATTTTTTTCATCTTTATAGAGGATTGATTGTGATAAATTTCTTTTCTTTTTGTCGCGTTTTCGCTTTATGGACGTTTTGTATGTGATTTCAGTTGCAAATATAAAAGATTATGGTTTACTTTGTGAGGATGTAAGAGTTATTTTATTTTATTTATGTGAAATTAAGTTAAGTAGCACGACTAAAGTTGAAATCGCATCTTTATAACAGATATATAACCGCTCTGACTGTCATTTTGACAGCTCTGCTTCTTGCTTCCTGCGGCACCAAGAAAAAGGCCGTGAGAGGCGACAGCGGTCAGAAGGGGCGTCCCGGCACTGAGACGGTGACCATAGCCGGCAATAAACGTGACGAAGATCATCGCGCCGGTGATAACCGCTATGCCGTTGACCGGGAAATTGCTCAGAGGCTTGTAGCCGAGGCCCGCAAATGGCTCGGTGTGCCATATAAATATGGCGGCAACGATACCCGTGGCGTCGACTGCAGCGGCCTCACGATGAATGTCTTTTCCAAGGCAGCCGGTGTGAAGATACCGCGTAACAGCGGTGCTCAGATGGAGTTTACTATGGCATTGGAGCAGAAGCATCTTCAGCCGGGCGACCTCGTGTTTTTCTCGCCATCCCCCGGAAGCAATTCGGTGAATCATGTGGGCCTTTATATAGGCGACCGCCGCATCATCCATGCCAGTTCCTCCCGTGGTGTGATGATAAGCTCTCTCGACGAGCGGTATTTTGTGACCCGCTATCACTCGTCGGGCCGAGTCCCTGCCGTGACCTATCATGCCACTCACCGCACACCACCCTCGCGCAAAGCCGAGTCTCAGGAAGTACTTATGGCTAATGCCTCTGAAAACTCTAAGACCTCTGACAGTTCAGAAAAATCCAAGAAAAATCGAAAGGCTGCCAAGAAAAATAGGAAAGAGAAGATAAGGGTTGAGCCGGAAACACCTGTCGAGAGGCAGATTACGACTGTCGAGGGTTTTGCGATGAAAAGCGACAACGGCTCCGACACTCTATTTGTAATCGAGCGCCGCAAAGTGCCGGAAATTTCCCTCGACTCGCTTATCCGCGCCGACAGTCTGCGGCGTATTAAACAAAATACCCCGGAATCCGGTAAATCGACATCGGCTGAGTCCAAAAACTCTTCTCCCGTCGACAGCCTCGTCGGAGATTCCACGAGTTATGTTAGAGTTCACAAAGCTGAGCGTGCCCAATCATCCCAAAAGAGAGCCGGGAAACAGGCGCCTGAAAAGAGAGCGGACGCTAAACCTCAGCAAAATACAGACGTAAGAAAAACTCCACCGGTAGAAACCTACAATTCTCTTTCAGTCCCATCCCCTTCAGATACCACAGCACGCACTCAGGTTCGCAAAGCCTTCCGCCGCAAAAAATTCTGAAAGGATAGAATAATTGATTCAGGACTCTAATGTGTAATCATAGACGGGGCGTATCGCAATCTTATAACCGTCTACTTCTGCATCTTCGTAATCATGGTCTGTAAGAAGCAAGAGCTTGTCACAGCCCGTTTTCTTAGCGGCTGCTATCAAACCGGCAATCTCTCTCTTCCTTGTCTTTTCTGACGAGATGTCAAATGACACCTGTATGGCAAGCTCTGTTTTTCGGTTGTCACATATAACGAAGTCACACTCAACCGATCGGTCTGAGAAATAGTAGATATCCAGTCCTAAGGGTTTATACCTTCGCAACAACTCCAGATATACAATCGTTTCGAGACGCCAACCGAGATTTTCTCCTGAGAAGGCATCTGAGCGTCTGTTCATCAACGCCACGTCTATAGGGTAGACTTTCTCTTCTGTAAGCCTTTGCCGACTTTTGGACGAATACTTGTGAAGTCCGACCAAGAGATAAGCTTCCTTAAGATAGCCGACATATTTTTTTACAGTGTGTTGTGATTTGAACCCGAATATTTCCTGTAGGGATTTGCTGACTATTATAGCAGGCGAAATGTTCAGAAGGTGTTGTGACAACTCTTCAAAATCAGAGGTATGACGGATTTTAAATCTTTGCTCAATGTCGCGTTTAAGTATGTTGTTAACCAGCTCATTGATATACCCGCGCTTATCGTTTATAAACTGAACTTCCGGGAAGCCACCCTGATGCAAATAGTCGTCGAAAGCGGCCCTTCGCAATGCAATGGCTTTTGTAGTCTTTGATTCAGTGTCAACTTCTTTGACCTCACAGAATTCGGCGAATGAAAACGGATACAGCGTTATCGAATGGTGTCTGCCTGTCAGATGAGTCGCAAGTTCTCCACTGAGAAGTTTGGCGTTGGAGCCTGTAATTATCAGATGCATTTGTTTGCGGAGGAGACGATTCACAAACAGATACCATTCCGGGATGTTTTGTATCTCATCTATAAACAGATAATTGAAATCTCCGTTTAGCTTGTATAGCACTTCCAGAATGTCATTAAGATCTTCGGCCTTAAGATTGATGAGACGCTCGTCATCGAAGTTGACATAAGCGAATTTCACGCCTTTTCTTGTGAGCGCATTAAAGCATAGAGTGGACTTTCCGCTGCGTCTTACCCCGATCACAACTTGTGCCTGAGTGCTGTTTAAATCGATATGCTCCTCTTCTTTGCGCTTACAGAATTTAAGCTTCTTTTTTAAAGCCAGTTCCTCTGCTTGGTCGGCAAGGATAGTCTCAAGTATTCTCTTGTCTATCATAAAGTGCTAATTATTATTGTTATATCATTTGCAAAGATAGTGATTATTATTTATATAAAGCACTATTTGATATAAAAATGAGATTTGTAATGCACTATTTTACATGCTTTGGGGTATGCGAACTGCACTATTTGACATAAAATTGGGATTTGTAATGCACTATTTTACACGTTTTGGGGTGTGCAAAGTGCACTATTTTACATATTTTGGGAGGCGGAGATAACAAAGGCGGGCGCCTCGCAACCGGAAGTACCCGCCATAATGTATCTTGTATGTGTAGCCTTAGTGAAAGCTTACGATCCTAAGTAGGATTTGAGCAGTTTGCTCTTCTGACCTTTGAGGCGGCGAATGGCCTTTTCTTTAATCTGACGCACGCGCTCGCGGGTGAGATCGAATTTGGCACCTATTTCCTCGAGAGTCATTTCCTGGCAGCCTATGCCGAAGAACATCTTAAGAATGTCACGCTCGCGTTCATGAAGCTGCTTGAGGGCGCGGTCGACTTCTGCCGAGAGTGACTCGCGGTTGAGCGAAGCATCGGCCATGGGCGAATCATCGTTGGTGAGCACGTCGAGCAGACTGTTGTCCTCGCCTTCCACAAAAGGTGCATCAACTGAGATGTGACGGCCCGAGACCTTGAGCGTATCGGCGATTTTATCAACCTGCACATCAAGCGCCTCCGCAAGTTCTTCGGCCGAGGGACGGCGCTCGTTTTCCTGCTCGAACTTCGACAGTGCCTTGCTGATTTTGTTGAGCGAACCTACCTGATTGAGGGGCAGACGCACGATACGCGACTGCTCGGCAAGTGCCTGCAGAATCGACTGACGAATCCACCATACGGCGTAGGATATGAACTTGAAACCACGGGTCTCGTCAAATTTCTTTGCAGCCTTGATGAGGCCAAGGTTGCCCTCGTTGATAAGGTCGGGAAGCGAAAGACCCTGATTCTGATACTGCTTCGCAACAGACACCACGAATCTGAGGTTTGCACGTGTTAGCTTTTCGAGGGCGGCCTGGTCGCCTTTCTTGATCCTCTGCGCGAGTTCCACCTCTTCTTCTACGGATATAAGCTCCTCACGGCCAATCTCCTGCAGATATTTGTCGAGTGAAGCACTCTCGCGGTTTGTGATCGATTTTATAATCTTTAGTTGTCTCATTTGTTAAATCTCTATCTAAAAGTGCGCGAAGATACTAAAAAAATCTAAAATACACAAATTTATTTTCATTCCGGGCCATCGGCTTGACAGTCCGGAACGTAATGAATTTGTCTGTGTTTCAGGAGAGTGTACTGCCTTTAGAAACTCTCTCAGAGGGATAACGCAGAATTTGCGTCAATGTTGCATTGCGGCGCTTATTTATATCTCGCCCATTTGATAAGATCTTTAAAAGTGGGCTTCTTGCCATACATGAAAATGCCCACACGGTAGATTTTCGCCGATACCCATATCATCGCAAAGAACGAAGCGTAGAGGAGCACGAGCGAGAGGGCGATCTGCCAGAAGTCGATGCCGAAAGGTATGCGCGACATCATCACCATTGGTGACGTGAGAGGTATCATCGAAGTCCACACAGCCAGCGCCGAATCGGGCTGCTGCACTACGGTGGGAGCCACGATGAAGCCTAAGAGTATGGGCACAACGGCTATGGTCTGCAGTTGCGAGGCGTCCTGCACGTTGTCGACGGCCGAGCCTATGGCGGCGTAAATCGATGAGTAGAAGAGATAACCTCCTATCATGAAGAGGATGAGGTAAGCAAACATCGAGAGCATGTAAGAGGGCGAGGTGAGCTCCGTAAGCATCGATATAATGCCTGCGGCCTCGCCGCCGCCGGTGATGCCCGACATCATCGAAGGCATTATCAGCAGGGTGAACGAGCATATTATCAGCGCCCAGATGAGTATCTGCGTCAAAGCCACGAGGCCCACGCCCAGTATTTTGCCCATCATCAGCGACTTGGGATCGATAGACGATACCACTATCTCAAGCACGCGGTTGCTCTTTTCCTCGATTATCGACGACATCACCATCTGCCCGTATAGCAATATGAACATATAGAGCAGGAACGACATACCCAGACCCGTGATATAGCTTAGCATCGACGATGTGGCGCGGTCTTCCTGGCCGTCCACCCTTATGGTGTCGATTCTCACGTCGGCCTTTACCTGGGCCATGATTTCCGACAGATTCTCTATATTGTATTCCTTGAGCCTGATGCTCTCGATTATGTCGGCCAGCTGATTGGTTATGTTCTTTTCAAGCGACATTGAGGGCGCGCCGCGGGTCAGGAGTTTCACATCCGTCGGATTCTTGACTATGTTTGAGCCTATTACAAGTATGGCCTCTACATTCTCGTCCTGCTTGAGGCTTTCTGCCGTCCTGTCGGTAATTTTGAAATCCGCGTCTTCACTGGGCTGTAACATGCCGGCGATGTAGCCGGTGTGATCCACTACCTCTACTGTTTTGGTCTCCGTGCCGGAGAACATGGCAATCGCCGCCGGCAGAAGCATCAGTGCCACCATGAGCAACGGCATCAGTATGGTGGTGATTATAAAGCTCTTGCGCTTTACTCTTGAAAAATATTCGCGTTTTATTATAAGTGAAAGCATAATTGCCTGAATTTTTGACTTTTATATGTTTTGTCTGCCTTGACCTTTTAGGCTCTGAACAGCCGGATAATCAGCTCCGGTGCTCGGCGTTGTAGCGGCTTACACTCTTGATGAAGATATCGTCCATCGAGGGCAATACTTCCGAGAACGAGCGCAGGTCCACAGCCTGGTTGGCGGCGGCGATGAGCGGTTTGAGCGTGTCGGGTTCGCTGAGCGAGAAGGTGATTTTCTTTAGTCCCTCGCCCAGGTTCTCAGGAGGCGTGGCAGTGCGGGCCATGTTGCCGGCGGCTGCGGTCAGTGTCTCCACATCGCCGCGGAAGGTAAACTCGTAGGTGTTGTCGGAAAATTCTTTTTTAAGTTCCCTTACAGAGCCGGTGAGTATGTTTTTCGACTTGTTTATCAGCGTGATATTGTCGCAGAGCTCTTCCACCGATGACATATTGTGGGTCGAGAATATTACCGTGGCGCCCTGGTCGCGAAGCTCGAGTATCTCGCGTTTCAGCACGTTGGCGTTTATGGGATCGAAGCCCGAGAATGGCTCGTCGAATATCAGCAGCCTGGGCCTGTGAAGCACGGTGATGATAAACTGCACTTTCTGCGCCATGCCCTTCGACAGCTCCTCGATTTTTTTGTCCCACCACGAGGTTATTTCCAGCTTCTGAAACCACTCGTCGAGCGACTTCCTGGCCTCTGCTTTGTCGAGACCTTTGAGACGGGCGAAAAACATGGCCTGCTCGCCTACTTTCATCTTCTTGTAAAGACCGCGTTCTTCGGGCAGATAGCCTATCGATTTCACGTCTTCTGCGACGAGCCGGTGACCGTTGAGCAGCACTTCGCCCTCGTCGGGAGCCGTGATATGGTTGATGATCCTTATCATAGTGGTCTTACCGGCGCCGTTGGGCCCCAGCAGACCGTAAACCTTTCCCTCGGGTATGGCAAGGCTCACGTCGTCGAGCGCCGTGTGACCCGTAAACCTCTTGGTGATGTGATTGGCTTCGAGTATATTCATCTTATTAGCTAATGATTTCTTGGAGTCGTTTAAATCTAAACAGCTATAAATTCAAACGCTTTATATCCTTAGACGCAAAATTACACAAAAAATTACATCTACGCCCAATTTTTATCAATTGGATCGTCTCTCAAAAGATAATTCCATGAAAATGTCAGCCCTCAGACAATAAGAATTCTCAATACGAAATCTTTACGGTTGCGAGGGCGCGGATGCCGCGAAGGGGATTGGAGACTGTGATGGTCTGGGCGTCGCTGAAACCGGTGATGGTGTATTCACGCCTGTTGGTGAGATTTTCCAGTGAAAGGCCGAGTTCTACGCCCCGGTTGAGTTTGTAGTTGAAATTCATGTCGAGGAAGGCGTCCCGTTTGCGATCGTCAGGGCCTATCTCGCTGTCGGTGTAGCGGAAATCAATCGAACTCGTGAATTTCTCGCCGGGAGTGAAATACACTGTCTCTTGGAAGCTATAGTTATCGCTTGTTATGCGCCCGGCCTCGCCGCTGCGCTGTATGTTTGTGTTGTAGCTGAATGTCGACGAGGTTTCAAGTATGTTTTTCACTATCGGCAGTCTCAGGAAGGGCATAATGGTGAGTCCGGTGTTTTTGGCATCGAATATTCTGCTCTGCAGGCTCATTCTGGAGGTGGAGAACCGAGCCGAGATTTCAGCACCCGTGTGTATGCCGGTGCCGCGGAATACTTTGTTTATCCGGGTGTTGACTATGTGCGAGAATGAAATTGACTTGGAGTCGGAATATCCGGTAACGGTTTCGTCGGGAGATACATTGACTGTGCGCAGGCGGTCGCTGCTGTTGCGGGAGTAGTTGTAAGAAACATTGAGGTTGAATCCGGCGAGCACGCGTTTGTATGTATAGTCGGCACCGACAGATGTGAATTTTCTGCGGCTGTCAAATCCGGAACCCATGGCGCCGAAGGAGCGGTAGTCGAAATAGAGAGGCCCGGTTATAAAGCTGTTGAAGCCTGAAAGCGCACTGCTTGCCGAGGCTTTGAGTAAAAGTGTATGGAATTTATAAGGCAGCCACCTTATGTTTAGTCTTATGCCGGGAGTGAATGGCGTGCTCCGGCGGTCGATATCGCCGGGGCTGTTTTTGTAGCTGTTGAAGTGCTGAGTGAAAGGCACCGTGAGGCGGGTGTCGAATTTGCCACCTTTTGAGGTCCAGCCTATATAAGGCGCGGCGGAGAGCATAATCTGTGTGCCGCTTAGATTATTGCCGGTCACAAAGGGGCCTTCGGCAGTGGTTCGGTCGGCGGAATTGAAGGTCTGGTATTCGGCCTCGAACTGGAGATTTACGCCGGCACTGAGGCAGGAGAAGAGTACTGTCTGGAAAGATGTGCTTTCCTTATTGTAGACGAGACTGCCTTTGGTGAGCTGGTTGAAGATGATGTTTTCCGTAGAATAGCCGTTTTCGGCCGGTTCGGCCGGTTCGGCCTCAAAGGCTCTCAGACGCGAGCGCGGCGAGCTCGAAAATAATGTGACAGAACTGATAGTGAAGGCTCTCATGCCTTTTCTCACGGTGAAATAGAGGGTGTTCCCGGCCTTGTAAAGATTCCGGTTAATATACTGGGGAATATGTCTGTCGGTATATACGTGCGTCAGGTTTTTATCATAGTCCACACCGCCATATAGTTTATTGTCGAGATAAAGCGTCTTGTCGTTTATGGTATAGTTGACTGCGGCAGTGACCGAGCTTTTCCTGGAGTGGCTGTTGAAGGCGTTAGAGATCACGGTCTCCCGGTCGGCGTCGCTCTCGGGTGTGCGGTATGTGGTGACGGTTGAGCCGCTGTAGTCACCGGTGTTGTTGTAAGCGTCGATATTGGCTCTTGTCTGTCTTACGGGCGAATGCCTTGTCAGAAAGTTCAGCGAGGCGATGGCCGAATTGCCCTTTTTATAAGACGATTGGTCAAAGGGAGGAGCGGCTGCGGGAGAAGAACCCACAGAGGCTGCGGCAGGCTCCCGGAAAAGCATGCCGCCGTAGTGGGAGGTAAGGAAATCCAGACTTCGTTTGCCCGAGTTGTTGAACTGAAAATTGCCCAAAATCTGCATTTTTGGAGAAACGGAGAGGCCGAACACCTCGGCCAGGCCGTTAAAACGGTCTTTCTCACCGCCGGCGCCTAACTTTACATGCCCCACCGGGCGCAGCAGCCGCTCGGCCTTGAGCTTGATGTTGAGCGCCGCTTCGTCGCTCGACACAAGATCCTCCAGCGCCTTTATGGGCTGATGGTTTTCATAAATACTTACCGAACTGACGTCTTTGGCGGCTATGTTTCTTGTGGCGAGTGTGTAGCGGCCTTCGAGAAGGTCGGCGTTTTCGATATAGAATTTATTGATGGGCTTTCCCTGATACAGAATCTGGCCGTTGCCGTGAACCTGCACTCCGGGAATTTTTTTGATTACGTCTTCGATAGCCACGTCGCTTTTGCTTATCAGTGAGTCGACGTTATACACCAGCGTGTCGCCGCGCTTGTAAGCCCAGGGTGATTTGATGAGCACTTCCCTGAGGAGCCTGGGGTTCTCCTGAAGCCTGAACACGCCCTTGTTGCCCGGCGCGCCAATAGGGCGGCTCACGCTTTCATAGCCCATGAGGCTCGCCTGGATGCTGTCGGCTTTCTTTCCGTCGTTTATAGACAGACGGAAGCGGCCATTGCGGTTTGAGAGGCAGTATGACACTATATCGCCTTTTCTCGTAATAGCCTTCACTACAACATTTTCCATGGGCTTGTTCTTGGTATCGGTAACCGTGCCGGTATAAAATACAGGCTCTCCGGCCTGATAACCGGAACTTTTGGTAGCACCCGGCAGGCAAGTCAGCGAAATCAGGATAAAGGCTGCTATCCCGTTTATTAGGTCGGATTTTATGGTCATGATACGAGGGGTATTAGAAATCCGGAAATATACCGATACCAAAGCCGGCATATTCCCGGATTTTTTTAATACAGAAAGTTTTATTTAATCAGAGGAACATAATGAAGGCGTCTTGGCTTGTTTTTCGGAGCATTTGAAGGTACCATGCCTGAAGCTGACAGTGACTCTCCGAGACCTCCTTCCTTATAGTTACGCCAAAGCGTTTTGTAAAATTTATCGCGAGGTAGCATAACTCTGAATTTTGTGCTTTTCTGAATATTGTCGACTTTCAGGTCAAATCTCGGCAATAGTCCTATTAGGAAATCTTTGTTTTCATCCCATAGACTGAAAATCAGACCGGGAAGTCCACCGAAAAAGTACGGCCCGTATGGTAGAGATATATTAGGGTTATACCATGCATACCATGTGCGGCCGCCAAAGTTTGTTTTGGCCTTTTTTAATGTCATGCCCGGGTAATTGGCCGGATTGACAAGAACTGTGTCAAGCAATTCCCATTTGAGTTTCGGAAGTTTGTCTTTGTAACCGATGTATTCTCCGCTACGTGTCAGATATTCGTAGGTTGAATCATTGAGGTTTACATAAAAAATTTCCGGATAAGTTCCTGAATAATAACGCATAGCTATTGCAAACCCTTCCTGTTGTGTCAGTTTCTTTGCTTCCGGTTTGCTGAATATGGAGTCTCCCTGATACTTTCGGGCATCGCAAAAACACAGGTATTTGTCTCCGACTAAAAGTTTGAAATGCTTTTGTATATTGTCGTTGAGCTCCTTGTCGTTTTCGTAGATTACATACTCAAAGCCATACTTGGCATCATCCAGTTTCTCATACGTCCCTGTCAAAGAGCGTTGGGCAGAAAGACAAGGGGAACATATGTAACTAAAAAGAAATGTGAGAAAGAAAAGTATAAAGAATAATTTGCGGTTCATTAGTTTATGCGTTTTTATTCTATGGATGATAAGGGCTTGGTCACACTGTGGGGTTAAAATCTATGCCTAAATA
Source organism: uncultured Bacteroides sp. (assembly GCA_964477785.1). Lineage (GTDB taxonomy): Bacteria > Bacteroidota > Bacteroidia > Bacteroidales > Muribaculaceae > CAG-873. The sequence goes on from CAYZFL010000035.1 coordinate 10,735, forward strand.
AATTAAAGTATAGGCGTCCCAGAACTGATAGTTATATGCTATTTGCCAGCCATTGGGCTTTCCACAATAATGTTGATTGATTTCATTATACGATTCAATCATATCTTCATATGAATCAAAATAAGTGCCCGGAGGAACTGTATAAGTGGTATATCCACAACTTGTTACGAAATATCCGTTAGCTGGAAGAGTGACGCTTACATCATCACCTGCCGATGCTGCGAAAGATGCGCTTAGCATTAAAAGCGCCGAGATAATGACTTTTTTCATACTTTAAGGCTTTTTTGATGGTTGTTAAATAGCTGTAGAAATCTAGGCCTAGATCTTACGCCTGCAAATATATAACAAATACAAATGAAATGCAACCAAAAATAGAATTTTTTTTTAAAATTTGCAGAAATATTTTTTTATTTGTAAAAATTCTCGCTGGATGATAGTTGTTTTATTGAGAAATAGATTAACTATTAACTTCTGTAAAATTGTATTACTTTTGGCGTTTTGTCTATTCATGTGACTGTCTTATTTCTTTCTCCTTGTTTGAAAAATATTTACATATAGGCCATGACTGCGGATACTGCACCTCAGACAGCCGTTTGCCCCCTACCACCGGGACGGCACGTGTTGCGGATAACATTCGACACGATACTAATTCTGTCATGTGCCATTCAGCAGTTGCCCGGCCATGAATAGATTGCCACAACCGAGATTTACCTCCACCTCGCACTTCGAATAAACAAAATCCTCAAAAGACAGCGCATCTGACGATTGACAACGTTTTCCGTTTCCCAACGCCGGTAACAAGGTAACGTTACCCACTGTTACCCGCCTCCGGTAACGGGAAACACTCCACCGGTTACCAACATTCGGCGATGTAACAATTAAAATAAATTCAACTACAAATCAGACATTGACAATGACATACGATACTAAACGTTTTTCGCTCAGTAGCCGGAGAAGTATCTGCCCACGGTGCGGGCACCGGAGTTTCAAGTCCTATCTTGACATGGCTACGGGCGAGCCTCTCGACGTGAACGTCTGCGGAGACGCAGGAGCAAGCGTATCACATCGTCTGTAGGCCTACAGCGATTTTATAAGCGCCATTTTCTTTCTCCTTGTTTGAAAAAAAAATATTAACTTTGTAGGCTATGACTGATACCACTGCTGATTACGATAAAAATTCCGCCCCCGTGACAGGGGAAATCAAGCCTCTTGCAGATGCTCCGGCTTCAGATGCCGGGGCGGGGGTCTATACCGAGGATAATATCCGCTCGCTCGACTGGTACACCCATATACGCCGGCGCCCCGGCATGTACATTGGCAAGCTCGGCGATGGCTCAAACCCCGACGACGGCATATACGTGCTGCTCAAGGAAGTGCTCGACAACTCCATCGACGAGTTCATGATGGGTTTCGGCCGGCAGATTTATGTCGACCTCGACGAATACGGCGCCACGGTGCGCGACTTCGGCCGTGGCGTGCCACTCGGCTCCGTGACTCTCGTGGCCTCGAAGATGAACACCGGCGCCAAATACGACACCGCAGTCTTCAAAAAATCGGTCGGCCTCAACGGCGTGGGCATAAAGGCCGTCAACGCCCTCAGCACCGAGTTTGAGATAGCCTCTTTCCGCGACGGCAAGACCAAGCGCACCGTCTTTTCGCGTGCCCAGATTACCGATGACTGTCCCCTCGCGGACACAAAGGAGAAAAACGGCACTATGGTGCATTTCGTGCCCGACCCAACGCTCTTCCGCGACTACCGCTTCCGCGAGGAGTTTGTGGTGGCGATGCTCAAAAACTACACCTTCCTTAACCCCGGCCTCACAATCGTTTTCAACGGCCGCAGGATGCAGTCTAAGAACGGTCTGCTCGACCTTTTGGCACAGAACATCACCAAAGAACCCCTCTACCCGCCCATCCATCTCAAGGGCGACGATATCGAGGCGGTCATAACCCATACGGCCCAGTACGGCGAGGAATACTACAGCTTCGTCAACGGCCAGCACACAACCCAGGGCGGAACTCACCTCACTGCCTTCAAGGAGTCGGTCTCCAGAACAATCAGAGACTTCTACGGCAAGAATTTCGATTACTCCGACATACGCAACGGCATGGTAGCCGCTGTGGCCGTGAAGGTAGAGGAGCCTGAATTCGAGTCTCAGACCAAAACCAAGCTCGGCAGCCGCGAGGTGTCGCCCGGAGGCCCCACGGTGGCCAAGTTCGTGGGAGACTTCATCAAGCGTGAGCTCGACAACTATCTCCACCGCAACCCCGAGACAGCCGAGGTGATGCAGAAAAAGATTCAGGAGAGCGAGCGCGGACGCAAGGCAATGGCCGGAGTGGCAAAGAAGGCCCGCGAGATGTCGAAGAAGTCAAACTTCAACAACCGCAAGCTACTCGACTGCCGCGTACACCTCAACGACACCCGTGGCGACGAGGAAAAGAAGCTCGCCTCATCGATTTTCCTCACCGAGGGAGACTCGGCGGCCGGCTCGATGACAAAAATCCGCGACGTCGAGACCCAGGCGGTCTTCGCCCTCAAGGGCAAGCCCCTCAACACCTATGCCGCAACGCAGAAAGTGCTGTATGAGAACGAGGAGTTCAACCTACTTCTCGCGGCCCTCAACCTTGAGGACGGTATCGACGGCCTGCGCTACAACAATGTGATAATCGCCACCGATGCCGATGTCGACGGCATGCACATACGCCTGCTGCTCATCACCTTCTTCCTCAAATTCTTCCCCGACCTTATAAAGAAAGGCCATGTATACGTGCTGCAGACTCCGCTCTTCAGGGTCCGCGACAAGCGCACCTCCCGCCGCAAGTCCGCGTCCCGCAAGAAGGACAAAGGCGAGTCCGAAACCAAAGGCATGGAAGCCATCTACTGCTATACCGAGGAAGAGCGTCTCCGCGCCATAGCCTCGCTGGGCGAGAACGCCGAAATCACCCGATTCAAAGGCCTCGGAGAGATTTCTCCCGAGGAATTCGCCGACTTTATCGGCGAGAACATTCGCCTCGACCGCGTGCGCCTCACCAAAGACGACGGCGTCGACCTCCTGCTCGACTTCTACATGGGCAAAAACACCATGGAGCGCCAGACCTTCATCATCGACAACCTTATCATCGAGGAAGACCGTCCCGAAGACCTTACGGCCGACGCCCGGTAGGGGGCAGGCCGCGCCTGACACGCACTCAGCGACAAAAACTATTAAAAATGAAAGCATTATTTCCCGGCAGTTTCAATCCCTTCACCACAGGCCACGACGATATCGTGCGCCGGGGTCTCGCCCTTTTCGGCGAGGTTGAGATATGCATAGGCGTCAACGCCCTCAAGCCTGCCTCCGCATCGCCTTTCGGCTCTCCCCGGGACCGTGCAGCCGACATTCGCGCATATTATAAAGATGCGCCCGGGGTCACCGTCTCCGTCAGCTCACGCCTCATCACCGAGGTCGCCCGCGAAGCCGGCGCCGGTCTGCTGCTACGTTCCGTCCGTTCGGTCAAGGATTATGAATACGAGCGCGAGATGGCAGCCGTCAACCGCGCCATTTCCGGCATCGACACTGTAATCCTCTTCGCCTCTCCCGCTCTCGGCGACGTATCCTCGTCGGTAGTCCGCGAGCTTTTCTCCTATAACCACGATATTTCTCAATTCTTACCCAAAAACTTTATAATCTCCTCATTAAAGAAATGAAAAATTCATCAAACCCAAAGAATAAGGCCCGCAACGGTCTCCGTGGCCGTCTGCTGGGCTGCGGCGTTCTCGCCGTCATCGCCCTCGTGCTCTGTCTTCCCGGCCGAGGTCAGGGCCCAATGAATCTGACCTCCGACCAGAAACTCCGCATGGCCTCCGCCATAATCAACCAGTATTATGTGGAGGAGGTCAACGGCGACACCCTCACCCAGGAAGCTATCAAGGCGATGCTCAAGACCCTCGACCCCCATTCGTCATACTCCACTCCCGAGGAAACCAAGGAGCTCACCCAGCCGCTCGAAGGCAAGTTCTCCGGCATCGGCGTGCAGTTCAACATGGGCACCGACACGGTCTACGTAATCCAGACAACCATCGGCGGCCCCTCGGAGAAGGCGGGTATCATCGCAGGTGACCGCATCATCAGCGCCAACGACACCATAATCGCCGGCCGCAAGCTCTCGCAGGCAAAAATCTTCAAGGCCCTACGCGGTCCCAAGGGCAGCAAGGTCAAGCTCATGGTAAAGCGAGGCAACAACCCCCAGCTCCTCGAATTCAACCTCATCCGCGACGATATCCCCCTCTACTCGGTCAGCTCCAGCTACATGGCCGACCCCGAGACCGGTTACATCTCGGTGACCCGTTTCGCCGAGGATACCCCCAGAGAAGTCGACGAGGCCCTCGCCAAGCTTAAGGCAAAAGGCATGAAGCGCGTGATCATCGACCTGCAGAACAATGGCGGCGGCTATCTCGGCGCAGCGGTAGGCCTCGCATCCCTCTTCATGCCCAAAGGCACCCCCGTGGTCTATACAAAGGGCCTCCACAGCAAGCCCATGTACTTCAATGTCGAGAAGCCCGGTCGCTGGCAGGACCTTCCCCTCGTCGTTCTCCTCGACCAGTATTCGGCCTCGGCTTCCGAAATCTTTGCCGGTGCGATTCAGGACAACGACCGCGGTCTTGTGGCCGGTCGCCGTTCTTTCGGCAAGGGCCTCGTGCAGCGTCCCTTCCCCTTCCCCGACGGCTCCATGATACGCCTTACCGTAGCCAAATATTATACTCCCTCGGGCCGTCTCGTGCAGAAACCATATGAGAAAGGCCGGGGCGAGGAATACTACCTCGACCTCCTCACACGCTACAACAGCGGCGAGCTTTGGACTCCCGACAGCATCCATGTGGCCGATTCCCTCGCATACTTCACCCTTAACAACAGCCGTACCGTCTATGGCGGAGGCGGTATACTCCCCGACCTCTTCGTTCCCGCCGACACAACTTATTATTCCGACTACTATCGCGACATGGTGGCTAAGGGCAGCCTCAACCGCTATGTGCTCTCCACGCTCGACAAAAACCGCAAGTCGTTGCTCGAGAAATATCCCGACGAAGACCTGTTTATGGAGAAATTCGAGGTCACTCCCGACATGGAGCGCGATCTCATCGCCTTTGCCGGGGCCGATTCGGTGAAATACAACGAAAAATCATGGAAACGCTCGCAGCCCATGATTCGTGCCATCCTCAAAGGTCTCATAATGAGCGATATGTATAAAAACGGCAACTATTCCCGCGCCGTCAATCCGCTCAATCCTGTCTATACCCGCGCCCTCGGGCTCATCAACAATCCACGCCTCTACTACAACCTGCTCAAAGGCGTGCCCGACAACCGCATCCCGGCCAAAGACCGCAAAAACTACCTCCTCCTCCCGGCCTCGTTCCGTAAATAATTTTTTTGTCATTTTACTGAAAATAACTAATTTTGCACCCGTAACAAAAACAACAAGATATGATTAACGCTCAAGACATCAAAAACGGCACTTGCATCCGCATGGACAACCAGCTCTATTTCGTAATCGAATTCCTCCACGTTAAACCCGGCAAAGGCAACACTTTCATGCGCACCAAGCTCAAAAACGTTGTCGACGGCCGCGTTCTCG
>CAYZFL010000036.1:0-15944 GCA_964477785.1 uncultured Bacteroides sp.
ATCCGTAAGCGTCTGCTCGAGTATGACGACGTGATGAACAAACAGCGTACCTACATCTACACACGCCGTCACCATGCCCTCCTCGGCGAGCGCATAGGCATCGATATCGCCAACATGGTATATGATGTGGTGGAAAACATGATACTTACCTACGAGCAGCCCAACGACTATGCCGAACTGGCACTCGAGGCCTTCAAGGTGCTGGCCGTGGAGCTTCCCTACTCAGAGAAGGAATACATGAACCTCACCCGCGAGGAGAAGATAGAGCGCCTGCGCAACGACGCCATGGCCGCCATGGACCGCCGCAACGAGCGCATCAGGGAAGTGGCCTGGCCTGTAATCAAACAGATTGTGGAGACCGACCAGTACCAGGGCAAAATCATCGTGCCCATCACCGACGGCACCAAGGTTTTCAACCTGCGCATCGAGCTTAAGGAAGCATACGAAAGCCACTGCTCCAACATCGTGAAGGAATGGCAGAAGGCCCTGCTTCTGGTGACAATCGACGAGCTCTGGAAAGAACATCTCCGCGAGCTCGACCAGCTGAGACAATCGGTACAGAATGCCTCCTACGAGCAGAAAGACCCGCTGGTAATCTACAAGGTAGAGTCGTTCCATCTCTTCGAGGCGATGCTCAACAACCTCAACACGAAGGCTCTTTCGGCACTCATGCGTGCCCAGATACCCGTTCGCGAGGCCGCTCCCCAGCAGAATCAGCAGAACGAGGGTCAGGAGGCACAGGAGCAGCCCCAGCGCCGTCCCGAGGTGAAACAGGCCGCTCCCGATATGAAGCATACCTACAACTACAACACCAACAAGCCCTCGCTTCCCGGCGAAGAGGAACAGCGTAAGGCAGCCTCGGCACGTCAGGGCGAACAACAGGTAACCCAGCCCATCAAGGCGGGTCCCAAGATCGGCCGCAACGACCCATGCCCCTGCGGTTCGGGCAAGAAATACAAAAACTGCCACGGACGGGGACTTTAAACTTCAGTAGGCCCGGCACGGCATATAATTGAAAACGGGGGTAAGGCACAATCTGAAACCTACCAGCCTGAATCTACCTCAGTGCCGGAACTTATATAAGACCAAGAATTTAGAAGGAGCCTTTAGAGGCTTAGAATTTAAAACCTTAAATCTGTATCGTGACTCATAAAGAGTGAATCGCGGTACAGATTTTTTTACCCACATTCTATATGCTTGAAAACACGATACTCTTCATCATCGAGGTGCTGGGCACGCTTGCATTCGGCATAAGCGGCATAAGACTCGCCGCAAAGAAACATTTCGACTGGTTCGGAGCCTATACCATAGGCGTTGTAACGGCCATCGGCGGCGGAACAATCCGCGACCTTCTGCTGGGCATACCGGTATTCTGGATGCAGACCTGGCTTTATCTTGCCGTAACCGGTATATCTTTCTTTATCGTGCTGGTATTCAAGAGGGTGCTGACATCGGATTCGCGTCTGCTGTTTATGTTTGACGCAGTGGGTCTCGCGCTCTTCGCCATCACGGGCATACAGAAAACCATAATCGCCGATTATCCCTTTTGGGTCGCGGTGATAATGGGTATGATAACGGGAGCTTTCGGCGGGGTAATGCGAGACGTATTCCTCAACGAGACGCCATTGTTTTTCAGCAAGGACATCTATGCCACAGCCTGTCTTGCCGGCGGCATTGTATACTGGATATGTGCGGAGTTGGGATTACCTTTGGGCATACAGCAAATCAGCTGCACGGCAACCATACTGTTTCTACGTTTCGGCGCGTTGCGCTGGCACTGGCATTTGCCTGAAATGCGCGAATCGTCGGCAAGAAAAATGACTCGGAAAGAGCGGCGATAAGAATCATCAATTATACATAAAACGCTTGATTGAGCGCTTTGGGGTCTTCTCAAACTCGCGCTCGACGAATTCGTATGAAGCCACACGCTCGTAAGCTGCGACCACACGGTTTAGCTCGGCGAGGTTACCGTCCATATAACGGCGCAGTTCTTCGGGCGAGATATTATCGTTCTCGACAGCCTCCGTATCGGGATAGATAAGTGCCACGAGCTTGCCTTCGCGCTCGAGCACGACGCTTTCGCCCACGTATGGCATATTGTCGAGCTTGGCCTCGATTTCCTCGGGATAGATATTCTGTCCGTTAGGCCTCAGAATCATGCTCTTATATCGGCCACGGATGAAGATTGTGCGATTGTCGGGCGGTGCGAGAAGGCCCATGTCGCCGGTATGGAGCCAGCCGTCCTGGTCGATAGCCTCGGCGGTCGCTTCGGGATTCTTATAATAACCTTTCATCACGTTGATGCCCTTTACGAGAATCTCACCCTCGTCGGCCTCGGAGAAAACATTTCCGTGATCATTGCCGGGCTTGCCGAGCTTGGCTTTCATCATGCCCTTGAGGGCGCGGCCACAACTGCCGGGCACAAACGAGCGCCAGGGCGAGTAGCTGATGAGAGGGCCACATTCGGTCATGCCGTAACCTACGGTGAAGGGGAATCGGATGCGGTGGAGGAAATCCTCGACCTCCTGGTTTAGAGCCGCGCCGCCAACGATTACTTCCTCGAACTCGCCGCCAAATGCCTCAACGAGCTTGGAGCGTATGCGTCCGTAGACGGCCTTGTCGAGCATAGGCACGGCGAGCACCCATCTTACCGGCGGCTTTGAAATCATGGGCACAATCATCTTGCGGTAGATTTTCTCAAGCACCAGAGGCACGCAGAGCACGAGCGAAGGCCTTACCTCGCCCATGGCCTTTATGAGGACAGTAGGCGACGGCAGAGCGCCGAGAAGGGTGATGTGCGTGCCGGCGGCAAGAGGCAGTAGCATGTCGAAGGAACAGCCGTAGGCATGGGCCAGCGGCAGGAAGGAGAGCACTCGGGAGCCGCGGTAGTGCAGCCCGGCGTTGAGACCGAATACTATGTTGCCCCAAAGGTTGCGGAAGGTTAGCATCACACCCTTTGAGAAGCCGGAAGTACCGGAGGTATAATTGATTACGCAGACGCTCTCCGGGTCGCGGCGGGGATAATAGATGTCGCTCTGACGGAAGCCGTAGGGATAACGCACGTCCATCTCTCCCACAACCTTTTCGGCCAGGTCGGCGATACTGGAATAGCCCGGCTCGCCGTCCTCGCCTTGCTTTGGCAGAGGAGGCCAGCCTTCGATTTCACGCTCGCCCAGGATGGTATAGTCGTCGAGAGCCGTGGCGAAGCGCAGGGCCGGCATATCGTCGAAACTGAGATTCTTCCAGTTGCGGGCATCGATAAAGAGAGCCGAAGCGTCGGAATGATTTACCAGATTGATGAGGTCGGCGGGACTGAATTCGTTGAGGATTGGCACTGCCACGGCACCGTAGAGAATTGTGGCCATGAAAACGGTGACCCAATGGGACGAGTTGCGGCCAATGATGGCGACATGATCGCCCGGTCTCACGCCAGCCTTTTCAAAAAACAGCTGCACGGTGGCTATCTTGGCGGCCAGTTGCCCGTAAGTGAGGCTGTTGCCGGTTGAATAGTCGCTCAGCGCAGTGATGTTGAAATTATCGTAGAATGAGCGCTGATAAATCTCCTGAATCTCGCCGTAATGGTCGAGAAAGGCCTTGAAAACATCTTCCGGCGCCTCGTATGCGTCGGGTACCTGACGGTTTGAAAAAAATGGGAAATATACGCTCATAATGTAAATCTGTTTATAGTCATTAATTTAACACTTCACAGGGCCAATGCGTTCACGATGGCCCTGCATTACTGTCAGGAACCCGGCAGACGGAGTCTCAGTCTCCAATCAGAGGATCTAATTCTTTTGCGATCTCGCCGAAAATGGTGTCGACGTCGCTGTTGCCGTTAATCTTATGATAACGGCCTTCCTTCTGATAATAGTCGCGGAGTGGGCTTGTCTGATTGTGGTAAACGTCGAGACGATTCTTGATGGTGTCGATATTGTCGTCACTGCGGCCCGACTGCTTGCCACGGTTGATCATGCGCTCGATGAGCTTGTCCTCGTCTACTTCGAGACCTACCACGGCGTGGAGGTCCTGCGATTTAGACTGCAGGAGCTTCTTGAGAGCCTCGGCCTGGGGGATTGTGCGGGGAAAACCGTCGAAGATCACGCCTTTGCTCTGCTTCACCACGTCCTTTTCGAGCTCGTGCCCGAGAACTTTAATCATCAGCTCGTCGGGAATTAGCTGGCCTTTTGAGATATATGAATCGGCAATCTTACCAAGCTCTGTGCCGCGTGCGATATGGTCGCGGAGCACGTCGCCGGTGGAGATATGGTGCAGATGATATTTGTTAATCAGTTTTTCGCTCTGGGTGCCTTTGCCGCTGCCCGGAGCACCGAAAATTACAATATTAAACATGTCTTATGTCGCAGATTAAATTGTGTGTAAGGACTCAGTCCTTCTTTTCTTCTTTGAGAATATAAATGTCGTTGAGGTTGCGGGCAAGACCGTTGAGGTCGAGACCGTAGCCCACGATGAATTTCGAGGGAATCTCAAAGCCCACATAGTCGGGTTTCACCGGTTTCTGAAGGGCTTCGGGCTTGAAGAGGAGGGTTGCGATTTTAATCTCGGCGGGATGACGCTCCTCGAGGTTGTTGACGAGATTGAAGATAGTGTTACCCGTGTCTACTATGTCCTCGACGATAATCACCGTGCGGCCTGCGATATCCTCGTTGAGGCCGAGCACCTGCTTAACGTTGCCGGTGGTCTGTGTGCCCTCATAGCTTTTGAGGCGCAGGAAAGTGATTTCGGCGTCGATGTCTTCCACGGCACGGAAAAGGTCGGAGGCAAATGGGAACGCGCCGTTGAGCACCACCAGGAAGAGAGGTGTCTTGTCGCCGCAGTCCTTTACTATCTCCCGGCCGATTTCCGAGACGCGCTCGCGGATACGATCGTTTGTGATATAGGGCACAAATGTGAGGCCGGCATAGCTTACTTCTTCTTTCATCTGTATTATATGTTTTACAGGAATCACTATAATTGTGCAGAGAATGCGGCATGAGATGATTCCCGGGGTGTTAAGTATATATTTATGCAAAGTTAGCCTATTTTCGCGACTTCAGCAAGCGTGGCGCTAAAATTGTGAGCGGCCGCTTATGCTTTGAGCTGATAGCGAGAGCATTTAACAATATTTTTAACGAGTTTTAAATATAGGAGAGGTTTTGAACAATAATTAAGAATTGAGCGTTAAAAAATCAAAGATTAGACAAACAACTAAAATCCCCTGACAAAGATGAAACGAGTGATATACCGCCTGCTCGCCATACGCGCAGCCTCCGTCTCCCTCGGCATAGGAATCCTTGTTACCCTGTTGCTGGCCTCATGCCACAATATGGACAAATGGGACGAAGTGCCGCAGGACATAAATGATTTCGTGACACAATATTATCCAGGCGTGGCCTATTCGTCATTCTCTGAAACCGGTTCTGGTTATAGCCTGAGGCTCAGAAACGGTCCCGCCATAACTTTCAACAGCAACTGCGACTGGACAAGTATCAACGGTTACGGCATGCCCGTACCTCAGGTATTTCTTTTCGACCGCATGCCACCGGCCCTCTATCAGTATCTTGAGGAGAACACGGTGCTCAACGATGTGTTTTATGTGTCGCGCGACGCAAAGGAATATGTGCTCGAGACATCTCAGGACAAGATAGTCTACACCATCGAGACAGGCGATATCACCCAAACGCCCCTGCCGCCGCTGACGCCCCTCAAGAAATAGCAGTTTTCATCAGGGGATAATAAGGCCATGCGGCCATCGCCGTTTTACCGTAAGACTACGGTCACATTATGCACGCTTTAAGAATAAAATATATCCGCAACATGCTTGTAAGGAGGTTCCAGATTTACCGGAGCCTCCATCAGCGTGGTATAAAGGCGGCGGTCTCCGTCTCAGAAATCGCGACCTGGATAATGTCGTTTCTCTGTCTCGGCGGGGCTGCGGCATTCTTAGGTTTTGACCACACGGCCGACCGCGAGCATGAACTTAGACTCCTGCTACACATTCCCCAGGCCGTATTCATCATAAACATATTGCTCGGCATGGCCCTGAGACAGAAGAAGAGAAGATTTACCGTCTTAGGATGGATCGTGGACCTTGCTGTGCTGCTTTCGGTCGTGCCGTGGATATATCCCAGGCCCGAGGCGCCGTGGATACAGTGGCTCGACAGTGTGCTGTACAGCCGCTACTTTCTCATATCGGTACTGGGCACCTACTCTCTGCTGGAGCTTTGCCGCGCGGTGATGGCCATTCCAGGCAAGCATACGAATCCGGCCCTGCTGCTCGCCGGTTCTTTCCTTTTCGTGATAGTCGTCGGCAGCTTTCTGCTCATGCTCCCGCGTTGCACGGTGCATCCCATATCATATATCGACTCGCTCTTCATTTCCACCTCGGCTGTGAGCATCACGGGTCTGACCCCGCTGGAAGTCGACTCGACATTCACCGTATCGGGTCTGACAATATTGCTGATTATGATGCAGATAGGCGCCATAGGAGTGATGACAGTGACCTGCTTTTTCGCCCTCTCGTTTACGGGCAAGTCATCGCTCTTCAGCCAGCTGCTCATCCGCGATATCATCTACTCGCGAAGCATGGGATCTCTCATTCCCACAATGCTCGGCATTTTAGGCTTTACAGTGGCCGTGGAATTAGTCGGCGCGGTGATGATATACTTCACTATACCCGAGTCGATGGGCCTCACCACCCTTGAGCAATGGGGCGTTGCTTTGTTTCACTCGGTATCTTCATATTGCAATGCCGGTTTTACCTGCCTGCCCGACGGTATGTCAAACCCGAAGTTGCTCTACGGCAACCAGAGCATCTATGCCGTGACTTCTCTGCTGATATTCATGGGCACAATAGGTTTTCCCATCGTAATCAACCTGTGGCAGACGCTCAAGGACAGGGTACGCCGGGGTATTAAAAGGCTACGCAAAGCCACGCCCGCCGTGATGCCCCCGCGGATGCTCGACCTCAACTCAAGACTCGTGCTTGTCACCACGGTGTCGATTCTCGCCGTGAGCACCATATTGTTTTTCATACTCGAGTATGACAACAGCCTTGCTCCTTTCAGCCTGCCGGAGAAGCTGCTGCAGTCGCTCTTCAACAGCCTCACACCCAGGAGTGCCGGCTTCCAGTCGGTAAGCATTAGCGGTTTTCTGCCGCTCACCATGCTGCTTGTGGTGGTGCAGATGTGGATAGGCGGCGCGTCACAGTCGTTTGCCGGAGGTATCAAGGTAAATACCGTGGCAGTCATATTCCTACATCTCAAGGGAGTAATCAAAGGTGAGAAGGCGCCCATGGCCTACGACCGGAGGATATCGTCGGAATCTGTGAGCCGAGCATTCGCCATTTTACTGCTTGCAATCGTGAGCTTCCTTGTCTTCGGCGCGCTGCTCATGGCCTTCGAACCCGACAAGCCGGTGAAATCGGTGTTGTTTGAAACCGTCTCGGCAGTATTTACCGTGGGCTCTTCAACCGGCATCACATCCTCACTTGGCGATGCATCTAAAATCACACTCTGCGCGGCTACGTTTTTCGGGCGTGTGGGATTCCTCTCGCTGCTATGCGGACTCTTCTCGTCGGGCAAGCCATCGGCTTCGGGTCATCTGCCGGAAGAAAGCGTGATAATGAACTGATAAATTATTGAAATATAGCTTCCAAACTTCAAATACCATCCTTATGAAATATCTTGTGATAGGCCTGGGCATCTACGGCGCCAATCTGGCGATAGACCTCTCGAATCTCGGACATGAAGTCGTGGCCGTGGACATTAATCCGATAAAGGTAGAAGAAATAAAAAGTTACGTTTCGACAGTGTTTGTGGCCGACACCACGGAGGAAAGTTCCATACAGATACTGCCCCTCAACAACATCGACATGGCCATTGTGGCGATAGGCGAGAACTTCGGGGCGAGCGTAAAGACCGTGGCCCTGCTTCGCAAGGCGGGTATGCGAAAAATCATAGCCCGCGCCATCGACCCGCTACACGAAGCGATACTGGAGGGACTTCAGATAGAGCGTGTCGTAAGGCCCGAACAACGAGCCGCCGCCGACTTAGTGCATGAAATGGCCCTTGGAGCCGACGTGGAGACCCTCGCCATAGATGACGACAACGTGATAATAAAATTCAAGGCGCCCGACAGTTTCTTAGGTGTGCCATACGCGAGTCTCGGCCTTGAAAAAGCGCATCACCTCTCGCTTATTGCCGTGACAAGACTTACCGAAAAGTCAAATATCTTAGGCATAAAGCAAAACATCGGGCAGTTGTATGACTTCCGGAGTGGGGACGCAAGGGTGGAGGCCGGCGACGTGCTTACCGTCAGCGGATCTAAGAAGGCCTTCAGGTCGTTTTACGCCTCATATTCCTGAGCGGTCTCAGTCATGTAAAAGGGCGGGTATCAGAAGTTGTAGTCGACGCAGGCGCGTGCTTCCCTGTGGCCTTTGAGGAGGCCTGCGGCTGCTACATGTGCGGGATGATTGGCATAGACAGCCACATCCTCCATCTTGTCGACTATGGCGGTGAGCACCACGTCCCAGTCTTCGGCGGGATTTTCATTAAGGCCTACCTCTATGGAGCGGAGCACATCTATTTTTTCAGGGAGTGCCTCAAGTGCCGTCTTAAACTGTTTTGCTACCTCGAGTCTTTCCTCAGGAGTGCCCTGGAGCTTGAAAGATACTATATGTTTTACCATTATATTATATTGTGATTTAAAGGATTTAGAAAAACTTTGAGGGGTAGAGCCTGCGGAGATTGTAGGCAGAGGCCATCGACGACCCATAAGCACCGGCCGAGCGAAACACCAGCAGGTCGTCTTTGTGAGTTTCAGGGAGGGATACGTTCTCGGCAAAAACATCTGACGACTCACAGAGAGGGCCCACGACATCATAGACTGAGTTGCGGGCAATGTCGGAATCCTGAGCCGTAATATTTTCGATTTTATGATATGCCTGATAGAAGGCGGGACGTATCAGAGCCGTAAAACCGGCGTCGACTATTACAAAACGTTTAGATGCACCCTTCTTAACTCTCGCCACTCGGGAGACAAGATTACCGGCCTGTGCCATGAGCGAACGACCGGGTTCGAAATGAAGTTCAACCTCAGGCGGCAGTTTCAGACCGGCTGCAGTATGGCGCATCCAGGCGCGGAAATCGGCTACCGGATTGGCATCTGGCCGTGCATAGTCCACACCGAGGCCACCACCGAGACTGAGCGTGCGAAGGTTAAAACCGGCTTTCAGTATTTCGTTGAAAACTTCCGAAGCCTCCTCTGCGAGCATGGTAAAGACCCCATAATCCATAATCTGCGAGCCCACATGAAAATGCAGACCGGCAAAATCTATGCCTTCGGCTCCGCGTAAAAAAGCAAAAGCCTCGGGAATCATTTCCTTGGGTAGACCGAACTTGTTTTCGTTCAGGCCCGTAGTGATAAATTTATGGGTATGTGCGTCGATATTGGGATTTATCCTGAGAGCGACAGGGATTGCCTTGCCGAGGCTGCGGCCAACGGCGTCTATATCTGCGAGTTCTTCAAGTGACTCGGCCACAATCTGGCCCACGCCCAAATTGGCGGCAAGATTTATTTCGTCAACAGTCTTGCCTACCCCGGCAAAAGTGACGGAAGCGGGAGCGAAGCCAAGCGAAACGGCATGTTCCACCTCTTCTATGCTGACGGCATCTATGCCGAGACCTCCGGCGAGCATCATCTTCATGATTTCAGGCTCGTTGTTGGCCTTCATGGCGTAGTGCATTTTCACCTTACGGTCGGGGAAATTCTCGGCCGAAGCTTTTTTAAGTGATTTCACCGCCTCGTCAATGAGCCCGCGGTCGTAGATATAAAAAGGAGTGGGCATTTCGCCCTGCTCCTGAAGGGATAGAATTGCAGATTTTAGTTTATTGTTCATAGAAAAGCTTATCGCTTAGACGATTGAGAGCCTCGACCTTGTTTTTGCGGTCGATGAGCATAGAGATATTGAAATTGCTGCCGCCATAAGAAATCATGCGGATGGGTATGTCGCCGACGGCCGAGACGGCTTTTGCCTCGATACCCGAGTTGTGCCATTCAAGGTCGCCCACCACACAGACTATCACCATGTCGGTGTCGATGTTGACTGTGGCGAATTCCTTGAGGTCGCTGACAATCTGCGAAAGATAGTCGGTATTGTCGACCGTCACGGTCACACCCACTTCCGAAGTTGCCATCATATCGATGCCTGTGTGATATTTGTCGAATGTTTCGAAAACGCGATGGAGGAAACCATAGGCCAGGAGCATGCGGCCCGATTTGATGTTAATGGCGGTGATATTGTCCTTAGCGGCGACAGCTTTGATGCGGCCGTCGGAGGGACGGTTATATATAAGCGTACCCGGGGCGGAAGGCTCGAGGGTGTTGAGAAGTCTTACGGGTATATTATTGAGCTTTGCGGGGAGAACGCAGTTTGGGTGCAGAATTTTGGCTCCGAAATAAGCGAGCTCGGCGGCCTCCTCGAAATTGAGCTCGCTGACGGGCGAAGTGCGCTCCACGAACCGGGGGTCGTTGTTGTGCATGCCGTCGATATCTGTCCATATCTCGATGACATCCGCTCCAAGGGAGGCACCTATGAGCGAAGCCGAATAGTCGCTTCCCCCACGGCGCAGATTGTCGATATTTCCGCGGCTGTTGCGGCATATATATCCCTCGGTGATGTAAATCTTGCCACCGGGAGCGAGGTCGATGAGACGCTCGAGGCGCGAGTCGATGTATTTCACGTCGGGTTCACCGGTCTGTTCGTCGATGCGCATATATTCGAGTGCCGGGAGGCGTGTGGCGGCTATGCCCTGTTCCTCCAGCCAGCACATCATAAGGGAGACTGACATAAGCTCTCCCTGGGCGAGAATCTCCTTCTCTTCCACCGACGAGAAATCGCCGTCGATGATATTGCGTATGAGGCCGAAAGAATTGCCGGTCTCCCGGCGTGCCTTTTCACGGCCTGACTCAGTGTCGAGAAGCTCACCGATTACCGCCGAATATTTGAGCTCAAGGGCGTT
This sequence comes from uncultured Bacteroides sp., assembly GCA_964477785.1. Lineage (GTDB taxonomy): Bacteria > Bacteroidota > Bacteroidia > Bacteroidales > Muribaculaceae > CAG-873. Next base: position 11,019 of record CAYZFL010000036.1, read on the forward strand.
GAGGGTCTCCTGCGCCCCGGGACAGTTGCCCTTCGACAGATAGTCGGCTATCTCCACAAGGGTATTTGTGGTACCTGCCATGGCGGAAAGCACCACCACACGAGTATCGTCCTCGCCGGTCTGCCCGGCATTACCGCAGCGGGTTATGAGCGAAGCCACATGTTTTATACGTTCGGCGCTTCCTACCGAAGTGCCGCCGAATTTCATTACCTTCATTATTACGTTTTTTCTCCATTTAGGTCCCGGCGCCGGGGCCATTACAGGACTACACCTGTTTTTGCAAGGTGCAAAGTTAATCAAAAACGGCGAAATTACCTCAAAAAGGAGCTAAAAGCTCTGAAATGGGCTTTTGTATGACATAATTTCAGGCATATATTTTAATATCTGAGAAAAAAAAGCTATTTTTGCAGTTCGAAAGCGGACTGTGACCGTCCGGCATTCAGGAAATCGCTCCCTGTAGCCAGAACAAACGGCCCGGTCTGCCCCAGCAAACAGAATATAAACCTCATTCCATACATTATTCAACCAATGGACAAGAAAACAGACGGCAAGCCCCTTGTAAGCAAGAAAGAGCTCAAGGAAGCCGAAAACGAAGTAAACGCAGTAGAGACTCTCAAAAGGAACAAGAAGCTCATCACCTGGACACTGGTGTTTATCCTCTTCGTCGTTGTAGCGATACTCATCTACATCCTTGTATCAAACCGCAACTCAAAGAAGGCCGACGAGGCCATAGGCGAAGCAGACTCGATAGAGCTTAACGACAGCCTCGCGCTTACCAAATATCAGGCGGTAGCCAACATGGGCCACGATGCAGGCCAGCGCGCCAAGCTCAACTGTGCCATAATCTACTATCAGAACGGCCGTTATCAGGACGCCATCGACTACCTGAAGGACGCGTCCATCAAGGATCCCCTTATCGAGGCCGGTCAGTATTCGCTCCTCGGCGACTGCTATGTAAACCTCAAGGACTATGACAAGGCTCTCGACGCCTTTGACGACGCTCTCGACGCAGCCGACGACAATCCTGAGCTCACTCCCGTTATCCTTATCAAGAAGGCCCATATCTACCGCGCCCAGAATAAGTTTGACAAAGAGGCAGAGTGCTATCAGACCATCGTGGACGAATATCCCGTATTCGCCGACGAGAACATGACAGACTTCACCAAGTTTGTAGAGCGCGCCAAAGTTTCGGCTCCCGCACAGAAATAAGAAATTCAGCACACATGATAATACGGAGGATGCAGTCTCAGGGCCGCATCCTCTTATTATAGAGCGGCGTTAGGCCGCTATCATGCCAAATTGTATAAGTTATTTAGAATATATAATTTGTTTAAGCGCAAGCTATTTATAATCACCTGCTTTCTTTTCACAATCCCTAATGTCGCAGATCGCAAACAGAGCTAAGCAAGACCGACGTCTTGAAGAACTGGCCACAATGCCGGTGGGACGTCTGCTGTGGAAGTATAGTCTTCCGGCCGTAACCGGCATGCTGGTGATGGCCCTCTACAACGTAATCGACCGCATGTTCATAGGTCAGGGCGTGGGTGCGGACGCTATAGCCGGCCTCAGCCTCACCTTTCCCGTGATGAGTCTGGGTACAGCCTTAGGCGTTCTCATAGGCGTGGGTTCCGCCGCGAGACTGTCAATGCTTTTAGGCGCCAAAGACATGAAGGGAGCCGAAAGGGTCGTGGGCAACGAGCTTGTGCTCACCATAGTCATAGGCCTTGTATATGTGAGCCTCTTCGGCATATTCATGGAACCGATGCTGATATGGTTCGGCGCCGACGAGGTGACGCTGCCCTATGCTTATCAGTTTCTCATGTGGCAGCTTCCCGCCATGCTGCTGGCCAACATCACTTACAGCTTCAACAACGTGATGCGTGCATCGGGCTATCCCGGCAGAGCCATGTTTACCATGATTATAGGCGCGGTGACAAACGTAGTGCTCGACCCTATAATGATATTCGGCATGGACATGGGCATCAAAGGCGCCTCGATAGCGACCGACATTTCCATGGCCGTATCGGCGATATTTGTAGTGGCTCATTTCATGCGCCGTGACGTTACAATCTCTTTCCGCCGGGCCGAATACCGTCTGCACGGGCGCACTCCCTGGGAAATTGTCTCCTTAGGAGCCGCACCGGCTCTTATCAACGCCGCAAGCTGCCTGATCAACATCATGATTGTAAAGACGCTGAGAAAATACGGCGACAACCTCGACCTTGCCGCGATGGGTATATTCGTGACCTATACCAATCTGCTGGTTGTGGCCATGCTTGGAATCTGTCAGGGTCTTCAGCCCATCATGGGCTATAACTATGGAGCAGGGCTCTTCCACCGCCTGAAGAGAGTATTCGGGCTGGCCGTTGCTGCCTCGACCATCATAGGCGCAGTGGGAACCTTAATCGCTCTCGCATGGCCGGAAATTATCGCCCGCATATTTAACGGTGACCCGCGGCTTATAGACGTTACCAGCCACTCGCTGAGACTTGTGATATGGGCTTTCTGGACTGTGGGCATACAGATTATGGCGACAGCCCTTTTCCAGAGCACAAACCGCGCTGGAGCATCTATATTCATCAGTCTCTGCCGCCAGGTGATTTTCCTTGTGCCCCTGCTTTATTTCATGCCGGATTTCATTGGCAAAACGGGCGTATGGCTTTCATTCCCTATCTCTGACCTCTGCTCTACCATCGCCACACTGATAATGGTGGGGCTGATGTTTCACAGACTGAAGAGCAATCAGAGTAATCTGAGGGATTAGGAAAATCCGGAGGCTATTAGAGAAATCTGATGGATAAGAGTTATCTAAGGTGGAGGATTGATATAAACGCTCTTTTGCGATACATCTTTTTGGATTTTTGTTTGTTATAAATTAAAAGACAGCGGACATGAGGGCAGGTGAAAGCCCCGGCCGGTGTTGGAAAATATAACAAGCACAAAGCCATGAAACCTCTTAAGACAAAGATATTTAAGCTGCTTGCAATACTTGCGGCCGCAGGAACCGTGACCATAACGGGCGGTTGCGACGCTCTGCTCGACGACGGATATATGAACGTGGGCGTAGGCGGTGGCGGCGTAAACATTGGCGGCGGCGTCACATTACCCTTAGGTTACTACGATTCATATAACGGCTGGGGATGGAACGGCTACAACGGCATTTGGAACGGATGGAATGGCTATCTCGGGCCGAGTTACTGGCCCGGACCGGCACCAAGGCCTACAGGCAAGCCGAATCTGCCGCCTCCCGGCGGTGGCAACCGTCCTACTCCACCCATCATCAACATAGGCGGTGGCGGAGGCAATACAGGCCCGGGCGGTGCGCCACGCCCCGGAAATAACGGACGTCCCGGATTCTCCGGTCTGAGTCAGGCCTACGACCCGCCGGTAACAAATTCAGAAGCCACACTTGTCAAATAAGAGCCGATTAAGAAGTCCGGCTAAATCACACCGGCAAGGTGAATTGATTGTGACAGTTCGGCAATAAAAATTACAGGGGACCGTGCCTCACCGGCGCGGTCCCCTGATTATTTTTCAGTCTATATAATTTGGTATATATCTGAGCTATGGATGAATGGAAAGGGCAACTTTCCTATGTTTCCCTCTTATTTTTTGGCTGCGGCCATTGCGGGATTAGCTTTCTTCTTACCAAGATTGTGGGTGAGGTAAGCAACGGGCGAAGCCACATAGATAGTAGCTAAGGTACCGAACACGACACCGGCAATCATGGCGAAGGTGAAGCTGCGGATAGCCTCGCCGCCGAGGATGAAGATACAGATCAGCACGAGGAGGGTCGAGCATGAGGTCATGATAGTACGGCCGAGGGTGGAGTTGATCGACTTGTTGACGAGGTCGCCGAAAGGCATCTTGGGATAGAGACCCACGTTTTCACGCACACGGTCGAATACCACCACCGTATCGTTGATCTGATAACCGATAACGGTAAGGATTGCGGCGATGAAGGTTTGGTCGATTTCCATTGCGAAGGGAAGCATGCCCCAGAAAATCGAGTAGAAGCCAATGATGATGACTGCAGTGAATGCGACAGCCGAGAGGGCGCCGATTGAGAAGGCCACGTTGCGGAACCTCAGCAAGATGTAGAGGAACATTGCGAGGAGGGCGACTGAGACTGCGATGTAAGCGTCGGTCTTCATGTCGTCAGCCACCGAAGGACCTACCTTCTGCGAAGAGATGATACCGCGTTCGGCATCCATGGTCGAGAACTGCTCGGGAGTGATGCCTGCGGGGAGGAAGGGCTGGAGGCCGTCATAGAGGATATCTACGATTTCCTGCTCTGTAGCCTCGCCGTCGTTTGATGTATCAATCTTATAGTTGGTAGAGATTCTTACCTGGTTTGAGCTTTCGATAGAAATTACCTGAACTGAAGCGCCGGGGAACTTGGGCTGGAGGGCAGCCTGGACAGCGGTGTTGTCGACGGGTTTCTCGAATTTCACAACGTAGTTGCGACCACCCGAGAAGTCGATACCCTGGTTGAGGCCGCGGAGGCCGAGTGAACCGGCGGTTATGGCTACAAGAAGGATAGCCACTGAGAGGCTTACCTTGCGCTGGCCGATAAAGTTGATTTTGGCATTCTCAAACATGTGACGCGAGAGTGGAGTGGTGAAGCGCATGTTTGAGTAAGCTTTGGTCTTGTGGAGCCATGCGAAGAAGAGGCGGCTGAGGTATACTGCCGTGAAGAACGAGCAGATAAGGCCGATGATAAGGGTAGTGGCGAAACCTTTGATAGGACCTGTACCGAAGAGGAGCAGGATCACACCTGTAATAATAGATGTGAGGTTAGAGTCAAAGATAGCCGAGAATGCATTGCTGTAACCGTCGGAGAGAGCGTTTCTGACGTTCTTGCCTGCGCGGAGCTCTTCCTTGGTACGCTCGAAGATAAGCACGTTGGCGTCGACCGCCATACCG
>CAYZFL010000037.1:0-15943 GCA_964477785.1 uncultured Bacteroides sp.
TCTGCTTACGAAGCGCGAGGGCACCAGGACCTACTACACTCTGGTCAAGAGGCATCACTGCTATTTCTCCCTCGACAAGGACGGCCAGACCGTCGAATGGTCAAACTTCTCGATGGAGCCTCTTTTCCATATCAAGGACCAAATAAACCCGAAGCGTCTTTACCGTATCATAAATGTCAACGGACAGGAAGAAATCATTGAAATGAAACAGGAAGACCTTGTTTCCCTTCAACGATTTAAGCTTCGTGTCGAGGGCTTCGGTAACTTCATCTGGAAAGCAAAGGATGAACAGCTCACGAAACTCAAAGGCTTCCTATATGAGAAGACCGAGACCGCTGTTGAAATTACGCAGCTCGGTTGGCAGCGCGATGAATTTTTTGCCTTTGGCAACGGAGTTTCATATCACGGCCAATGGATTCCAGTCGATGACTTTGGAATTGTACGCTTGGGCGAACTCGGCAACTTCTATCTCCCGTCAGCGTCGAAGATATATCGTAATGAACGAAAACTATTCCAGTTCGAGCGCAAGTTTGTTCATGCCGGGCTCAACGATATCTCATTCCGTAAATACACTGACAAACTCATTGAAGTTTTTGGCGACAATGCTAAAGTTGGCATCTGCTTTTTCCTTGCAACGCTGTTCAAGGACATCATTACAAGCACGACCAAAAACTTTCCAATCCTAAATCTATTCGGTCCGAAAGGTTCCGGTAAGTCAGAGTTGGGACACTCGCTGATGGCATTCTTTATCATCTCGAACGACCCGCCAAACCTTTCTTCCGCAACCGATGCGGCTCTTGCTGACGCTGTGGCGCAATGCGCCAATGCACTCGTACATGTGGATGAGTATAAGAACACGATCGAGTTGCAGCGCCGCGAATTTATCAAGGGTCTATATGACGGAGTCGGACGCACCCGAATGAACATGGACCGAGACAAAAAACGCGAGACAACGGCAGTTGACTGCGGCGTTATTCTTTCCGGTCAGGAAATGCCGACGGTTGACATCGCCATTTTCTCTCGACTGCTCTTTCTTACGTTCAACAAATCGGAGTTTTCTCTTGAGGCGAAACGCAAGTTTGATGAACTCAAGGCTATCCGAGATTTAGGCTGCTCCCATCTCGTGCTTGAGATCCTCAAACACCGAAAACGAGTTGAAGTCGATTTCACTTCCAACTACCGCGCCGCGATGGCGGACATACTGGCCGCGATCGAGGGCGAAAGCGTCGAAGACCGTATATTCCGAAACTGGATAATTCCGCTATCCATTTTCCGAACGTTATCCGGAGTCATTGACGTTGGCTTCGACTACAAGGAGATGCTGAAAATCTGTGTCGATGGCATTGTACGCCAAAACAAGGAATGCCGCTCGACCAATGAAATCGCCTCGTTCTGGAATGTCGTTGACTTCCTCCATCAGAACGGCGACATCTTCATTGAGGCAGACTACCGCATCATCTATGAGACGCGGTTCAAGGGCAAGGGCATGACCGATAAAATTGTGTTCCCAAGGCCAAAACCTATTCTCTATCTCTTAGTGAAGCGCATTTTTCCACTCTATAAGAAGAATGGCAAATCAATGGGTGACTCCACGTTGCCGACTGAATCTCTGCGCTTCTACCTTGAAAATTCTAAGGAATACATCGGTTACAAACAGTCAGTCAAGTTCAAGAACATATCCAATACGGTTGACAGCACTGTATCTTCGACCACCAGTTCCGGGCAATACACCGTGCTCAAAACCTCTCACACTGATTGGGCGCTCTGCTTCGACTATGAAATGATTGCCGAGAACTACGGCATCAACCTCGAAGTCGAGACAGCGCATGAAGGTGATGTCGATGTAACCGATGTCGATGAAAACGATAAATCAATGCCATACTAAAGAAGACCGACATGGAATCTTTTCAAAACATAACATTACATGAGGGTGATTGCATGGAGCTTTTACGAAAACTGCCAAGCAAATCATATGACCTTGCTATTGTAGATCCGCCATATTATAGCGGACCGGAGCGCCGTCAGTTCTACGGCAGCAAGGTTTCGACCGTAGGAGTTAAACGTCATGACTACCCAATAGCTGAAAAATGGATTGTGCCTTCCGCTGAATATTTTGCAGAACTGAAACGAGTCGCAAAATATTACATAGTATGGGGTTGCAACTATTTCGACTATATATTTGCTCATGGCCGTATTATATGGGATAAATGTAATAGCACTTCATCTTATTCAGATTGCGAAATAGCTGCTACAAATATAATAGAGTCCGTGAGATTATTCCCATATATGTGGAACGGCATGCTACAAGGTAAAAGTATTTCTGAGGGTCGTACCATGCAAGGGAACAAAGCGCTCAATGAAAAACGCATCCATCCAACTCAAAAGCCAGTTGCACTTTATGCTTGGCTGTTGCATACTTTTGCTGAAAAAGGATGGATTATTTTAGACACTCATTTAGGAAGTGGAAGTTCTGCCATTGCCTGTCATGAAATGGGATTCACAATGCTCGGTATAGAGTTAGATCATAATTATTATGAGGCCGCCGCAAAGCGACTCAGAGAGTATCAACGCCAATTAAAATTATTCTAAAATGAAAGAAAATGCCATTGCTGAAATGCTGAATAACAGCAGCATTGAAGAAGCAAAAATCATCATCAATGTTTGCGATCAGAACGGAGAAGTCGCCAAAGTCATGCTCCAGGATCCGGATGACTTAATCAACGAGACTCTTCCTTCCGGAGAAATAGTCAATCTGGTATTCGCCAACTGGAAAATCTATACAGGTATCTTCGACTCCGTAGAGGATGAAGACGGCCAATTAGTTATCTATATCCGCGCCGTCGACGCTAAGGAACATCTCTACGGACTCCCATTTGACCGTCTCGTTGGCTATTACCAAAGTAAACGCTAATGACACCTAAGGAATTTTACGACACCGTCGTAAATATGCGCAAGTATCAGCGTGAATATTTTCGGTCGAATGGCCGAGACCGCATCGCGCTTCTATCGGCAAAACATTACGAACAAATGATCGACGTTGAAATCAAACGTGTGGAGCTCTTGATTAAAGAGCAACGAAACCCACGTTTGAACTTCGATGGAAACGACTGATTATTCAAATGAAACATCTTCTATACATAGATCTTTTCTGTGGCGCGGGTGGCACATCTACCGGTGTAAGCTCCGCGAGGCTTCACGATGAACCCTGTGCAGAAGTGATAGCCTGTGTAAATCATGATGCAAATGCAATAGCCTCTCATGCTGCTAATCATCCCCAGGCACTACACTTTACTGAGGACATTCGCACATTGGAATTGTCTCCGCTCAATGTTCACATTGAGAAATGCAAGGCCGAGAATCCGGACGCTTTAATTGTTTTATGGGCATCTCTTGAATGCACTAATTTCAGCAAAGCGAAAGGAGGTCTACCCCGTGACGCAGACAGCCGCACACTCGCCGAACATCTTTTCCGATACATCGAAGCAATAGACCCCGATTACATCCAAATCGAGAACGTAGAAGAATTTATGTCTTGGGGCGCACTTGATGATAACGGCAAACCGCTATCGAAAGACCGTGGCCGCTGCTATGTGCGTTGGGTCAATAAAGTAAAGAGGTATGGCTATAATTTTGACTACCGGATACTGAATGCCGCCGATTATGGTGCATACACATCTCGCAAACGCTTCTTCGGAATTTTTGCAAAGAAAGGGTTGCCGATTGTTTTCCCAAAGCAGACACATAGCAAAAAAGCAGAACATACGCTTTTCGGAGACTTGGAGCAGTGGAAGCCGGTGCGTGATGTCCTCGACTTTGAAGATGAGGGCAATTCAATTTTCGATCGTAAAAAACCACTTGCCGAAAAGACGCTTGAACGTATTTATGCCGGACTAATCAAATATATTGCTGGCGGCACAACCGCTTTCATGGTCAAGTATAACAGTGTTAATCAGAAAACAGGGAAGTATGTGCCGCCATCATTGGATGCGCCATGCCCGACTATTGCAACACAAGGACGGCTCGCACTCGCGTCTGTATCGTTCCTTTCTAAGCAGTACAGCGGAGCGCCCGATGATAAGAATATATCAGTTGACGGTCCTGCAGGAACTATTACCACGGTAGACCACCATGCCTTTGTGTCGGTTCACTATGGCAACGGCTTCAATACATCCTGTGAAGCACCGGCGGCAACGCTTACGACGCATGACCGGATGGCACTTGTGCAAGTGAAGCGGTTTATAGCAAATGAGTATTCCGGGGGAGGCCAAGTGTCGAGCGTTGAAAGCCCTAACCCGGCTGTGCTGACCAATCCCAAACAAAAACTTGTTAGCGTAAAGCAGCACTACTTAATGAACCCGCAGTTTAATTCCGCAGGGAGTTCTGTTGACAATCCATGCTTCACTCTCATAGCGCGAATGGATAAGCGTCCTCCATCATTTGTAACTATTAAACATGGTGCTATCGGGATAGAGATTTATGATAACGATTCGCCGATGACAGTCAAAATCAAGGAATTTATGACGCTATACAGTATTGTCGACATAACAATGCGGATGTTAAAAGAAACAGAACTGAAGTTAATTATGGGCTTCCCAGAAGATTATGAACTGATAGGCACACAAGCTGACAGAAAGAAATTCATAGGGAACGCAGTCGAAGTAACTATCGCAAGGAAATTGTGTGAAGCCTTGTGTAATGAGATTGAGCTACACAAACCTCAAATAATAAAATATTTAAAATCAAAATCCGCAGCATAATGGAAGTAGGAGATTACGTTATTGTTCCGGCTGCAATCAGAGGAACAGGTGAAAACATCAAGGGAGTAGTTGAAGAAATATCTCCGGGCATATTGGGCTCGGCTCCTCTCGTAACAGTCTTGTATATCGAGCCACCGGTTAACATACTGGGCGAAAACCGCTGCGTTTGTTACGACTGGCAGCTCGAACCATTCAAAGAATAGAGCATAACCACATATAGATTAGATTCTCGGAGAGCGGACGTCGCGAGACGTTCGCTCTCTTTTTGCCGATTTTCTTTTTGCGAAAAAGGTAGGCGTTTTTCGTTCTACACGTTCTACTTGTTCTACTCTGCTATAAATCAGAGTAATCAAGTATAAATACTCGGTAAACTCCATTCTACAAAATTCTACTTTTGTAGAAAGCTCACACTCTTTTCTACCTTGTAGAAGGGTTTTCTACTGATTTGGAAAGGCTTTTGCTTAAAAGCAAAATTGCAACATGCTAAAAATTAGGCACTTGCCTTTGCTTTCCAAACCGTAGAATTTGTAGAACGTGTAGAAGCCAAAATATATCTCGTAAATATTACAGTAAAATCTATTTTATTTACTCGTTATTCCGTTGATTATTCGTAAATTTGCGCATGTCTTTGCCGTATGAGTCAATACCTTATATACATAAATCTGCCTAAATATCTCGCGCAATGGGTAACCACACGTCTCGGTAATCCCGTTGTGTTCCCTTCCGGTTCTCCGCAGAATTCGGTTATCCGTACCTATATCCGTGAAAGACTTCCGGGCGAAGCTGTAGATGTGCTTCGGTCTGATGATGACCGCACGGCCATCGCCATTCCCGACTCTGTGGCCAAGCCGCCCGAAAAGTACAACTTTATGGGCGACCGTGGAAAGATGGCCGTCGCAGAGACCATCAAAGATTTATTCAAGCGATCACTTTGGTGCGACATCTCTCCGCTTGAAAAATCCCCATGTGGGCTCAACAAACTCATAGCGGCATGGTGCGAGATGAACGGCATCGACATTGACCGCATTGAGTCTGTTCGGCAGTGCTACTACCGCATCAGGGCCGAATATGCCCGGTGTGGCATCAACCTCAAAAAAGTTCACGAAAAAAATCCATGACTAATCGGTATTCTTATAAACGCATACCAACCCGAACAAAGGCGTACAACCCCGTACAACTCCATACACGATGAACCCCATTCTTTCCAACCTCAAAAAAATCGAAGTCATCGAGACCCGACTTCTCCAAAACTTGACTATCATCCCGGGCCTCGGGGTCATGTTGAATTTCTGGCGAAATTTCACTGAGCTGCCTTTGGTCAATCTCGCTTCAATGGAAACTGTGTCAAAGATTGAAAACAAGAGCAGACTTTTCACTACGTCGATAAAAGCTCTGCTCTCTGAACACTTCGACATCGCCAATCGCAAGCTCGCATTTATGGTTACGACCGTGGATGGCGACCGTTTCCTTGTCGGCACCAATGAATCTCCGTTCCCTGTTGCCAACACAACCGACACATTTCCCGAAAAAGATAGCGACCCTTCCGGCTGCACTCTTACCGTCGAATATACTGACACTCTCGGCCTTTTACCTGTCCTCGACTGATTTTTCCGTCTTTTTATCAGAGTAATTACCACCATACCTTTGCGTAAAATCTTATAAGAAATGACTTACCAGCTTACAATCGACTACACAATCGGCGTGTGGGGCTACTCAAAACAGTACGTCCGCAACGTACTGAGCAGCTACAAAGGCAAGCACGTCGATGTCAAAATCTCCTCTCTCGGAGGTGATCTTGACCACGGCCTCGATATCCGGCAGCAATTCCTCGATCACGGGGACGTTACCGTGTATCTGTCCGGATTTATCGCATCGGCTGCCACTGTCATAGCAATGGGTGCCAAGCGTATTGTCATGAGTAAATATGCCATGTTCCTTGTGCATAAATGCTCAAACTTCATCGACGCATGGGGCGCATACAATGCCGACCAGATGCAGCAGCTCATTGAGCAACTGGAAGCCAACAAAAAGGAGAACGATAAAATCGATGTCGTGCTCGCCAATATGTACGCCGCCAAGTGCAAAAAGAAAGTCTCCGAAATTCTCGACATTCTCAAAGAGGGCCGTTGGCTCTCCGCCCAGGAAGCACTTGACTACGGTTTCATCGATGAGATCTCCGACTTGGAAGGCGACCACAAGCTCAACTTCACTCCCGAACTCCAGTCGAAGTTCAATGCTTGCGGCATCTCGACTGCCGGACTTGAAGTTGCGACAGCACCCTCTGAGCAACCCCGCAAGAGTTTGCTCGGCAAAATTGTCGAGTCTATTTTCCCTCAGAAGGGAAATGAAGCCCCCGACAATAAAACTCTTTCATCAACAATTACGCAACCCGAAATGAAAACCTACAAATTTGCCGCTGTCAATACTCTGCTGAAGATTGACACCGGCCTCACCCCCGACAACGACGGTGATGTTACGGTCTCTGCCGAACAGATGGAGGCCATCAACAATCACATCGAAACTCTGGCCGCAGACGTTGACGCAAAGGATAAAACCATTGCCGACAACGCCAAAAAAATCGCCGACCTCAAAGAACAGGTGAAAAACCTTAAGAACGGCCCCGGCGCTGAAACCACCGATATAGAGGATGACGGCGCGAAAAACGAAATTTCTTCCTCGGATATGTTTAACAGTATCAAAAACGTGCTCTAATCATGGCTGATTCTACAAATCCCGCCGGGAAAGTGGTCATCACTCCCGAAGCGCTTGCTCAATCTGCAAACAAATTTCGTAAAGAACTGCTCAAACTGCCTATCCTCGCTTTAGGACCTGCGCTCAATTACTTCACAGTCCGCACCGGCATCCGTGGTAGCGAAACCACTGGTGCTATCGACGGCAATTTCGAGCTCGGTCCTTACGATCCCTACCGCGTAGACCGTGAGAACATCGATATTGACGGCCGCACACTCCGTTCGTATTTCGGCAGCGTGGTCAAGGAATTCGAGCCAAACAGTGTCTACCAGTCGATCTACGGCTCCTCTATCGTAAAAGGCGAAGGCCAGAAGAATGTGCCCATCACACTTCAGGTACTTTCGCTTATGGCATCCAAAATCGGCAAAGCTTTGCTTCTCCATCTTTTCGATGCCGTCCGCAACGACAAGGGCACGAAGACAAAAGACCTCTTCAATGGTGTCGACACCGTTACTGCCGCTGAAATCACTGCCGGCAATATCGCGACATCAAAGGACAACCTTTTTGAGTTCACCGAAGCAATCGACTCCACAAACGCTGTCGACATCATCACTGCATTCTGCCGCGCGGCTTCTGACGAACTCCTCGAATGTGAGGACGGCGAAGATTCAAAGGCCAACGGCCTCAACCTCTATGTCCCGCGCTCTATAGTCTACGCTTACCGCGACGACTACAAGGCTACAACCGGCAACAGCCCCATCTACGACAAGTTCAATCAGATGGTCGTTGAAGGCTTCCCTAACATTCGCTTCGTTCCATTCGCCGGCAAGGCTAATTCAAAATTCATTCAGCTGTCGCAGAAAAACAACATGCTCATCGCCACCGATCAGCTTGGCGACAAAGAGAATATCGTGGTCGAAAAGCACCATCCTTTCGTGCTCTCTTTCATCGCCACCTTGTTCTGGGGCTTCGACTACGAGAGCATCGACGCTTCCCGCCTGCTTGTAGGCAAGCTCTACGAAAAGCCCGCTTCAACCGGCGGTAGCGGTTCGCAGGGTGGAACCACTCAGCAGGCCGGCTCCTAATGTTTAACTCCTAAATTGTAAAATCATGAGCTGTCCTACACTCGATATTTACGAAAGCCTCGAGCACTGCCTGGGCGATACCGTTCTTCCCGGCTTACGTCAGAGAGCTTGGGGTATTCCCAAAAAACAAATTATGAAATGGCCGAAACTGCCCGCCCCGTCTGATCAAGACGCGACAATGGCATCCATCGCCACCTATGCGGACGATTTCACCCTCGCCGCTGATGCTGCTTTCTTCGCCGTCGACATTCTCGACACCGCCTCCAACATCAAGTCGGAGTCGCAGGGAAGTCTCCCATCAAAAACGTTCCTCAATACCCTCATTCTGAAATATGCCGGCAACAATGCCGCTGCAACCGGCTTCTGCCGTCTGGCCAACAGCGATGACCTGGTATATATTATTCAGCAGCGCGACGGTTCCTTCCGCGTTCTCGGCAACGAGAAGTTCCGCACCGATACCAAACCCTCACAGGATTCGGGTATGGAGGTAACGGACGCTTCGGGAACCCAGTTCGAAATCACCGTTACGGACGTTTGCCCCGCTCCGTTCTACACAGGCAAATTCAAGACTGCCGAAGGCATCATGAACTGTGCAACCGGTGAAATCGAAGCCGCCGCTTGAGAACATGAGCTTCCAATCTACATATTTAACCAACAGGAGCAACTTGCGGCTCAACGGCTCGCACGTTGCTCCTTTTACTTTCCACAATATGACACTCGACCCAAAAGTTACTCAGCAGATCCAGGACTGGCTTAATACTCCCGATGCTGACCGCGATATCCGAGCCGGAGCAGAACTTATGCTGACGCTCAATCGCAACCGTGCGCTCTACAATTCACTTCTGCGCCGCCCCGACAAGTTCAAGGATAAACTTGTCTACGAACTTAAGAAACATCTTCGCATCCGTCTTGATAACCTCACCACATCGGAGATCGCAAGGCTCGAAGAAACAATAATTCCCCGCATCAAGGAGACCGTCGGCAACCCTCCGGCAATATCTGTCGATGCAGAATTGCCTGAGGGAACAGTCGCCAAAGGACGCCGCGCCGACCATGATTCTCTGCCGCCCGAGATCCAGGAACTCTGGAACTCGAACGAACAGAGATATCGCCGCATCGTTATCCTTTTCAACGAAATCAAGGCAATGGCCGACGCTCAGCCTTGCGACCGATACGAAAAGCTCCGGATTCTCGATGATCTCGATAAGACCTACCGGCTCAACCTCGAAAAATATGATGCCTACGTTCCCTCGGCCACTGTGCCTGCATCCACAGACGCCGAGACAACTCCTGTGCAGTCTGCCGAGGTTGTAAAAGCGGTAGGCGCTGCCCGAAAAACCATCTCAAAGTATAAGAAAGTCATCGCGGACAAACCCGATGACACTCTTAAAGTTGAGACCGCCAAGGCTAAAATTCAGGCAGCTGTCAATGTTATCAAAAATGCCGGGGCCGAATTCTCCGAGGCAACCATCGGAGAACTCAGCACTATCGGCATCACATTTGAGTAATGGCCCGGAGCAAAGTCCTTGAAGAACTGAAGCCCTTGGAGAAATCGGCCACTCAACCCTACTTCTCCAAGAGTATTCAGTTGGCCGATATTATTCAATGGGTTCTCGAGCAGATTGGCCAGGCCTCAATCAGCATCTCAATCTTTTCTACGAGTGAAGAATTTCTCAGGCGACTGCACAAATTCAAGCAGAAAGGTCTCATCAGCGAGTGCTTCCTGTTCTGCGATCTGCGAGCAGCCCGCAAGACTATCGCACTCAAACATTTCATGCAGTCCACGTTTGACCGCATATTTCTCTGCGAGAACCACTCAAAGGTCGTTATTATGCGGTCTGACTCCTGCGAGGTAGCCATTGTTACCTCGCAGAACCAAACGCGAGGCGACCGCTACGAAGCCGGTATTATAACTACGGACATTTCGACGTGCGCCTATCTTAAGATAGCTTTCCTCGAAATGGCTAAAAACTCAATTTCAATCAATGAACTCCTACTTCCCACAGGAAACAATTCAGAAGATAGCGGAGCTGGCGGCAGAACTGACGCCGCCGACTGAGATAGCCGTGCTTCTCGGCATCGACATCGACCTTTTCAAGGCCGAACTTGCCAACAAGCACTCTGCGGCTCATGCGGCCTACTATAAGGCCAAAGCCCAGACGGCCCACATGCTGCGCAAGCAGGAACTTGAATTTGCTCGTGTAGGTTCTCCGCTGGCCATACAGATGACCGGCTCCTTCCTCCACGACATGACCGCTGATGAAGACTTCTGACAATGCCGCTCCCTGCAATCATAGACGTAGCCCATGAATACCTTTTTGCCGATGCCGACAAAATGGTGGCTGCCGGTCTGCCCGAAGCGACCATCAAGCATATCATCAGGCTACGCGATATCTATAACTACTGGCTCAACTTCCCCTCGAAGCGCGACCGTGATATTGTCGCAGAACTTCGCTCTCGCTATGGTATCGGCGACACCGTAGCCCGCGAAGATCTGCGTCTCATAAAGAACCTTCTCGGCGAGTTTCAGAAAGTAAGCAAGGATTATATGCGATATCGTGTTACTATGATGCTCAACCGCGCCTACGAAAAGGCAGACGCGGCCAACAATCCTCGCGACATGGTGGCAGCGGCCAAAGTCCTCAAGGAAGTTCATCAGCTCGACAAAGATGATCCGAGGGCCGATATCCTCGATAAAGTTGTGCCTATCGTGCTCAACTTTACCGATGATCCCACGGTCATCGGCATTCAGCGAATGCCCGACTTCCGTGCCCGCATCAAGGCAGCCAAGGAGAAATACTGGCTCGAACAAACCGAGGACATCGAATTTGAGGAAATCGATGCCAAACTCGATGATATCTTCAATCCACATCACCTCAATAATGGAAATCCGCAATCAGAAAGTCTACCTCAATGACGTGCAGCGCGACCTTATGACCGTCGTACAGGCCAAAGACACTGTTCTTGTGGCCGGCCGCGCTTTTGGCAAAGGTATGGTTCATGCGCTCTGGAATCTGCGCAATTTCCAACGAATGCCCGGCTCTATCACGGGCTTCGTATCGGCCAACATCAAGCGAGCGCTCACAAATACGCTTCCCTCGATGTTGATCCATTGGGAGAATTGGGGATTCAAGCGCAACGTCCATTGGTGTATCGGCATCCAACCACCGGCTTCATGGGGATGGAAAGAGCCGATATTCCCTGTGCGCAACTTTGAAAATGTGTTGTCATTCTGCAATGGCAGCATCGGCTATATCATCTCCCAGGACCGAACAGGCACATCCAACTCACAGTCGTATGATGCGCTCGACATCGATGAAGCCAAGTTCATCGACTTCGACCGCCTCAAAGATGAGACGTTTCCGGCCCTGCGAGGCAACCGCCAGTACTTCGGCAAGCATTTCTTTCATCACTCCATGCTGATATCCTCAGACATGCCGGTTACGAAGAAAGGCTCCTGGTTCCTCGATTGGGATAAGAAGGCGACACCGGAGGTTATCGACCTTATAAGGGCCACAATCTTCGAAATCCATAGCATTGAGCAACGCGTCAAAGACTTCAAGTCTCGCGGCGTAGAGCCACCGAATTATCTCAAGGGAGAATTCCGGCGGCTCAATCGCACGTTGTGCCAACTGCGATCTGTGGCCGTCGACTATCGCGAAGTCTCTACGCTCGACAACATGGTTGTCCTTGGCGAGGCTTTCATCAAGCAGCTCAAACGAGATCTGCCGCCGCTCACGTTCCAGACATCCGTCCTCTGCAAGCGCATCGGCATCATGCGCGATGGCTTCTATTCCTCGATGACCGAGCGGCACAAATACTCGGCCACAAACTTCTCGCACCTTGACAATCTGGGCTACGACTTTGACAAAATCAAAGAACCGTCGTCGCTCATGGACGCCGACGTTGACCCCATGCAGCCCATTTGTGTGGCCTTCGACTACAACGCCAACATCAACTGGCTCGTGTCCGGTCAGCCACGAGGCAAGAAACTTCTCGTGCTGAAGTCGTTCTTTGTCAAGTACGAACGTAAACTTGTCGAACTTATCAACGACTTCTGCAAGTACTACAGGAACCACCACAACAAGCGTGTGATCTTCTACTTCGACGCTACGGCCAAGCAGGGTGCATACGCCGTGAGCGATGTTACCTTTGAGACTGTTATCTTCAACGCTTTCCGTGCCAATGGCTGGCTCGTTACCCGCGTCGACATCGGCAAGCCTATGGACCACATGCTGAAACATCTGCTCATCAACCGAATGTTTGAAGGCCGCGCCCACCTCGTTCCCATGTTCAATGTGCAGAACAATGAAGACCTTCTTGTCTCCATACAAACCGCCGGTGTGTACAACGGCAAGAAGGATAAACGAGGTGAGAAGCTTGCCGAGAAAGAAGAAGACCGGCTCGAATCGCGTACCGACGGCTCTGATGCCTTCGACACGCTCGCTATCGGCTGCGAGACTTTCCCGCAACACAACAGCACCATCGCCGTTACTTCCTCTATTCTCTGACGGGTCAAGACCCAAGGCCCACCCCACGCCCCCGACAAGGAGCGGCTTAGTCCGTTCCCATTCCAACCGTCGCGGGGCGTGTCTCGTTTATGTCCGGGTCTTCCCGGCGCTTATTCCCCACAGGTTGCGACGTTCAGACACTGTCTTCGGAGCCTCGACAAAGTCTCTCCCTGCGGTCGCATCTCCACTTATGGGACGTGCTGGGCGACCCCGACATAACTCCGCCACTTCTTCCCCGCCACAGGTTTCCATTCCACTCCCTGCGCCACAACCTGGTCGGCCATCCATTCCAGAGGAAAGGGGTCTTGACCCTGTGCCCACCCCACGCCCCCGGCCATTGAAAAAGCGGTGGCACCCGTGTTTGTGCAAGCGCGAGCGGTAATTACCGCATCGCACTATGCACGCGCACGGGAGCGATTTGACTGAGGGCGCTCCCACATATTCCGCGATTTTAAGGGGGTAAGTCGGGCGCAGCGCGTAGGGCAGTGGGGGCTACCGTCGGTCTTATGCGCATCAAAGGCGCAATTTTGCCGCCCTAAACCCCTATTTGCGAAGGGGTTTAGGACGGGATTGGCGTGATTTTATCAAAAATCACCCTCGGCACGTCAATCCGGGACAGGTAAACTCCCTGTCTCGGAGCCTTTAACGAGCCGAGGTACTTGGCTGCGCCAAAAAGCGGAGTCCGACCGTCCCGATGCTTCCGCACTCGCTTATTATTCGGTTGGTACATTGTTCGTTATCTCGGCATGGCTGATTGGTAAGAGCAGCTGTTAAAGGTGTTTGTCCGAAATCATCGGGCATCGAGCGGTAATTTTGGAATGGCATCATCCTCGGTTCCGGCTGTTAAGGTGTTCCGTTACCACCGTCTGAACTACTTCTGAGTATTCCGGATGTCTGCTTTTACTTTGGTTGGAGGCGGGAAGTCAGAACTGGTAGAGGTGTATGTCTGAGCTGATGATAATGAGGGGTGGAAATCATGGAGCACTCGGGGCAGGTTGAATTACACTCGCGAAGTTACGCCGAACCGCTCACGCCACAAGGGCAAGCATGTCCCCCTCAAAAAATCTTCCTCTATTCAGAGCGTATTCAGGCCTCCGGTTTTGGTTCGACCCTTGATGTCTACCGCCCGATGGGCTGCTTTATTCGACGTTTTGTTGCGGTGTAAATCAAACGCGCCCCGGCGCATAGTTATTCACCCTCAAAATCTTACAGCAATGACATTCGTTATGAATTCTTCCTTCTCAATCTTCGCCAACCAACCCGTAAATCGCGACATCCTTAAGGTATATTGGGTTGAAGTCGTTCTCTTTGACGGCGACTCCGAATCTGTTTCTGTCTGCGCCTATAATGAAGAAGATGCCCAGCAACAGGCCGCTTCGATGTTCGATGATGTGGACTACACGATGGTTCAAGGCTGCTACGAATACTAATCAGCCTTAACCCGAGAAAGCCCACCTTACCGGTCGGCTTTTAACAATGTAGCGCCCCCTCCGCACCACCCCCGAAAGGTGCTGCGATGAAACCGGCGCCTTTCTCTATTTTATAGGCAATGAAATTTTTTTGAAAAATTCTCTAATTTTATTTTGCTAAATAAAAATTTAGCATTACCTTTGCATTGTAAATCAAACGGGAGAACAATGAAATACAACGAACTACACCGAAAGCTCCGTAAGGCAGGGTGTTACCCGACAGGGGAAACGCGAAGCGGACACCCTGAGTGGTTCTCCCCGATAACCGGAAAGCTTTTCACAACGAGCCATCATGAGGCTCAGGAAGTAAAGAACGGCACTCTTAGATCAATCCTTCGGGATGCTGGAATTAAGTAAAAGGAAGGGGCGCAAGCCCCTCCCTTTTCAACCAAATACAATATTGATTGTTAACCTTACAAATAACATAGAATATGAGAACAGTAAGAGTTTTTATCGAACGCGGAAAGGACGGCTCCTATGGAGCTTATATGCCGGACGACAACAACCTCTCCTATGGCGTGATTGGTGATGGAGCATCCGCTTCTGATGCCATCGCAGATTTTAAGGCAGTCTATGAGGATATGAAGCAAGCAGCTCAGTCCGAAAACCGAGAATTCGAGGAGGTTAATTTTGCTTTCTCATATGACTTGCCTTCATTCCTTGTCTATTATGCAGACCTTATCTCATACAAAGGCCTTGCTAAACTCACGGGTATATCGGCGCCCCAGCTTTCGCAATATATATCAGGCTATCGCACCCCTTCGCCCAAGACTACCGAAAAGATACAGAACGCACTTCATGCCTTCGGTAACGAATTAAGTCAGCTGCAACTTGTTTGATTTACACCTTAACATTGTTCTCGCTGACTATGCACCCTCGCCATCACGGCGGGGGTGTTTTGTTTTAGTCTAATATTTGGATTTTAATTCGTATCTTTGCGACATAGTATTCTTTTTTTTGATATTATGCCTATACTAAATTCATTTACAGCTCTTGACTTCGAAACGTTCACCCCAGCTCGTTCAAGTGCTTGCGCAATAGGACTTGTTAAGGTTATAGATGGCCGTATCGTCCAAAAATTTCATTCTTTGATAAAGCCAATCCCGGATGACTATAAGAAAAACAATTCTCATATACACGGGATAACTTCTGAAATGGTTGCTATGGCTCCAAATTTCCTTGAACTCTGGCCATTTGTTGAAAAATTAATAGGAAACGATGTTATGGTTTGCCATAATGCTGCTTTTGACCAGTCAGTATGGCTGGAACAGATTCTTAGATATCGCTGTACGGATAATCCTCTAAAATATAAGTTTGTATGCACTTACGAGATGACAGGCCTGTCTCTTGAGAACGCATGTGCTAAACACAATATAGAAATTGGATGTCATCATGATGCTCTTGATGACGCAGTTGCATGTGCTAAAATT
>CAYZFL010000038.1:0-15755 GCA_964477785.1 uncultured Bacteroides sp.
TCGTTTAATTAGACGAGGCGACTCTTTATTGCTTTTCCTTTCGCTGAATAGTTACTAAAGCCCCTATATGTGTTAAATAATATTAAATATAGAGAGGTGGCTCTATTAAATTCTATGAATTTAAACTTGATTTATTTAAATTTGCGCTTAGTTCAATTGTTTTAACACTGCCATGCAAAGCTATCTCTCCCGCTGAAGTCATTTCCGCCGGCTTTTACCAGACCAACTCAACTTCCGGCAACGGCAGTGTAATTGCTTGGACTTGTGTCATTTCTACGAATTGAAACAATCAAATATATTTATTAACAAAAATCTCTGAAGATGAAAAAAGTCTTTACACTGATTGCAGCGCTCGTGCTCGGTATGGGTATGAGTGTTAACGCCGCCGACCCGGCTCTGACGCTTTCGGGAGGTACGGGCACAAAAGAAGACCCGTATAAAATCTCCACCAAGGCCGACGTGCTTGAGCTCGCCAACGCGTGCAACGATCCTGCAGGGGGAACCAACGGTTCCAAAGCCGGTCATTATCTTGACAAGTATTTTATCATTACGGCCGACATCGACATGAAGCTTGCCGAAGGCGAGACATTCCTCGGCATCGCCCAGGCGCCTTTTGATCTGGCAAGCGCCACGACATGGAAATTCCAGGGTCATATCGACGGCCAGAACCACACCATCAAAAACATGGTGATCAATGGCACCGTGTTTGACACCAACGGCAAGGCCCAGGCCTCCGGCAAAAACAAATCAAGAAACAATGTGGGCTTTATCGGCCATCTCGGCAAAGAGGGCTCTATAAAAAACATCATATTCGACAAGACCTGCTCTGTCGACGGTCTCGAATATGTGGGCATGGCTGTGGGGCAGGTAGAAAAGGCAGCCATCCTATCGGGCAATATCATCGGAGCCGAAGTGAGCGGCATCCAGAACTACGGTACAGTAACGGCCTACAACGGCCGTGTGGGAGGTGTCGTGGGCTACACCCAGGGGTCATACTCCGGCACGGGCGCAAACATGAAGTTTGCACGCACCAAAATCCACGACTGCTTCAACGCAGGCGAAATCAATGCGGGCTACATGTATGCCGGCGGTATCATCGGCAACGGCGAATATGTGGAAGGTGACAACCTGCTCAATATCGGTACCGTGAACTGCACCGTAATCAACGCCTACCACGACAAGGCCTCCAGCATGACCTACGCAGGCGGTATCGCCGGCATATGCCTCTATGGCGAAATCACCAACGTGCAGAATCTCGGCCCGGTTTATTGCAACGGCAAATACGCAGGCGGTCTCTACGGTCAAAACTATTCCTACACCTCAAGCACGGCCAACCGTCTGAGCAACACCACGGGCGCAGTGTCGACCGGTCAGGTATCAAACACCGACGCTCTCACCCTCGGCGCAATCGCAGGCTATTCAAAACCCGACGAGGCATCCAAGGCTATTTTTAAAGATGTGTATTATGACGGACAAATGGCCGATGTAGGAGCTACCGACGGTAAAGATGTGGAGACAATCAAGGCTCTTCCCACCGCAACTCTTACCGACGGCACCCTTCCCGCCGGACTCAGCGCCGAGAAATGGGTAGCCGTCAACGGCCAGTATCCCTGCCTCAAGGCTTTTGCGGAAATACCTGCCGTGAAGGACTTCCTCAAGACCTATATCCTCTTCCCCGAGGGCTCGACCAACCGCAACTTCCTCACCAAAGCCACGGCGTCAGCCGGCTCCAAGCTCAGCGACCCAACCGAGGGCTATAAGGTAAACGCCGCCGGCACCGAGCTTTCAGTAATCGAAAATCTCGAAAAGATTATCACCGGCAGTGTGAAGATCACAAACGGACAGGCTTCGTTCAAGGTCGACCTCCGCTCCGTACCCGCTCTCTTCGAGGGTGAAGGCACTCAGGAGAAGCCCTACCTGATCAAGACCAAAAAGGATGTGCTCAACATGGCCGAGTTTACCACAAACCCGAGTCTCTACGAGCACTTCGCCGGCAAATATTTCAAACAGACAGCCGACATCGACATGAAACTTGCCGACGGCGAGGAATTCATCGGCATCGCCGTAGGCAACAACAAAGCCAACTACAACAACAAACTCATGTACTTCTCTGGTGTTTATGACGGCGACAATCATGTGATCAAAAACCTAAAGATCAGCGCCATAGCACTTGACGCCAAGGGTCTTGTAGCAACAATAGCCAACGGCTCAAGCGAATATGTAGGCTTCTTCGGCACACTCCGCGACGGCGGCGTGGTCAAAAATCTCCATTTCGACTCCACCTGTGAAATCGAGGGCCGCCAGTATGTAGGCTCTGTAGCCGGTTATATGGCCGAAAACTCTGAAATCATCAACTGTACCTCGGCGGCTACCGTGACCACCTACGAAGGCTACGGCGGCGGCATGGCAGGATATATCGACTGCAAGACATCCGAGGAAGGTGTGCCCTCATCGAAGATCGACAACTGTGTATTCTTCGGCAAAGTACTCGCCAACAACTACGCCAACGGCGGTATCGCAGGCTACAGCAAGGGGTTGGTCAACAACTGCGCCAACTACGGCACAATCACCGTGGGCGCTCTTCCCAAAGGCACACACCCCGCAACCTACACCTCCCTTAAGAACGCCGGCGGCATAGTAGGTATCAACTCATACGGTCAGGTCTACGGAACAGTCAACGGCGGCGAAATCACCGCTCTCTCCGAATCAGGCGGTATCGTGGGCAAAAACAGCTTCACCAAGAGCACCGTCAAGAGCGGAACAATCCAGGGCGCCATCAACTACGGTGTGGTAAACACAACCACCGCTACCACTACGGGCGCAATCGTGGGTACCGGCGACTTCAAGGACAGCAACGGCAAAGCCCTTATCTCGGCCACCTATTTCGACAAACAGCTCTCAGCCTATGAAGGATTCGGCAACCAGCCCGAAGTCGAAGGCGTAAACGGCCTTGAGACCAAGGCCTTCACCGAAGCCACAGAACTCGTAGGCATACCCACCGCCTCCCTCGAATGGAAAGCCGGTTTCTATCCCTATCCCAAGGCAGTCGCCTCCGAAGCTATCGTGAAGACTTCCGCAGGTGCTTACCTCCTTCTGGGCAGTGGCGTGAAGATCAACGACTTCTCCGGCGAGGCCACAGTATCCAAGGCCGAGACCTATACGGTTAAACTCGGAGCCGAAAACAAGGGACTCAAACTCGAAGGCGAAAAAATCTCCGCCCTCAAAGTCGATGAAATTACCGAAAACTCGGTAAGCCTCACCAAGGGCGAATTTACCCGCACCTTCCCCTTCATGCTCATACCGAGCGTACTTCCCGGCGCCGGCACACAGGCCGATCCTTATATCATCGCCTCAGCCGACGACTTCAACCATGTGGGCGATTATATAGCGCAGTCAGGCAAGAACTTCGCCGGACAGTACTTCTCGATCACCAAAGACCTTGACTTCACCGGCAAAGCCCTGGTACCCGCCGGCAGCAAGGAAGTGCCCTTCTGCGGTATCGTGGCAGGCAACAAACACGTGATCAAGAACCTCAACATCGAGGCACCCGCCCAGACAGCCGACCGCCGTACATATATGGCTCTCTTCGCCGTGCTCGGCGAGGGCAGCAAGGTCGCTGACCTCACATTCGACAACTGCAAGCTCACCGGCTACGGTTACACCGCATTTGTCGCAGGCGAGACCCACTCCGACATCGAAAACATCACCATCAATGCCAACTGCGAGCTCCACAGCCTCTATGGCAGCTCGTCACTCAACGGCGAACGCGCCGGCGCAATCACCGGTATGGCTTATCCCGGCGTGAAGATCGCCAACTGTAAGAACGGCGCTTCCGTAGAAGGTATGAAGTATATCGGCGGTATAGTAGGTTATGCCGGCAAGAGCGGCGACGAATCGGTAGTTATCGAAAACTGCGAGAATTCAGGCAAGATTGTCTCCAACGCCAAGAAAACCCAGTCAGGCCCCTCAGGCTATGTATATCCCTCGGCTGAAATCGGCGGTATAGCAGGTCAGATCGCCGGCCGCATCGAAAACTGCAGGAACTCCGGAGAAATCGTAAGCTCGCTTCTGGAAGCAAACGACCTCGGCGGTATCACCGGCTGCATCTACACAGCCAAAGCACCCGAAGCCGCACAGGCGGAAGGAGACGCGCCCCAGTATGTTTCGGCTATCATCAACTGCGAGAACACCGGCGACATCAATGCCTACGGCATCTCGGCAGGTATAGCTGCAACCAGCTCAAGCAGCAGCTCATGCCTCACACCCATCCTTATCTCAAAATGTATCAACAAGGGTAAGGTCAACACCAAATACAGCTACGCGGCAGGTATAGTATCGAAGGGTACCACCAACATCATCGTTTCGGAATGCGGCAACCTCGGCGCAATCAAGTCGGAAAGCTACAATCTGGGCGGTATCATGGCCGAAACCAACGGCAAGGACGTCGTAGTCGAAAAATGCTATAACGCCGCACCCGTCGAAGGCACCGGCTTCAACTCCGGTATCCTCGGCAACTCCACCAAGGAAGGCGCAGTAGTAAGGGAATGCTTCAACGCCGGCAATGTCACCGTGCTTCCCACCTCCAGCAACTGGATAGGCGCATCCGGCATCTCACTGATGCAGGTCAACATCTCCGACTGCTATAATGTGGCCGATGTAAAAGGCAATTACAGCGTGGCCGGAATCATGGGCCGTAT
Source organism: uncultured Bacteroides sp. (assembly GCA_964477785.1). Classification (GTDB taxonomy): domain Bacteria; phylum Bacteroidota; class Bacteroidia; order Bacteroidales; family Muribaculaceae; genus CAG-873. The sequence goes on from CAYZFL010000038.1 coordinate 4,698, forward strand.
CGGCAAGGAGTTCAACAACCAGATCTGGAAAGTATCCAATGTATACTCCACCGGCAAAGCTTTGCTCAACGAAGGTGTCAAGGACGAGAACAAGGATAAATACGGCCACATCCTCGGCGACGCCGGCTCGGAAGGCTATGCCGCAGAAGTAACCAACGGATTCTATACCGGTACTGTCTATCCCATGGACAAGGCTTATGCCGGCAAGGGCGTACAGCACCTCGAAGACGCAGAACTCATGACTACCAAGAAACTCGGCGAAAACTTCGTAATCAACCCCAACTGCTTCCCCATGCTCAAGAACGTACAGAACGACGTTGCACGCATCAACGCCATCCGTTACACCCTGAGCGACGGTGACTTCGAAGATGACGTTACAGGTCCCATCCAGCTCGGTAGGCTCGAAGGCTCAAGCTGGACCGGCGAAGGCTTCGATATCAGCTACGACACCGCTTATCCCTCAAAGATAGGTCCCGCAAGCCTCACTGTCAAGATCGGTGACTACACCAAGACCTTCAAATTTGAAATCAGCGAGACTTCAGGTATCGAGAATATCAATCCCGATAATCAGGAAGGCGACGCCGTTTACTATGACCTCCAGGGCGTTAAGGTTATCAACCCCGTGGCCGGTCAGGTTTACATCAAAGTAGTTGACGGCAAGGCAACCAAGGTTGTGAAATAATCTTTGAAACACACACCGGCCGGCATCCCGCCGACCGCATACCAAAGCGCGGCTCCATTCCGGGGCCGCGCTTTTTGTGACAAAACGTCTCATCTCGAAGCCATACTAAGAGAAAATTTTCTTAACTTTGCATTTTAGACCTGCAGCACATCAATCATTTGATTTTCCGCGCCGCAGCATCTGAAATTCTTTGACCCGAAATGAGGCTCAAGTTTAAGAATATCTTCCCCGCGATAGGGGCTGTCATCATCATGGCAGCTTCCATGCCATCTTTTGCCCGAACTCTCGAAGTTAAGGCCGGCGATATTGCCTCCGGGAAGATTAAGACAGACCTTGCCGCAGGCGAAGCTATTGTATTGAAAGGCACTCTCGATGCCTCCGACCTTTTCGCGCTCGGCAACATCGCCGGGCTCAAAAAACTCGACCTCGGCGATACCGAAATCACCGCTTATAAGGGGGAGGCTCTCCGCGGTCGCCACAACTACCCCGCCGCAAGCATTCCCTCCGGTGCTTTCTCCGGTTCGGGTCTGGAGTCAATAGTCCTTCCCAAAGGTCTTAAGCATCTCGGCGAGGGCGCCTTCGCCGCTTCGGCACTCGTTTCGATTTCCATACCGGCCGGAGTCGACTCCATAGGCTTCGGCGCTTTCGCTCATTGTGCCGCACTCAAAGAGGCGACCCTTGAAAACTCCCTCGCAGGCGAAAGCATGTTTGAAGGCTGCAAGGTGCTCACAAAATTCACTCCCGCCGACGGCCTTCTCAGCCTCGACGCACGCTCTTTCGCCTCGACCGGGCTCAAAGATCTCGACCTTTCAAATTGCGAAAACCTCCTCACAATAGGCGATGAAGCCTTTGACGGATGCCAGACTCTGGAAGCCGTCTCACTTCCCGCCCGCGCCTCATACACACTCGGCTGCGCCGTTTTCTTCAACTGCACGGCTTTGTTCTCCGTCAGCGGTCTGCGCCTCTCTTCTCTTCCTCCGCTCACTTTTGCCAACGACCGCCGGCTCACCTCTCATAAGGACTTTCTCGACAGCACAGACGGCAAAATCGGCAACTTCGCTCTCGCAAACAACTGCTCAATGCCGGCCTCGATCACACTTCCCGAAACACTCACCGCTCTCGGCGAAAGGGCTATGGCCGGATGTACCTCCCTTAAGGAAATCAACGTCACGACTCTCCACGCTGTACCCGAAACCGGCGAGAAGGTCTGGGACGGCATCACTCAGGGCGAGGTGAAACTCCTCGTCTCAAAGCAAAACCGCCGTCTGTTCAGCGATGCGCCGCAATGGCAGGACTTCGACATCTCCACTCCGCTCTCCGGAGTCAGCGATATTGAATTAGGATTCTCAGCCTCCATCACCGACGGCATCCTCGGAATCCTCAGTCTCTCCCCGGGCTCGGAAATAGCGCTTTATTCAGCCGACGGACGCGAGATTCTCAGAGGCAAAAGCCCCGCTGGAGGCAACTTTTCGGCCCGGGTAAACGTTTCTCCCGGCGAAATATGCATCCTTTCAGTCACCACCGCCGAAGGTATCGCTCACGTCGTTAAACTCCCTGCAAGATAAACCTTTAAATGATTACATGGGCAAGAATAAACTAAGAAAATTCAGCGAAATCGACCGTCTTGACTTCGTTTACCAGTACCCCTTCGCCGTGCTTCAGCAGGAGGGCTTTCCTCACCGCGGCAAATGGCACGAAGAGGTGTTCGGCAACGACCATCCCATCACTCTCGAGCTCGGCTGCGGCAAAGGCGAATATGCCGTGGGGCTCGCCCGTAGAAATACCGGCAGAAACTATATAGGCGTCGACATCAAGGGCGCACGCATGTGGTCGGGAGCCACTCAGGCCGCCCGCGAAGGCCTCTCAAACATCGCTTTCATACGCACCTCGATCGAGCTCATAGATCATTTTTTCGCACCCGGCGAGGTCGATGAAATATGGATTACTTTCCCCGACCCGCAGATGAAGAAAGTGCGCAAACGCCTCACCTCCACGCGCTTCATCGAGGATTACCTCAAGATCCTGGCACCCGGAGGTATCATACGCCTCAAGACCGACAGTCCATTCCTCTTCGACTATACCTGCGAGATGGCACGGCAGAACGGCTTTGAAATTCTGGCTTCAACCTCCGACCTCTATGCCGACCCCAACCCTGACCTTCCCGCTTCCCTGCGGGAGATTCAGACCCATTACGAAAAACAGTGGCTCGACCGCGGCCTCACTATCAAATATATCGCTTTCAGGCCCGAAGACCGCCGGGGGAATTGGATCGAACCGGACCCCGAGCTTTTTGAGCGCGATACCTACCGCAGCTACTCCAGAGGCTACATACAGATGCCGCAGATGATGGACCCGCAGTCGCCCGTCTCCTATTCAAACGACTAATATACAAATACATACAGTAAAAAATTAAACTCTATACCATCTGAAATGATACAGGATCCCCTTTATCCCAAACTCATACACGACGCCCTCGCAACGGTGCGTTACCCCGGCAGCGGCAAAAATATCGTCGAGGCCGGCATGGTGAAAGACGACCTCAGAATCGACGGCCGCAAAGCCGAATTCACCATAATCTTCGACAAACCCACCGACCCCTTCCTCAAATCGGTAGTGAAAAGTGCCGAGACCGCGCTTAAGATGTATGCCTCGGAAGACATCGAGCCAATAATCCACACCGAGACCCGTGTGGCCGCTCCCGCGCCTAAGGCTCCCGTGTTGCCCGGCGTGAAAAACATCGTGGCCGTGTCGTCGGGCAAAGGCGGAGTGGGCAAATCGACCGTGGCCGCCAACCTCGCCGTGGCCCTCGCCCGCGAAGGATACAAGGTGGGCCTTCTCGACGCCGATATTTTCGGCCCCTCGGTTCCCAAGATGTTCGACATCCAGGGCGAACAGATGTACATGGAGGAAGTAGACGGCAAAAACTACATTATTCCCGTTGAAAAATACGGCGTGAAGCTTCTCAGCATAGGCCTGCTCGTCGACCCCGACAGCGCCGTGGTTTGGCGCGGCGGTATGGCCTCAAACGCCCTCAAACAGCTCATCGAACAGGCATCCTGGGGCGACCTCGACTATTTCCTAATCGACATGCCTCCCGGCACCAGCGACATCCATCTCACCCTCGTGCAGACCCTCGGCATCACAGGCGCCGTAATCGTCTCCACGCCTCAGGAAGTGGCTTTGGCCGACGCCCGCAAAGGCATCGCAATGTTCCGCGACCCCAAAATCAACGTTCCCGTCCTGGGAATCATCGAAAACATGGCCTGGTTCACCCCCGAAGCCCATCCCGATGAAAGATACTACATCTTCGGCAACGGCGGCGCACGCCGTCTCGCCGACGAGCTGCACATAAAACTCCTGGCCGAAATTCCCCTCGTGGCCTCCGTAGGAGAGCGCTCCGACAAGGGCACGCCCGAGGCGCTCGGCGACTCTCCCGCCGCAGTAGCCTTCATGCACCTCGCTCATGAGGTAGTCGACGCCGTGGAAGAACGCAACGCCACCCTCCCGCCCACGGAGCATGTCCACCTCAAGCACTGATTCAAGCCGCCTCCGATATGGATCTTTTCGATAAACATATTTCCCGCAAATCCGTATTTGTTATAAACGGGCCTAATCTCAACTTGCTGGGCCGGCGCGACCGCTCGCTTTACGGCTCTCTCTCCCTCGATGAGGTCAACACAGGACTAAAAATCAAATTCGGCGACCGTGTAAACCTCTGTTTCTTTCAGTCAAACCACGAAGGAACGTTAATCGACATGATTCAGGCCGCAGGGCGCCGCTCTGACTGCCTCGGCATCGTCATCAATCCCGGAGCCTACGCCCATACCTCGCTCGCCCTGGCCGACGCCCTGGCCGACTATGCCATTCAGGGGCATCCTTATATCGAGGTGCACATCTCGGATATCCTCTCGCGTGAGCCTTTGCGCCGCAGCTCCCTCACCGCCTGCAATGCCCTTAAGATGATTTCCGGCCACGGCACCAACGGATACTCCGAAGCCGTTGACTTACTACTCCAAAAATCATAACCATCATCATAAACATGAAAAAAATAGACAAAGATAGAATCCTGAGTCTGGTGAAGTCACCACAGTTCTACGGATTTTTCATCGCCACGGCTATCCTGGCAATCATAGCCCTGGCATTTTTCTATCCCGCCGACATCGAAGGCCTCTCGCTCAAGCAGGCCGACATGCAACAGGGCGCGGCCAACGGTCAGGAAGGCCTCGTTTTCCAGCAGCAGACCGGCGAGAAAGCACTCTGGACCAACTCGCTTTTCAGCGGTATGCCCACTTTCCAGATCTCGCCCGAGTATGAGTCCGACTCGCTTTTCTCGTGGATCAACTCTGTCTACGGCCTCGGTCTGCCCTCTCCGGCAAACCTTCTCTTCATGATGATGTTTGGCTTCCTCATGCTGCTCTTTGTGATGAAGATGCGCTGGTATTTCGCCCTGCTCGGCGCCATTGCATGGGGCTTCTCCAGCTACTTCGTCATCATCATCGGAGCGGGACATATATGGAAGTTCCTGGCTCTGAGCTACGTGCCGCCCACAATCGCCGGTCTTATCCTCTGCTACCGCGGGCGCTACATCTGCGGCGCGGCAATGACAGCCCTCTTCGCCATGCTCCAGCTCCACAGCAACCATCCCCAGATGAGCTATTATTTCGGCCTGGTGATGGGTGTGATGGCTGTCTGCTACCTCGTGAGTCTGCTTAAGGAAAAGAAATTCAAGCAGTGGCTTCTCGGCTCTGTGGCACTCCTTGTGGCCGGCTGTCTCGCCCTCGGGGCAAACGCCCCCAGTCTCTACAACACCTACGAATACCAAAAGGAGACAAAACGCTCTCAATCGGAGCTTACTCCCCTGCCCTCAGCCGATAAGGACGGACAGGCCAAAGCCGACGCGCCCAAGCCCACCGGCGGCATGCCCTACGAACAGATCGTAGGCTGGAGCTATGGCGGCACAGAGTCGCTCTCACTGCTCATCCCCGACATCAAGGGCGGTGCCTCCGCCAAGCCCGTGGCCGGTCAGATGACCTCCAAGTCACTTGCCCAGCTCGACGGCGCCAAAGAGGCCCTCGACAAGCCCGGCGGCGAGCTGCTCAACTATTTCACCCAGTATTTCAACGACTCGGAGGGCACCAACGGACCCGTCTACGTGGGCGCAATCATCCTCGCTCTCTTCCTCATGGGCTGTTTCATTGTGAAAGGGCCGCTTAAATGGTCGCTGCTCATCATGACCATCCTCTCGGTGCTACTCGCGCTCGGGTCAAACTTCAGCGCCCTCACCGACTTCATGATCTATAACTTCCCGCTCTACAACAAATTCAGAGCGGTCGAGAGCATCCTGGTAATCGCCGAGTTCTGCATACCTCTGCTCGCCGTGATGTGCCTCTGGCAGATTTTCCGCTCCCAGAAGGCATGGCACCAGTATAAGACGGCGTTCATAGGCGTTTTCGGCTTCCTCTGCCTCGTCTGCCTCATGTTTGTATGCTTCCCTTCGCTCTCGGGCTCCGCGATCACCCAGAACGACCAGTACTACGCCATGATGTACCAGCAGCAGCTCTCGCAATACCTCGCCTCCCAGCCCGACATGACTCAGGCCCTCTACGACCAATATATGTATAGCTGCTCGCTCGATAATCCAGAGCTCGTCTCATCAATCGAAAGCTTGCGCTACGGCATGGTTAGAAGCGATGCCTTCCGCTCTCTCATCTTCCTGCTGCTCGGCGGCGCCTGTGTCTTCTTCCTCATGCGCGACAAAGGCCGCAAATGGATTCCCGTGGCCGGTGTCACCGTCCTCACCCTCCTCGACCTCTACGGTGTAGACAAGCGCTATGTGAGTCAGGAAAGCTTCTGTGACGCCGAGGCATCGGCTGCTCCCATGGTGGCGCCCGACGCTATAGACAAGGGCATCCTCCAGGACACCACGATGAGCTACCGCGTGCTCGACATTCCCGGCTTCGACCTCCCCAACCGCTCTTATTTCCACAAGATGATAGGCGGTTACCATGCGGCCAAACTCAACCGCTATGAGGACCTCATCCAACGCCGCATCAAGCCCATGCTTTCAGTCGGTTACAAGCCTGAGTACCGCAATATCTCCGACTCCCTGCTCGCCGAATATGACACCGAGTCGCAGGAGGCTCTCCTTCAGCTCCAGGCCAACTACCGCATCCTCGACATGCTCAACGCCAAGTATATCATCACCGGCGACAAGGACGCTCCCGTAATCATCAACAGCCGCGCCTTGGGCAACGCATGGCTTGTCGACTCAGTGAAATATGTCGACGGCGCCGATGCCGAAATGGCAGCCCTCTCCGAAATCAACGTGGGCGAGGAGGCCGTAGCCGACACAAAATTCCGCGACGTCATAGGCATGGAGACCTCTCCCGCGGCTCCCGGCGATACCATATACATGACTTCCTACACCCCGAATACCCTCACCTACAAGGCCACGGTCACCTCACCTACCCTGGCCGTCTTCTCCGAGGTTTACTTCCCCTGGGGATGGAAGGCATTTATCGACGACAAGCCGGCCAAACTGGCGAGAGTCAACTATGTGCTCCGCGCTATGACCATCCCCGCCGGCTCGCACGATATACGCATGACTTTCGACCCCGACTCGATTCACACCACTTCCACCATAGCCTACATCTGCGTGACCTTCATCTACATGCTGGTAATCTTCGCGCTCTTCGTGGCCTATGGCCGTCGCTTCCTCGCCCCGGGCAAAAAAGAATAGCAGAATCCATTGTACCGGCCATGCCGCGCATGGTCCTCTGTTACTGATCACTAATTTCAATTCTTTGAGTTTCTCACCGGCTCGCATATTCACTTCACTGAGACACCGCAGAGGCTTCGGGGTCCACTCCCCCTTTGCCTTCAGGTTTATCACCGAAACACTCCGCTGCCGTTGGGATTATTATGCATACTCTAAGCTGAAGAACGGCCGAGAGCGACTGATTTTCCGCGTCATGGCCTTCCTCGACTGCCGCCTCACAGCCTTGGGAGAAGAAGCGCCACGCTTAATGCAGATCCACAGCCTTGCCGTGGGCGCGTCACCCCGCAAGCCCGGCTATATGCTTGCCGTGGGGCATAATACCTCGGATGAGGAACTGGCTGAAATCCAAAGACTCATGCCCCATGCTGCAGGTCTGATATGTTTCCAGTGCGGCCTCGCATGCAGTCTTCTTAAAAACATGACCAGCGGAATGTCCTTTGAAAACCTCCACGGCCTCACCGTCTACGTCTCTTCTCCCTCTCTACCCCGGCAGCACTATTTCGTCAGTTTCTGATTTATACCCTAAATGCACCCGATCAAACATGTTTAACAGAGATTTATCCTGTAAATCCCGATAAATTTTGACAATACGAAATAAACGAAGGTACAACCTTGAAAAATGGCGTCTCAGAGCTTGCTGAGGCGCCATTTTATAATGAGATGTATGTTTAATCGTTTTGATGCCGGACAGGCCTGAAATAGCGTTTAAAATCGCTTTTTAGCGGGGTTGCCGCCGGCGATTGGCTTCGAAAGAAATTCTGACGGAATTAAATGCCGATGACTCTCTACGAGGAATTGATTTCTCATTTGATTGTCACCGGGAAAATCTTGTTTAATCGCGGGAGATGACTTTGCGGACGGAGCCGTCGGACATCTTAACGATGTTTATGCCCTTGACGAGGTTTTCGTGGCGGCGGCCGGCGAGGTCATAGATTTCTACGATTTCGGCATCGGAGGTTTCAATGTCATTGAGTCCTGCGGCTGAACCTTCGATCACACGGAAAGCCCTCCATATATCTGCCGACTTGTATTTATCGACCGATTCTGCCGGAACACGAAGCTTCACATATGAATACTGCTCATTATAGAAGAAGAGCGTTGCGGTGAGGGGCTGCGGGTTTACAGCACGGTTTTCGATTTCTATGATGTTTTTGGTTTCTCCGAACAGATAGTCTCCTATGGTGGTCACAGAGGAAGGTATGATGACAGATTTGAGGGCCTGATTGTGGCCGAGAGCCAGCGAACCGAGTTTCACGAGGCCTTCGTTGAGGTTTATATTCACAAGGTTGTCGTTGCCGCCGAGGCCGTTATCTTCGATTACGCGCAGACCTTTACCGGCGGTGAAGGCTGTGATGTTGGGGCAGTAAGTAAATGCAGCATGGCCTATTTCCTCGCATGCGTCAGGGAGAACAATCTCGCCGGGAATGCCTGATTTCTGGAATGCGCCCTCGCCAATTAATTTAAGTTTTGCCGGGAAATTGATTTCCTCGAGGTTAGAAGTATTGAGGAAGGTGAGTTTTTCAATGGATTCGAGTGTAGAGGGAAGTTTGACCTCGAAAAGGTTGCCGCATTGTGTAAACATGTTGGAACCCGTAGAGGTGAGGCCTTCTGCCAGCGTTGCTTTCTGCAGAGCCGAACAACTATAGAAAATGGCGTCGCCAAAGGTTCGGACTGTAGAGGGGATGTTTACTTCCTCAAGAGATACATTCTGCTGGAATGCGTTATTGCCTATGGCCTCAAGACCTTCGTTGAATTTCACACTCTTGATTCCATAGCACATGAGGAAAGAAGCGTTGCCTATGCGGCGTAGAGTGGACGGGAATTCGACTTTTGAAATCTGGGTGCACATTCTGAATGCCTGGTCGCCTATTTCTTCGAGAGCGGAGCCGAAGTTGACCTCCTTAAGACTGGGGACGTTGTAGAAGGCAGCCTCACCAACCGATTTCACGCCGTTGAGGTTGAGATTTGAGATAGAGAAGAGGTAATAGAATGCATAGCGGTCGATAGACTCCACTCCGTCGGGAATCGTAAGAGTTGAAATGTTGACGCCGCAAATAAGTCGTTTCCCGTCTTTTGTGCAGAGCATTCCGTTTTTAGCGCAGAAGCTGGGATTATCTCCGGCAACAGTGAAGGTGATGTCGCGTGAGCCGGTGAAAACTCTGTCGCCAAGGGTGGTAAGAGAGGAAGGTATGTTTACTTCCTTAAGACCGCAAACGTTGAATGCCTGGTCTTCGATAGCCTCAAGACCATCGTTAAACACAACAGACTCGAGGCGAGCGTTGTTACGCATTGAGTTTGAGCCAATGGTCTTGACTGTTGAAGGTACTGTATATTTTGTGACGAAATTGTTGGTTGCATCCTTCAGACCGAGAGGATAGCTGATAAGCTTGGTGATATTTTTGTCGAAAAGCACACCGTCTTTTGCCGCAAAATTCTTACAGTTTGCATCCACAGAAAAAGCTGTAATACCAGTACATCTTGCAAAGGGGTTGTAACCTATCGCCTGGGTGGTAGCAGGGATATTTACTGTACCGGAGAGGCCTGTGCAATTATAAAAGGCGAAGTCACCCAGGGAATCCAGATTGCCCGGCAACTGAAGATTTTTTAGAGCGGCACAACCATAGAAAGCCATGGAGCTGATTACATGAATATTCTGACCGAATTCCACTTTCCGGAGAGCCGAACAGCTATAGAAAGCCTGGCCCCCGATACGCAACATTTCGTTACCAAACTTAATGCTATTGAGTTTCGCATTGGTCTGGCAGGCCTTTTCCAAGACTTCTATAACGGGATACTGCTTGCCATTATAGTTAATATTGTCGGGAATTACCAGGTCGACAATATCATTTTTCTTTTCATCGCTGATGCCGCTAAAGCCGGCCTTTTGGGTATTCAGATTAATGTAAAACTTCAGTCCGTTTGGATCTACATAATCGTCGGCCATCAATGCCGGAATCGACAAGAGAACGGATAGAAAAAAAGCGTAAAATTTTTTCATAAGAATTTAGATAGAATTGATTGATAAATTGAATTCAGAAAATAAAAGAGAACCGCGAGGAAATTATTCCGGCAAGGTCTCACAGATAAAGACAGCTTAAAAAACTGCTGAAATTACGGCCTTAAAATTATAACTAAAATAAAAATCTGTCGTTAGCTTCTGTAAAGAAATGAGATACAATGAATTATACTTAGCTTCCGAATAAATATTAATAATTTGAATGAACAAAAATGACTAAATAAGAACGAAATGTAAAGAAATTTGCCATCAATAGGGACTCCAAGATTTTCGTGTAGATGACGGTGTAAACCGAAATATTAAAATCTCAAAGGGATAAAATGGAGCGCAGGGAGGTTATTTAACTGATTTTCTGTTTATTACAAAAAATAAAAGTATTTCTATAAAAATTGGTAATTAGCGGACTGGCTGCAAGCGCAGATTCCGAAAACGCGTCCCGATTACAGCGGGTAATCAGCTGATAATAAGAGAAAGCAGGCGGGTCAGGCGCGGCCAGCCCCCTACCTCAGCGCCCGGGAAATTTGTACCAAAATGTCAAAGTGCTCCTTGCTGCGGTTCGGCTTTACGGGCAAAGGCCTTAAA
>CAYZFL010000039.1:0-15522 GCA_964477785.1 uncultured Bacteroides sp.
GTCCATGTGGCGGAAGCAATCGGCTTGTCAATCAGATGACGCGCGATATAATCGGCATAGCCGGAATTACCGCCGCCATTCCCGCGCAAATCTATGATGAGGGCATCTGTTTCAGTAATCTTCGGATAGACGCTGTCGAAAAAGGTCGTGGTTTCATTTCTCTGAAAATGTGGTATTGTAAGTAAACCAATGTTTTTGTCAATAACCTTGAAGCTCAGCCCGGGCCTGATGCTCAGAGACGAATCCCACTTGGGTTCATTAACCTTGTGGGAAAGAAAGAACTGCGAGCCATCGGGATTTTCCAGCGTGAGATTCATGGGAGTACCCTTGCGCAATTGCGAAAAGTTATACCCGTCATACATCTCATGCAGGGTCCATTGAGGCGTGGACGAGCATACGTATGGTTTTAACTCTCTTACCGCCCAGGTCTGGGGGCTCTCGCCGTTCACAGCCACTATTTTCTGGCCTCTGCGCATTCCGGCTTCGATTAATTCGGGGCTTTCGACGGAGCGTATGTACAGACCTTCGGGCAGCAGTACGGTTGTAAAAGGACTGAACCCGGGAACCTCAAAGCCGTTGGAGTGGAATGTAATGAAGGTATGTCCGTCGGCACAACTCGCAACCATCCGCTGAAGTATGCGCAGCTTCTCAAAGTCATCTTCCGCTTCTCTGATAGCCGAGAGATTTCGGCGGTATGCTCTGTCCCACCGGGAGGCAATCCCGGGATAAAACACGAAGTTATATTTTACTTCATCATAAAGACGCACAAGAGCCTCGGCCCAGTCGACAGGAGCCCGTTTGAGCGGAACTTCATGAAAAATCTGCTCAGCGTCTGAGGCATCGTATCGACTGCGGAAAGGCCAGTCATAAGGCAAAGAAGGTTCGTTTTCGACATGAACCCGAATCATATACAGCGAATCGGATTTTTCGTTGAAATAGATGCTGTAGGCTGTATTTGAACTATTATCGTATGTGGTTTTATAACAATCCTCCCCCCAGGCTCCCTCAGCATTGATGATGTCAAGGACACTGTCTGCAAAATCGATATCGACCTGAGGCACGGCAATCTTCACTCCTTTAGTGTGGCCTTTTCCATCGCCTCGCATCATAGCGAAGCCCATGCGGGAGCCATTTTTAGGCCATCCGCCGGTAAAGTCGACCTGAGAAGATATTGCCCCTTTCAGGTCACTTAGCTGCCGGAAAAGTGAGTCGAGGCTTTCACGGGCCGGAGTAACGACAGATGCGGCATAAGCGGCCAGAGTTGTAACCATGAAGGCTATTATAAAGAGAATGCGCATAGAGATTGGGTATTGATTTTAAATTCAATTTTCAATAGTCGCACTTGCGTCTATTATGCAACAAATATAGCAATATTAGTTCAATCTACGACTTTTTTGCTTCGTTTTTTAATCCTAATCTGCTTATTCTTTACCGGCCACAAGTCTGTTGACTTCCGACTTGCTGCCTCAGGAGAGTGTTCTAAAACTCGCGACTGCTGTATTCGGGTCTGTGACCTCGAGGTGTTTTTTTGATATTCCGCTGAAAAAACGTAATTTTTGATGTGGCTTGTACTCCTGAATACATTGACTTCATTTGTGATGCTCTTGCTCCCCTCGGAGAAGTTCGCTCTCGTAAGATGATGGGTGACCATGCTATATTTATGTGAATGGAAATTGTGTTATCACCGCTTGTGATAATAATGCTTTCATTATTATATTCTTGACTTTTCAGACTGGCGCAAAGCGATAGAAGTAATTTCCATTCTTTGGGAGGCTTTGCCATTCCCAAAGAAAAAGAAGAAATCATATCATAGCCCGCTAATTCTTCTTTTTTTTACAATATTTGCTTCTTATTGCGAAATAAATTGCCTAAAGTATTGTAAAATGAAAATAAATAACTAAATTTGGGGCGGACAATGCAAACATTTCCGCGTTCACGAAAATTGAGCGCGCTTTTGGCGTCGCTCATTTACCCCAACCTCTAAATTGATATTTATGGAAAGACCTGAAAACGCTATGCCGGAAGAAAATGCCGACAAAGCCGCCCTCTCCGCCGAGGCCACACAGCCCGCAGGCGATGAAACTCAACTTGCTGCCGAGGCTCCCGCTCCGGAAGTTGATAATATTGAAGAAAAAGCCGGCGAAACACCCGCCGATTCCCTTCCCGAGGCCGAGGACCGCATCGCAGTTAGCGAAAACCTCGTGCCCGACGAAGACGACGATGCCACTCCCGATGAAGTAATCAAGGATGACGGGGTGACTCTCGAAATGCTTTTGGGACGCCTTAAGGAAATGGATGCAAAAGATCCGAGTGAATACAACGGCGAGGATATCCGCCGCATACGTCAGCATTTCCTGAGCCTTCGCAAGATGGAAATGGCAAAGGCACTCAACGACTGGACCGAAGGAGGCAACCTCGCCGAGGACTTTGTAGATGAAGGTGCCGAGCTCGAAGAGCAGGCAAACGCCCTCATCGCCACCCTCAAGGAGAAGAAACTCCGCTGGGCCGAAGAGCAGGAAAAACAGAAAAACGCAAATCTCGAGCGTAAAAACCAGATTATAGACGAAATACTCGCGCTCGCCGCCGATACCGACAATGTCAACCGCACATTCCAGCGATACCGCGAGCTGCAGGACGAGTTCAACGCCATAGGTGAAGTGCCCGCAACCGAAGAGACCGGCGTGTGGAAACGTTTCTCCGACGCCCGCGAAAAATATTCCGACAATCTGAAGATCAATAAGGAACTCCGCGACTACGACTTCAAGAAAAACCTCGAGCTTAAGCAGCTGCTTATCGCAGAGGTGGAGAAACTAACCGGAGAAGAAGACGTGGTGGTGGCTTACCGCCGTCTTCAGGAGCTCCATAACAAATGGCGCCAGATAGGTCCCGTGGCCAAGGAAATCCGTGAGGAGATATGGGAGAAATTCCGCAACTTCTCGACTGAAATCAACAAGCGCCATCAGGCTCACTTCGAGGAGCGCAAGGCCCGCGAGGCTGAAAACGAGGCAGGCAAGCTCGCTATCTGCGAGAAAGTGGAGGCTCTCGACTTCTCGAATCTCAACTCTTTCGCCGCTTGGGATGCTATGACCAAGGAGATACTCGACGCCCAGAACGAGTGGAAGCAATATGGTTTCGCACCCCGCCGTGTCAACAACAATCTCTTCAGCCGTTTCCGTGCCGTCTGCGACAATTTCTTCACCGCCAAGGCCGAATACTACAAGAAAGTGCGCGAGGAATTCGCCGCTAATCTTGCCGCCAAGCTCGTGCTCTGCGAAAAGGCCGAGTCGCTAAAAGACAGCACCGACTGGAACAAGACCGCCGACGAAATCAGAAACCTTCAGAAGGAATGGAAAGAAATCGGCGCCGTGGCAAAGAAGCAGTCTGAATCTGTTTGGAAACGCTTCCACACCGCCTGCGACTACTTCTTCGAGCAGCGCAAGAAGGCCGGTTCGGGTGCGCGCCGCGCCGAGCTCGACAACCTCAAGGCTAAACGCGACATCATCGAAGAGCTTTCGACCATCAACGCCGAAATGCCCAAGGACGAGGTTGTGGGCAAGCTCCGCGACCTGCAGGAGCGCTGGAAATCCATAGGACACGTTCCCTTCAAGGAGAAAGATCAGGTTTACGACGACTATCGCGCCAAGCTCAACGATATCCGCGTGATGTTTGACCTCCGCGAGAGCCGCCAGCGCATGGAGCGCTTCAGCAACTCTCTCGCCGGCATTGAAGGCGACGGACAGAAGCTCAACCGCGAACGCGACCGTCTGCTCCGTGTGGCCGAGGCAAAGCGCACCGAGCTCCGAACACTCGAAAACAATCTCTGCTTCCTCAACTCCAAGTCTAAATCGGGCGACTCGATGCTCCGTGAGTTCAGCCGCAAGCTCGACCGCCTCAAGGTCGACATCGCCGAGATAGAAGACAAAATCAAGGTGCTCGACTCAAAAGTTGAGAAATAATATATCGAAATCCCCAATCACATGACAGTCAGGGAACGGCTCACGGCCGCTCCCTGACTATATGTATTCCAAGGCTTTCCCGGTTATGATAGTCCCCGTTATTTAATCCCGGTTATGACATGCAGACATTCGTAAAAATCCTGAGGCTTATCGACTCGCCCGAGCTAATCAGAGGCTATGTCGGGGCCCATAAAAATATTTGGCCCGAAATACCGCAGGGAATCCGTCGGGCCGGTATCACACGCATGGACATATATCTTGATGGCAACACCGCCGTGATGATAATGGAAATGCCCGACGATGTCGACCCTTCTGCCGCAATGGCTCTCCTCGCCACCCTTCCGCGTCAGGCGGAGTGGGAAGAATACGTTTCGCATTTTCAGGGTTGCGCCGCCGATGAGACTTCTGACCGGAAATGGAAGCCTATGGAAAAAATTTTCGAACTTTGATGCCCTGATATATTTCGGGCTGAAGCTATATCCTCTTTTTATTTCTTGCAAATGGCAAAAAAAGTATTTGTATCGGGTTGCTACGATATGCTCCACTCCGGGCATGTGGCTTTCTTTAAGGAGGCCTCCCAATACGGCGACCTTTATGTGGGCATCGGCTCCGACCGCACCATCGAGGAGCTGAAGCACCGCAAAACAGTTTATTCCGAAAAAGAACGCCTCTACATGGTAAAGGCAATACGATATGTGACCGACGCATATATTAATCCGGGCGGCGGCATGCTCGACTTCCTCGACACCCTCGACATTGTGAAGCCCGACATCTTCATTGTCAACTCCGACGGCGGCAGCGACGCCAAGCGTCAGCTCTGCCGCGAGCGCGGCATGGAGTATATAGAACTCCGGCGCACACCCGACGCCGGCCTGAAGGCCCGTTCAACTACTGCGCTCCGCACCGAGGTGAAGTCGCATCTCCCTTACCGTGTCGACATCGCCGGCACATGGATCGACCAGCCTTACGTTTCCCAACATGGCCCCGGATGGGCCATCACGGCCTCGATAGAGCCTACCGTGGAGTTTATGGAACGCGGCGGCATGTCTACTTCTACGCGTAATGCCGCCAGGAAGATATGGCCCTACGAGCTGCCCGCCTACAATGAGGAAATGCTTGCACGCCTCCTTTTCTGCTTTGAAAACGACCCCGAGAACAAAGGCCATGTCTCCGGCGCTCAGGACGCCATAGGTATCTGTATGTCGGGCCTCACACGCCACTATTACGACGGCCGCTACTGGCCCGAGCGAATAGAATCGTGTCACGACGAGGAAATACTCACCTGGCTGGAGAGCCATCTGGTTATAGTGCCTATGTTTCAGCGCCGTCCGGGTTGTTCCGTGGTGGAAGGCACGGATATCAACCCTGAAAAGGTAAAGGCCCTCACCTCCGCGGCCGACCGCTGCTGGCAGGCCATCATCAAGCGCGATCTCCATGCCTTTGCAGAGGCATACCTCGACTCTTTCCATGCCCAGACGGCCATGTTCCCGGCCATGATGCAGCCGGGGGTGGAAGAATACATAGAGAAATACCGCGGCAAGGCCCTTGCCTGGAAAATGCTGGGCGCCGGCGGTGGCGGCCATCTCATGCTTGTGGTGCCCGACGGATTCGGGCTCTCGCCTGAGATGATTCCCATCACTATACGTCGGAAAGGACTCTGAATCAATCTTTAATGTGCTATCATTCCATGAAAAAATCAAAATTATGAGAAAATTTCTGTCTTTAATCATTCCCGTATTCACGGCGCTTGGCCTCGGGGCAAGCGCTCCTGAAATTTCACCGGGCCTCACCCTTGCTGCAACCGACGGCTCGGGCGTTTCGACTTTAAGTTCTTTCTCACTTGCCGCTCCCGGCAGTGAAAAAATTGAGCCACTTTCAGTGCGGGCGACTCTCTCTGCATCATCCATCAGCTCCGGGGTGCCTCCCTTATCCGGGGCAATGGCTAAAGCACCTTCGGCAGCCGCGATAGCCGCCGAGTCCTATGTGGCAATCGACCGCACATTCAACGGCGACGACCATGCCGCGGCAATGACCCTCACACGTCAGGAGGGGTCGTCGAAAAAGTACACCATGTCAAATATATTCAACCTCAACAAGTCCATAGAACTCGAAATAGACCTCCGCAACGGCAAGGTATCCATCCCGGCGCAGGCTTTCTACACTCATCCCCTTTATGGCGAGGTCTCGATCTGCCCCATGACCTTCGATATAGTCAACGGCGAAGTCAAGGGCATGCATTATTCTAAGACCGGCACCATAGAGGGCACCATAGACGAAAAAGGCAATATCACTCTCGGCGGCTGGGGCCTGATGTTTACGGGACGCCCCGATTTGGAAGGCGCCGGCATCAATTTCATGCTTTCGTCGGGATGGCAGTCCGCAAATCTCCGCGCTACCGGCTCCCGTACAAATCAGAAAGGAACTCAGCAAGTCGATTATCAGGTATACATGGAGCCGATGGGCGACAACTGCGTAAGAATCTATTGTCTGTCGGGCGTGACCGGCGACGTGCTGCAGGGGCGACTCAACTCCGACCGCACAATCTCCGTAGCTCCTCAGAAAATCTACAATGATGCTCTTTACGGTCCTTTCTATATTTATCCTGCGGTTAAGGCCGCAGACGGCAAGATTGGCGTCGATATCGAAAATCCTGTTACCGGCACGGTGAAAAGCGATAACGAAATTATTTTCGGCGACTGGCTCATCGGAGCCCGAACGGCGCCGGCAAGTTATGTGGGCTATGTGGCAAACGACATGAAAATCACCGGGCCCCACGGCCTCAGTTTCCCCTCAGCTCCCGTGCTCACGCTTGATGGCGAAGGTACCGCTGCATCGCCTTATCTTATAAAAAATTATGGAAATCTGCACGAGCTCGCCATGCTCACAAACGCCGGCGAGAGCTTCAGCGGGAAGCATATAGCCCTTGACGCCGACCTCGATCTGGGTGCCGTAGTTCCGGCAAGCTATGTGCCCGTAGGCACTAAGGCTCATCCTTTCCGTGGCTCTTTCGATGGCCGCAACCATTCTGTAAAGAATCTTCACATCGACGGCATCGGCGCTCCCTACGCCGGCATCTTCGGCTATCTGGCGCAGGGCTCTTCGGTGGCAAATCTCAGAGTGGAATCATCATCGGTCTACAACGTGGGCGACAACACCGGTATGGTGGCCGGCTTTAGCGCCGGAAAGCTTGCCGACATCACAGTAGACAAATGTGAAGTGGTTTCCGAGGGCAAACTCGCTGGAGGCATCGCAGGCCTCATAAGCGGAAACGTCAATGCTCGGCCTGTGGTAAGAAACTGTTCCGTAACGGCAGTAAACATCACGGGTCCCGGCTCCGTGGGCGGCATTACCGGTCAGGCAATAGCTGAGATATCAGACTGCAGCGTCTCGGGCCGTCTCACTCAGAACGGCTTTGTGAGCGACCTTACAAAAGACGCCGGAGGCATTGCCGGAGCTCTCGAATCGAGCGAAGTCACAGACTGTAGCGTAGCCGGTTTTATCACCGACAGCTACGGTGCCTCATCTGCAGGCGGCATCGTGGGCCGAAGCCTCAAAACTTCGATCATCCGCTCTTTCAGCACTGCGACAGTCACCTCGATGCGCCTCAACAGTGATGTAAATGTATTTGCCGGAGGTATCGCAGGCTATACCCGCGACGGCTGTGTAACCGACTGTTTCAACGCCGGAGCCGTGGTACAGAATTCCAACTCTGAATTCACCGGTGGCCTTGTGGGCTATATAGGCGTGGCTTACACCCTGGGCTCGGCCGGTGACGAGATGCTCTACAGAACGCTGATTACCCGCTCCTTTAACTACGGACAGGTGATTTCTGCGTCGACTAATCCCAAAAAAGGCCTTTACGGTGACACTTATGTCTCGGCTTTATGGACCGGCGCACATCCCGAGGACCTCTGTTTTTCTGACAGTTATTACGACGCTACAATACAACCTCTTAATGAAGAGAAATTCGGCCGTCCTACGGTCTGGTTCACCTCAGGGCTTCCCGACGGACTTTCCTCTTCGGTGTGGAAAGCAGAGAAGGACCGTTATCCGGTGCTGACCAAACAGTCGGCGTCAGACAATTCCGTGTTAGCCTCAGTGCCCGTATTTCTCAGGGCCGAAGACACTGCCGGCAAAATCCGTAAGAGTTTCAGCGTAACCCCCGATGAAAAAGTGAAGTGGGCGGTGGCCGACGGTGGACAGGCGGTGGCTGAATCTGACGCCCTGAAATATGCCGACTATGTCTTTTCGGTCAAGAACCGCTATGCTAATGTTTCGGTAACGGGTATGACAGCCGACGGTTCGGCCGCCAAGTTCTATAACTTCTCTGTCGTGCCACAGCTCTTCGAGGGTGAAGGCACGGCCGAAAGCCCCTATATGCTCAAAACCGCCGGCGACTGGCAGAATCTCCACAAAGGTGTGGCGGAAACTGGCCAGCAACACAAGGGCGATTATTTCGCAATGGCAAACGACGTGGATTTCAAAGACTCCGATTTCCATGGAGTAGGTTATGCCACTGGGTCGCGGGCAAGGTTTGCCGGACGTCTCGACGGCCGTGGCCACACGATCCACAATCTCAGCATCAACACCACTTTCTATACAAAAGATGACTCGGGGAAGACAGTGGTCGACACACGCAAGTCGATACCATACGCCGGCCTTTTCAGTGTGATAGAGGCAGGCGGAGCGGTGGAAAACCTCAACATCGCAGCCGACTGTGACTTTTCATTCTACGCCTACGGCGGTCCCGTTGCCGGTGCCTGCATTGGACGTATCGGCAACTGCCGCAACTACGCACCAGTGAGCTCGTCCCTCACCTATAACGGCGGTCTTGTCGGCCTCGTGGCCACAGGCGCCGAAATTTCCGATTCTTACAACGCCGGCGCCGTCATATCTCCGTCGTCATACATCGGCGGTATCGCCGGTGTGGCAAATCCCGGTTCCGTTATTACCCGCTGTCAGAACGACGGAGACATCATGGCAAAAGCCATCATTGAAGAGGTCTCTGATGTGGAAGGTGCGAATTTCGGCGGCATTGCAGGCCTCAACCTCGGTACCATCAGCCACTCGGTAAACAATGCTACCGTAAGAGCCAAATCGGCGGTGGGTGGTATTGCCGGCGTGAGCAACGGTTACTCCGGCGACGGTGTGATAAAGAACTGTGTGAGCAACGGTTTCGCAGATTCTTACATCGCATCCCCGGCACGCGGTGCAATTGTGGGTTCGGTGAATATGGCCGTGGCCGAAAACAACTATTACGACTCGTCGGTAAACGTCAACGGCGGCGCTCAGAATCAGGCGCTCAAGGGCTATGCCGGACTTTCGACCTCGGAACTCGTTTCCGGTTCCCTGCCCCAAGGCCTCGACGCCTCGGTTTTCAATGTCGCGGCAGGGGCTTATCCCGTGCTTGCGAAGTTTGCTTCAGAGGCCCGCTGCAAGACTCTGCGCAGCCTCTATGCCCGCTTCGGCAAAGGTCAGATACGTACAAATCTCCGTGGCGACGTGACTCTGACGGGCCCCGAAGGTTCGGCCTTTACCCTCGCGCAGAATAAGGATTTTGCCATCTCGGGCTCGAAACTCACTGTGAAAGTTCCGGAGGAAAAACGTGTGGCAGCAGATACCCTCAGAGCAGTCTGTGGCGATGTGGAGAAGCAATTCGCTCTCAGCTCAATTCCATCAGTGTTGCCGGGCGAAGGAACACCCGGATCGCCTTACCTCATCGAAAAACCGGCCGACTGGAATTCACTGGCCGACTTCATGCTGGAATCCAGGTGGGATTATCCCGGCTCATGTTTCAAAATCGAGGCCGACCTTGATTTCAAGGGCGACTCTATACGCGCTCTGGCGGTCGACGGCACAAGCTTCAATGCCATCCTCGACGGCGCCGGTCATAAGGTTAAGAATTATGTTTACTTCAACGACAATCGCTCAGCCTCATCGCTTCAGGGCCCTAATCCATATCTCAGCCGCAACTTAGGCCTCATAGGCACGCTCGGCTCTTCAGGCGCGATTAAAAATATCACTTTCGACGGCGAGTTTACCGCATGGCAGAATACCGCCGGCATCGTGGGCGACAACTACGGCACCATCGAAAACGTGACCAACCTTGGTAAGGTATACAACACCGCCGGCAACGGTATCGCGGGCATCGCATACTATTCGCAGGAAGGTTCCGTGATTAAGAACACGGTGTTTAAAGGCACGGTGAAATCGTCTTCGGGCTATGCCGCCGGCATAGTGATGTATGCCTATAAGGGCTCGGAGCTCGAAGGTTGTTCTAATCAGGGCACCGTCACCGCAGCCGGTGAAGGTTGCTTTGGCATCGCATACGCCTCAGACGCCATGATGCGCTCATGTTTCAACGCCGGCAAGCTCATGCCCGGCAAAGGCACCGCCGTGGGCATAGTCAATACCCTCGGTAACTATGGCTGTCTCACCGACTGTCACAACGACGTTGACATCGACCTCGGTGCCGACGCAAGCGGTGTTTACGGTATTTTCAACGAATCCACCGAGATTTCCCAAAGTCGCATCTCGGGTTGCTATAACACCGGAAACCTCACGGCCAAAACCAATGTGTTCGGCCTTTGCGGCGAGGCAATGCCCGGCATGGTGCTTGAGGACTGCTACAACACCGGCGACATCACGGCTGTAAACGGCCTCGCCTGCGGGCTCGGCAACAAGCTTGGCAAGCTCATCCCCGGCAACGATATTCCGGCAACCCTGCTCCGGAGCTATAATACGGGCGATGTGACCGGCAGCCGTGCTAAATGCTCGGGACTCTTCGCCGAGGGCCGAAGCCCGTCGGTTGTGACCGACTGCTACAATACCGGCGACATCATTTCCACGGGCCACACGGGCAACTATAACGGCGCCCTCATTTCACAGGCCAGCGAGGTGAAGATGACTCGATGTTTCAATACCGGCGACATCACTTCCTCGGGCTATGCCGTTGGAGGCATCACGGGCATCTTCTCGTCTAATTCGGTAGTGACCGACTGCTTCAACCTCGGAAATGTGACCTCTACTTACAACGGAACCAATACCAACGGCAATGCCGGCGGTATCACCGGCTATCTTGCCGCCGATCCGTTGGTGATGACCGGTTGTTTCAACATGGGTAACGTGACCGGAAGCCGCCGTGTGGGAGGCATAGTGGGCGGTGTGCTCCGCACAGGCATCACCATAACCAAGTGCTATAACGCAGGCAAGGTGACTTGTACCGAGACAGCGGCCGTTACGGTCGACGGCGAGACTCGCCAGGTGCCTATGCGTTCGTTTACTGCCTACAGTAACCGCACCGAATCGGGAGGAGTGTCGATGTCCGAGCTCTGGAGCGATCTCTATTACGACAGCAAAGTGAATCCGGGCGAGGAATACCGCAGTTTCCCAGGTTCGGCCAAAACCACGGCCGAGCTTGCCGCACTCTCGCTCACAGGGACTCTCAACGACCACTTCGCGAAACCTCTCGACGGCGGATATCCGGTGCTTAAGTTCTTTACCGAAAAGTTCAGGGCCGACGATATTTCGGCTACGGCGCTCGTGCTCGGGAACGATAACGAAAACTTTGACTTCGTGACCGACCCCTTCATCCTCATAGCTCCCGAAGGTGCTGTGTGGACCGCCGAAGATCCGGCCACAGGTGCTTCATCCGGTGCTCTTAAGATTGAAAACGGCATCGCCACACCATTATCCGACGCCGCGGTCATTCTCAGGGTAAGCGATTCAAAGAACATGCTGCGCAAGAGTTTTGTGCTCAACCTCAAGCCTTCGCAGTCATCGAATATCGACTCTGATTTCTCAGGTAAAGAAGTGGCCACCCGCACCTTCTACGATCTTAGCGGACGCGAAGTAACGCATCCCGTTTCGGGTCAGGTATACATTGTGCGCACTGTCTACATCGACGGCACAGTGCAGACAACCAAAGCCATAATCCGCCGTTGATAAATAATCACTCACTAACAAACAGGCCGCGTAATTGAACGCGGCCTGTTTGTTATAAAAATCCCCCTCTGCTACATACTGTTCGCTTTAACCAAGAATCTGGGCGGCGTGATCTTTGGTCTTGATTTCTTTGGGGGTTATGATGCGTTTGAGGACGCCGTCGGGGCCGATTATGAAGGTTGTGCGGAAGGTGCCCATATATTTGCGCCCATACATCGATTTCTCGCCCCATACGCCGAAAGCCTCTACGAGTTTGTGGTCGGTATCCGTGATAAGCGGGAAGGGGAGATTGTTTTTGGCTATGAATTTCTGATGCGAGGCGGCAGAGTCGACGCTCACGCCTATCACCTGATAATCGCGGGCGAGAAGCTCGGCATAGTTGTCGCGCAGGTTGCAGGCCTGGGCCGTGCAGCCCGATGTTGAATCTTTGGGATAGAAATATAAAGCGATGGTCTTGCCGGGGAAATCGCTGAGATGCACTTCCTTGCCATCCTGATTAAGACCGAGAAAATCGGGAATTTTGTCTCCTGTTGCGTACATGTTGTAAATAGTTTTAGTTTTGACAAAGATAGCTGAAAGAATGGAAACATACAAGAAAATCTACAATTAGAAATCAGCACGCTGCATTTTTTGATTTTTATTCAGGGGTGATAAACCTTTTTCAAGAAGGGGCGTTTTAAATTTAGATATTCGATATAAACGCGATTATTTAGAAACCCTAACAATCATAATTAACTCTTTAAACATTAAAAAAATGAAAACTCATCATGTAATTTTAACAGCTGTCGGCGCGCTGGCTCTCGGCGCAGGTGTAGCACTCCTTCTTGCTCCCAGAAAAGGCAAAGAAACACGCGGTATGATTCTCAAATCGCTTAAGAAATATTGTCCCTGCGAGAAAAAGAGCACTCTCGATGAACTCGCCGACAAAATCGAGGACGAAATCGCCGAAGCAAGAGGCAAATAAGCCACTGCTTAATCTCTTTACCTGATATTTCAAACCCTTGATTGATAAAAAATGAAAAGTTTGACAATGCTTCTGATTGGAGCCGCAATAGGCGCCGCCGCTGTGGCACTCTTCACCACCGACGAAGGCACCGAGCTGAGACTCAGAATCAAGAATTATCTTACCAGGAAGGGACTCCTTGCCGAGAACGACGTGGACGAACTCGTCGAGATGATCGCCACCGAAATCGAAGCCAAACAGAACGCTCCCGAAAATAAATAGGATTAACTACTCTCCGCTCCCGGACGTTCCGGGCTCAGCTCAGGAACGCCGGGGAACGGATTTTTAATGTCTGAAAAGACATCAATCACCGGAAAAGTTGACATCTTTCCGGTCATTTATCATAAAAAACGAGCGGATTAAAGCAATCACATTATGAAGTTCTCCGACATGTTCAAAGGCAATAGGGGCGAGAACCCCGACGGACAGGGCACAGTGAGAGGATTCGGTCATGCCCTGCGTGAATATATAGAGCTGAATATCGAAAACGTAAGACTCACCGCAGCTCAGAAAACCACCGTATTTCTTACCACCGTGGCATTTGCCGCCGTGATTTTCATCATAGGTTCCATGGTGCTTCTGTTCCTCTCCATTGGCATAGGCCATCTGCTTGCCACCACCATTGCGCCCCATTGGGCCTATATGTTTGTGGCGGCCTTTTATGTGCTGCTGCTCGTGATTGTGATTGCCTGCAAACGCACAATCCTGCTCAATCCCATTGCAAGGTTTATGACACGCCTTCTGCTCGCTCCTCCCGAGGAAAACGCGACTGCCGGCGAGGACGACTATGACCTGAGTGCCGACGCCTCCGGGACCGATTACGACCTGGGCGCCGAACCCCGCGACAGAGAATAGCATCAGACTTCCAAATAATTCTAAAACGCTTTGAAATCAGTAAATTATGAAACGTAAATTAGTATACCTGCCGAAACCTTCGCAGTGGAAAGGTCTGGGATATGAGGAGCTGATGTATCGCCGGGCCTTAGTGTCGACCAAACTCGAGATAAACAAATATAAAATAGCCACGGAGGCCAACAACCTGCGCAACGGCATGCCGGCATTTGCCGGAACTGCCCTGAAAAGCTGCTTCAAATCGCTTGCCTACCTCGATTACATAGTCTTTGCCGTCAAAGCCATCCGCCGCATCAGAGAAATGTTTAAGAAAGACTGAAGGAAAATAGTAATTAGCAATTTATTGGGCGGAATCAGACTCTGTCCGACGGGAGCTTTGCCGATGCTTTGCCGAATTGCCGTTGTGAAAACATTTGGAGAGGGAAAATCTGACGGTTTTCTCTCTCTTCTTTTTAATTGCTACGTATCCGCTGTTGTCGGGGTCCTGGTAGGGGTTGGGTCTCACCCAGGCCGCCCGCGTCCTGTAAAACAACAAAAGGCAGCCGCGGGGCTACCTTTTGGTATGGAGGGGTTAGTGGAATTTTATTCAAATTCGATGAGGTTGGCGTCGTTGGGGAATACTTCGCCTTCGCTTACGAAAATGCGTTTTACCTTGCCGTCAACTTCGGAGGCAACGTCGTTTTCCATCTTCATGGCTTCGTAAACGAGCACTGTCTGGCCTTTCTTTACTTCCTGACCGGGTTTCACGGTGATTTCGATGATGCGGCCACCCATGGGAGCCTTGAGCACCGGACCGGTGATGGGAGCGTTCATGTCTACAACGGGAGCCTCTTCCTTAATTTCGGCTTCACCGGCTGCAGCTTTCTTGGCTGCCTTCTCGGCCTCGAATTCCTCTTTGCGGCGTTTCTTCAGGAAGCCGTTAGCAACAGAGGGAAGGAGCTCGAGGAGAAGATATTCCTCATTGTTCTTGGCGAGTTTCACGCCACCGAATTCCTCAACTTCGGGATTGGCCGGCTTCTTGTATGAGCTTGTGTCGTAGGGAGTCTCGACGGGGCTGCCGGTGATTTTCTCACGGAACTCGGCAACAACGGGCACGGGAGTATGGCCGTATTCACCCTTGACGAGAGAGATGAACTGGTTGGACTTGGTGGTATAGTCGGGATTGCCTTTGCGGCGGTCGATGGCAACCATTACGGCCTGAGAGCCGACGATCTGCGAGGTGGGAGTTACGAGGGGCACCAGACCGGCGTCGCGGCGAACCATAGGAATCAGGCGCATAGCGTCGTCGAGAAGGTCGCTGGCGCCGAGGCTCTTGAGCTGGGCAACCATGTTGGAGTACATACCGCCGGGAACCTCTGCGGTCTTGACGAGCTCGTTGGGTTTGGGGAAGCCGAAGTAAGCCTCGATGGCGTGACATGCGTTGAGAAGGGCAGCCTCGTCGCCGGCTTTGGCGGCTGCGATAGCCTTGTCGAACTCTGCGTCGATTTCTGCGGGAAGCTTGTCGTGAAGCGGGTCGAATTTCTTGGGGAAGTTGTCTTTGTTGAGGTCGAAGTCGCGGAGGCTGCGGCGTGCGTCGATAAGACGGTCGCGGATTTCGCCTACGGCGTTCATGTCAACGTCGAGCTCGATGCCGAGTTTCTGGCAGAATACATAGATGAGCTCTACTGCGGGAGCTGCCGAGCCGCCGCCGAACCACCAGATGTTGGTGTCGAGGATGTCGACGCCGTTGAGGATAGCCATGAGCGAAGAACCGAGGCCGTAGCCGGG
>CAYZFL010000040.1:0-1834 GCA_964477785.1 uncultured Bacteroides sp.
GGAAGAAGCACAGACGGCCTACATAGGGGTCGGTGGCAATCTTGAACGCGAGGGCACACATCGGAGCCTCGCTGTTGGGCTCGCGAGTAAGGATCGTATCGGGGTCGCCTACGGCGTGACCCTCTACGGCGCCTGCATCCTCAGGCGAGGGAAGGTAAGCGCAGACAGCGTCAAGAAGAGTCTGCACGCCCTTGTTCTTGAACGAGGAGCCGCAGATCATCGGGTTGACCTCCATGGCAAGTGTGGCCTTGCGGATGGCTGCCTTTATCTCCTCGACAGTGATTGTGGAGGGATCGTCGAAATATTTCTCCATCAGGGTCTCGTCAAACTCGGCGAGGGTCTCGAGCATCTTGTCGCGGTATTCCTCAGCCTCGTCGATGAGGCTTGCGGGAATCTCCTCCACGCTATACTCGGCGCCCATCGTCTCGTCGTGCCAGAAGATAGCCTTCATGGTCACGAGGTCAACTACGCCCTTGAAAGTCTCCTCGGCGCCGATAGGAATCTGGATGGGAAGCGGAGTGGCGCCGAGCACCTCCTTCACCTGGCGCACTACCTCGAAGAAGTTGGCGCCGGAGCGGTCCATCTTGTTTACATAACCGATGCGGGGCACGTTGTATTTGTCGGCCTGGCGCCAAACGGTCTCACTCTGCGGCTCCACGCCACCCACGGCGCAGAAAGCAGCGACGGCTCCGTCGAGCACACGCAGCGAACGCTCCACCTCCACGGTGAAGTCCACGTGTCCCGGAGTGTCGATCAGGTTTATCTTGTATTTATTTCCGTTATAGTTCCAGAAAGTGGTGGTTGCGGCGGAGGTGATTGTGATGCCACGCTCCTGCTCCTGCTCCATCCAGTCCATGGTGGCGGCGCCGTCGTGCACCTCGCCGATCTTGTGGGTCAGACCGGTGTAGAAAAGTATGCGTTCCGACGTAGTGGTTTTACCGGCATCGATGTGAGCCATGATGCCGATGTTGCGGGTATATTTTAAATGATTGTCTTTTGCGTTTGCCATGTTGTTATGCTTTCAATGAAAGGGACTTTTGATTATGCTGCGAAACGGGTCAAGAGGTAATCAGAAGCGGAAATGCGCGAAGGCGCGGTTGGCCTCTGCCATTTTGTGCATATCCTCTTTACGTTTGAATGCGCCGCCCTGGTCGTTGAATGCGTCGACAATTTCTGCTGCCAGTTTGTCGGCCATGGTTTTGCCGCCGCGGCGACGTGCATAGTTGATTAAGTTTTTCATTGATATCGATTCCTTGCGGTCCGGTCGGATTTCAGTAGGAACCTGGAAGGTTGCGCCACCTACGCGGCGTGATTTTACCTCCACCTGGGGAGTTACTTTTTCGAGTGCCTTTTTCCAGATCTCGAGTGCGCTCATTTCCTCGTTGGGAAGCTTGGCCTTTACCTGGTCAAGGGCGCTGTAGAAGATGGTGAAAGCTGTGTTTTTCTTGCCGTCATACATCAGATGGTTGACAAATTTGGTCACTCTTACATCGTTGTAAACGGGATCGGGTAAAACGATTCTTTTCTTAGGCTTTGCCTTTCTCATTTTGTTTTTACTGTTTTGTTTTTGATCGCTTGGCTGTTTTCGTCTTTTGTCTTCAGCGTTATCCCATCCTCCGATGGGGCGCTTACTCAACCTTTGTCCGCTTTTCCCTTTCGGGGAAACTTTCGGGACTGTCCGTCTGGCCCTGAGGCCTCAGCATGTCAAGATTTCAAAAACGAGTTAAATTTGAAGATGATTTAATCTCGCGGTGCTTTCAGTAGATTTGCCCTTATATATTAATGTGTGGACAAACCGCTTCGCCTTAATAGTAGGTTACTTCTTGGCTGCACC
>CAYZFL010000040.1:1844-15494 GCA_964477785.1 uncultured Bacteroides sp.
TTGGTTGCTTTCTTCTTTATTCTTCAGCATTGTCCTCTGACATGCTTACTCAACCGGGTAGCCAGCTTTTCAAGAAATTCAAAAACGAGTTAATTGATTGTTTGTTAATTTACTCGCGGTGCGTTCAGTAATGACTTCACCCTATCGCCATGACAGGATTACTTCTTGGCTGCACCGGCCTTGGGACGTTTGGCTCCGTACTTGGAGCGACGCTGTGTGCGGTCTTTAACGCCGGAGGTATCGAGTGCTCCGCGTACGATGTGATACCGCACACCGGGAAGGTCCTTTACACGTCCGCCGCGCACAAGTACGATGGAGTGTTCCTGCAGACTGTGGCCTTCTCCGGGAATATAGGAGTTAACTTCTTTTCCGTTTGTGAGGCGCACACGGGCTACCTTACGCATTGCCGAGTTAGGCTTTTTGGGGGTGGTGGTGTATACTCTCACGCATACGCCACGACGCTGGGGGCAGGAATCAAGGGCCGGCGATTTGCTCTTGTCTTCAAGAGCCACACGTCCTTTTCTTACTAATTGCTGAATAGTTGGCATCTTAGTCTTTAATTGGTTCTTTACTTAATTTGGTTGGTTCTATTATTCTCTTGATATTTTCTCAGACAGTCTAAATTAGCCCACAAATCACACCATCTCCCTGAGCCTCAGCTCATTGAAGAAGGCATCGACAGATAGGCGCTGTTTAAACCGTTGCAAAATTAATCATTATTTCTTTAATACACAAACATTTCCACCCCTAATTTCCCCATCAGAAACATCCAAAAGGCCACCCCGTCCCTTTCTCTCCCCGCAAGTTAACCCTTCTCCGCCTCCATACCAGCGAAACTCAGTCTCGACACCCCTCAGACCGCTCTTCACAACACACTTCAAAATGCTGTTTTACTGCACATTACACCAGCCGCAAACCAAAACCGCCCTTCACTTTCAGCCCTCGACTGTCATAAAATCCAGGAATCCAACTCAAAATGTTAAACTTTCTTAAATCTTGCTCCCTCTGCAATTTTTAACATTTCAGTTGCCTCTTTCACCTCCTCAGAGCCTTCAGATTCGTCTGAGCTATCTCATGTTTCTGACAACTTCAATTTCTCCAAAAACCCTGATACTTTCCTCCGTTTCCAACGCTTTTTTACTATATTTTTTCTTTCCTTCCTCATTTTTTGCTCCATGTGTTTGTTACAAGGTAAAAAATTGGTTAAATTTGCAAATTATATATACCTCAGCTTTTTAACACCCAAACAGGCATGGACAGCACCAAAGAAAAATGGAGCGAGCTTGAGCACCTTCCCGAATGGGATGAGCCTTACTATCAGGTTTATACCGCCAAGAAATACGGCAAATGGGTGATGCTCAAAACCTTGCGCCCCGAATACAAAGGCAAGCCCGAATATGAGGAGATGATCGAGACGGAATTCGATACCCGTTATAACATGTCCCATCCCAGCATTGTGATGATCAACGACTTTGAAGAGGTGCCCGGCCTCGGCCGGTGCATCATCACCGATGATGTCTACGGCACTTCTCTCAGAAAACTCATCGATGAGCACAAGGTGACTCCCGAACACATCAACCAGCTCACCACACGCATGATCGATGCCCTCGAATATATCCAGAGCAACCATATAGTCCACCATCCTATCCGTGCCGAAAGGGTAATTTTCACCGAAAACATCGGCAATCTCAAACTCATAGACGTTGGTTTCGACCAGAAGAATTCACTCTCACCGGCCGACACCTCCACCGATACCTACAACTACGGCCTCCTGCTCAAGCAAGCACTCGACGCCTGCGACACTCCCTACCCCAGACTCAGGAAAGTAGTGGCACACTGCATCTCTACCGACCGCCGCAAACGCTACAGTTCGGCACTCGACCTTCATCAGGCAATCACCGGCAGAGACAGCCGTAAACTCTACCTCTACATCATCATCTTCCTCGCCCTGATGGTCATAATTATCGGTCTGGTTTCCTGGTTGATTCCCGGAGGCGTGGCCGCTAAATAATATCACAAACCTCTCTTCTCAACAACTAAAAACCAAGCAAAAATTGTCAGAACTAATTATAGAAAAGCTCAGGCCCACGAGAGGCGAGCTTAAAAAATACGTAAAATTCGGCATCAATCTTTACAAGGGCAACGACTGCCACGTGCCTCCTCTGATTTTTGACGAAATCAACACCCTCGCGCCTTGGAAAAACCCGGCTTACGAAATCTGCGAGGCCCAGTCGTTCATGGCCATGCGCGACGGCAAACCAGTAGGACGCATCACCGCAATAATCAACCGCGAGGCAAACAGGATTTCAGGCGAGAATAACGTGAGGTTCGGCTTCGTCGACTTCATCGACGATCCGGAAGTGACCGATGCCCTTTTCAAGGCCGTCGAGGACTGGGGCCGCGAGCGTGGCATGGACACCGTAGTTGGCCCTCTCGGTTTCTCCGACATGGATCACGAAGGCATGCTCATCGCCGGATTCGACCGCATGGGCACTCTCGCAACCATCTACAACTACCCTTATTATCCCGAGCACATGTCCCGCATGGGCTATGAAAAGGCCGTGGACTGGGTGGAATACCGCATAAAGATTCCCGATGGCATTCCCGAAAAGATGAACCGCATAGCCGAGATTGTCCGCAAAAAATATAAGCTTAGGAATCTCCACTTCAAATCGCGCAAACAGCTTAAGGAGCAGTACGGTATGGCCGTCTTTGAACTCATCAACGAGGCATACGCCCAGCTTTTCGGCTTCACTCCGCTCACGCCCAAGCAGATTGAATATTATATCGACCTATACCTCGGCATCCTGCGCCTCGACGATATCGCCGTAGTAGTCGACGAGAACGACAAGCTTGTAGCCTTCGGCATCTCCATGCCCTCGCTTTCGGTCGCTCTCCGTCGCACCAAAGGCAAACTTTTCCCCACCGGCTGGTTCCACATGCTCAAGGCACTCAAGGGCAAGGTCGATGTGGTCGACCTCTACCTCGTGGCAGTCAAGCCCGAGTATCAGAGCAAGGGCGTCAACGCGCTATTGTTCACCGACCTTATCCCTTCTTACATCAAAAACGGCTATAAATACGCCGAAAGCAACCTCGAGCTCGAAGGCAACGAAAACGTGCAGCGTCAGTGGGAATATTTCGAGCGTGAACTTCATCGCCGCCGCAGGGCCTGGAAGAAGAAAATCAATTGACCTTCCTCTCCGCTTTATTTATAGAAGAATAAGCCCGTCAAGAGTTTTTTACTCATCCTCTTTCCTCATTATTATCACAAATCTACAATGTCAGAAACATCAAATAAGCCGACGGAGGTAAACCCTCTTAACTCCTCGCCCGCACAATCGGCATCGGATACCGTGGCAATCATCCCCATGTACAAGGAGAAGGAAAACGCCGCGGCAATCATTGAGGCCGTACTTGCTTTGCCACATCAGTTCGACATCCTTGTCATCGACGACAACTCCCCCGACGGCACAGCCGATATTGTCAAGGGCAAAATCGCAGAGCATCCCGGCAGGGTGCATATTATCGAAAGGCCCGGCAAACTCGGTCTCGGCACTGCCTATATCACCGGCTTCAAATGGGCCCTTGAGCACCATTACGAATTCATCTGCGAGATGGACGCCGACTTCTCACACTCACCCGACGACTTGCTTAAGATGCGCAAGGCGATCGCCACAGAGCAGGCCGATGTGGTCGTTGGCTCACGTTACGTCACAGGCGTTAATGTCGTAAACTGGCCTATGGGGCGCGTGCTCATGTCATATTACGCCTCCAAATATGTGAGGATTGTAACCGGACTGAAGGTTCACGACACCACCGCCGGCTTCGTCTGCTATCGTCGCCGGGTGCTCGAGACCATCGACCTCGACAAAATCAAATTCAAAGGCTATGCTTTCCAGATAGAGATGAAGTTCACATCATACAAGCATGGCTTTAAGATATACGAGCAGCCCATCATTTTCGTCAACCGCGTGCTCGGCACATCTAAGATGAACGGCAGCATTTTCGGCGAGGCTGTTTTCGGTGTAATCCGCCTCAAATGGAATAGTTTTTTCAAAAAATACCCAAAGGCCGAACCGATTGCCGCTCAAGAATAATCCCGAACTCAAATTATGCGTCGACTCCTTTACAACTGCCGTATAGTCAATGGCAATTCAGCCCCGGTTGAAAATAGCTGGATTCTGATTGAAAACCAACTGATTGCCGACGTCGGTAACGATTCTCACGAAAAATATCTCCCGGATTCCGATATCGAACTAACCGACTGTCACGGCGCAATGGCCATGCCCGGTATGATCGACTGCCATGTGCATTTCCGCGAGCCCGGCATGACCCGCAAGGCTACAATCGCTTCCGAGAGTGCCGCTGCAGTCGCTGGAGGAGTCACCTCATACCTTGAGATGCCAAATACATCTCCATCTACCGTTAACAGCGCCTTATGGCAGGAGAAAATGGACATCGCCGCCCGCGACTCCCGGGCAAACTACGCCTTTTTCATAGGTGCAACCGACGATAATCTCGAGGAACTCAAGTCCATGGACTACAGCCGCGTGCCAGGTATAAAATTATTCGTGGGATCATCAACCGGCAAGCTTCTGGTGAGCGACCGGGAGGCTCTTGAAAAACTTTTCGCCGAAGCCCCCGCCATCATTGCTGTCCACTCAGAGGACGAAGCCACTCTCATTGCCGAAAAGGAGGCTTTTCTGCGCAAAAATCCCTCGCCGAAACCTGAAGATCATATCGAGATGCGTTCACGCAGGGCTTGCATGAAGTCCACTGGAATGCTGCTCGACCTTGCCCACCGTCACGACACAAGACTCCACATCTGCCACCTTACAACTGCCGACGAACTTAAGTTCTTCCTCCCTGGCACAAGGCTTCCACAGGTCACTTGCGAAGTCGCTCCGGCTCACCTCCTCTGGTGCCGTGAAGATTACCGACGGCTCGGCAACCTCATCAAAATAAATCCTTCCGTCAAGGAAACCTCCGATCGTGATGCACTTCGTCAGGGAGTAGTCGACGGCTCAGTCGACATGATAGCCACCGATCATGCTCCGCATCTTTGGGAAGAAAAGTCATCGCCCGACGTGCTCAAAGCAGTTTCAGGCGCGCCCGTTGTGCAGTTTGCTCTTCCAATGTTGCTCGAGCTTTTCCCGTCCGAAGTTGTGGCCGAAAAATATTCCCGACGTCCGGCTGAAATCTACAATATCGAAGGCCGCGGCAGTATAGCCAAAGGCTTTTACGCCGACATTGTCCTCGTCGCAGATGCTAAGTCCTTCGATCCGGCGTCCATCGGCCATGAAGATCTTTTCAAACCCATCGACAAATCCGAGGTGCTGAGCCTTTGCGGATGGACGCCTCTCGAGGGCAGCCGCCCCGCTCACCGCGTCATCGCAACCTTTGTCAACGGCTCTCCCGCTTTCTCGTTGCTTCCCTCGCTGAAACCCTCGGAGACCGCGTCGGCAATGCCTCTGAAATTCAACAATTAAAGTCAGCGCATTAATATTAGGACGCAGCAGTTAAATCATATTCCTTCCAATCCACCATAGTATTATCAACACGGCTATAATCATAGCAGTAAGCCCGTGGTGCAATATGTCGTAAAGGCGCCCATGTCCCTTATACTCCGATATAAAGTATAATATTACCAGCGGTATTGCGAAAAACAGCATGGGATTGAAATTCCATGCCGCCGAAATATCGCCGTTAGCCATCGCATGTATGGCCCGCTGTGTGCCGCAGCCCGGGCAATCCCATCCCGTAAGACTCTTGAATATGCATTTCGGTGCCGGGTGAGTTTCAGGGTCAAATACCGCACATAAGATCACCGCGCCGGCAGCCACAAGCGCCAGCGCGGTGATTATTATTGTTTTACTAACTTTCGAAGTCAAATTTTCGCTTCTCTTTTGTTGGTTTAACGCACAAAATTCTGAAAATCATGGATAGCCATGGAAGCTGACAAATACGTTTCAGCCCCAGGTTTCAGACTCGTTTCTTACATGCCGAAAAATCCCTGGAATATGATCGAGAACGGCAGACTCATTATACCTAAGGTGATTGAAATTATCACCAGCCATTCAGTTGCCCTCGACAACTTGCGGGCACGGGTCCACTTCTGCTTCCTGCGGGCTGCAAGCGTGAGAGCGCCGGTCACAATGGCGGCTATCGATGTTGGCGTGCAGCATAGGCAGGTGAGCACTATCGACCACGGCAGATAAGCAGGATAACGCTTGGCCCTTTTCTTGGCCTCGAGTCTCTCGCGGGCTTCTCTCTCCTCTTCCGGGATTTCCTCGCTGTACTGCTCGGTCACTGTCACGACTTCTTCAATCTCTTCCTGAGCATTATAGCCCGGTCCCGGCGCCGTTTCTTCGCTCACAAAACCCTCAAGGGGCTCATGCCGTTCTGCCGTTCCGACATCGTTCTGTGGCATCGCTGGCGTTTCTGTGACAGCATCGTTGGGCATCGCCGGAGTCTCAACTTTCCTTGCGTCGGCAGGCATGTCGGGAGTGGGATCACAGGCCGGTTTTTCCTCAAGAGCCTGCGACATCTCATCCTCCACTTCCATCAGCGGTTCGTCGCTCACACGGGCATTCTCTTCCTCGACGCGGAATTCTTTTTCCACAGTCTTCTCAACCTCGTGGTACAGCTCTGCCTCCGGTATAACTGGAGCCGGCGTCTTCACACCGTCGGGAAAATATTTTGCCGTTGCCGGAGCCTTCGCCGCCGGTTTCCAGTCGGCCATGCCTTCGTGCCATACCGGCGTATTGCCGTTGACCGGCAGTCCGGGAAACTCTTTCAGCTCGTATGGCCCGTTTTGTACTCCTCCGATATAAATCCAGATTTTCATTGCGTTTCTTTGATTGAAATTGAAGAGATTATGTATATAGATTCGTCGGCCTTCGTTTTGTCGCCTCGTCCTTTGATTTTTAAAGAAATATCAGGCTCAGTTCTTTGTCGAATGTCGAGAATCCGAATATTATGGTTTCGCTGTAGATCTCGCCGGGATTGAGTCTCTGCGATGTGAAGCCGGGCTTGTTGGGCGCATCGGGAAGTCCCTGGCACTCAAGGGCCACGCCGTCATAGTCGCTGTAAGTTACACCGCCTTTTCCAGTGGGGCAACCGCCCAGCCAGTTTCCGGTATAGACCACTACTGCCGGAGCATCGGTCTGAAGCGTCAGCTTAATGCCACTGTCCCTACTGAGAAGCTCGGCCGCCGTGCGCATTTCGCCCGACTTGCCGTCGACTATCCACACATTGTCATAGCCTTTGCCTATTTTCAGAGCCTTGAAGTCCTGCCTCAAGTCCCTGCCAAGAGCCTTGAAGTCACTGAAGTCCATAGGTGTACCTTTTACCGGAGCCATCTCACCCGTGGGTATCTGCGTCTCGTCGGTCGGAAGCCACCAGGTGGCATGGAGCTTCAGCTCCTGATCGAGCGAGTTAAGCCGCTCATGGCCTGCAAGATTGAAATAGCTGTGGTTGGTGAGGTTGACAATCGTGGGCTTTGTGGTTTCGGCCTTTATCTCAAGACTCAGCTCATCGCCTTTCCAGGCATAAACCGCCGTAACGGTAAGCTGGCCGGGATAGCCCTCTTCCATGTCGGCCGACACATACTGCAATACTACTTTTTCGGGCGTATGGTCAATGAGGGTCCAGATGCGGTTCTGAAAACCGGTGGGACCGCCGTGAAGAGCGTTTGGGCCGTTGTTAGTCGCCAGCCTGTATTCCTTGCCGTCGAGAGTGAAACGGCCAAGCGCTATGCGACCTGCGAAACGACCCGGAATCTTGCCGTAGCAGGGACCGTCGGCCATATAGTCGGCGACATCCTCATAGCCTAAAACCACATCGCGCAGCATTCCGTTGCGGTCGGGAGTATAAAGCCTCGTGATACATGCGCCGAGTGTCGAAATCTCGGCCTTACGGCCATCCGAGCCGACGATTGTCGCCAGCTTCACCTTGCCGTATTTGGTATCTACCTCTTTGCAATCAGTCATATTCATGGAAATAAAGACTTCGGCCCATGCGATTTTCATCCAAAACCGCCTAAAGCACACTTAATTTGCAAATTTAAAAAAATAATTTCAATCCTAAGCCAAATCCCCTCAAAAATAATATCTCCATATTATCAGACTTGTCCGCCCCGTCCTTTGGATTCTGCTTTCTCAAGCAATCGCTCCACTTCGCTTCTAAACAGGAGCAAATGTCGGGTCAGCGGATTTTCATTCTATAAACAAAAAAGCCGAATCAAGCTTTTGCTTAATCCGGGCTTCCCGATTGGTATCTTGCTGAGCGTTTATCTTAGTAAAAGATTACGATTATGAATAAAGTTGGTGGAGTACAGCGGACTCGAACCGCTCACCTCGACACTGCCAGTGTCGCGCTCTAGCCAGAT
This sequence comes from uncultured Bacteroides sp., assembly GCA_964477785.1. Taxonomy (GTDB): domain Bacteria; phylum Bacteroidota; class Bacteroidia; order Bacteroidales; family Muribaculaceae; genus CAG-873. Next base: position 10,234 of record CAYZFL010000040.1, read on the forward strand.
GAGCTAGTACCCCTTCTTGCGTTGCAAAGTTAAGTATTTTTTTCATTCAGTCCCCAAAGCTAAATGTTAAAATATTTAAAACCTTAAGTTTTGTACATTCTTTAACCAGTTTTAGCCTTCAAAATGCAGCTTTCTCGCGCAAATTTCATTAAATTTGCGGTGAGTCCAATTACCTTAGGCACCTCGCACCGGCCTTTGGCCGACATGCGCTATTGGCTCACTCGCGAATTTTTTTAAAAATTTGCAAAATAATCAGGGTCCATAATTTATCGCCCTCACTTTTCAATCCACCGCAATCATGAAAGGAATTATTCTCGCCGGAGGAAGCGGCACAAGGCTATACCCCATCACAAAAGGTGTCTCCAAACAGCTCCTGCCAGTCTACGACAAGCCTATGGTATATTATCCGCTGTCGGTGCTCATGCAGGCCGGCATCCGCGACATCCTCCTCATCTCCACGCCCGACGATATCGCCGGTTTCAAACGCCTTTTGGGCGACGGCCATACCTTCGGTGTAAAGATGAGCTATGCCGTTCAGCCACGTCCCGAAGGTTTGGCGCAGGCTTTCATCATAGGAGCCGACTTCATAGGCGATGATTCTGTATGCCTCGTCCTCGGCGACAATATCTTCCATGGAGCGGGCTTTGAAAAGCAGCTAAACGAGGCAAGAGACCGTGTCGAGCAGCGTGGCGACGCAAACGTTTTCGGCTATCGCGTCAACGACCCCGAGCGCTATGGCGTAGCCGAGTTCAATGCTTCCGGCCGATGCATCTCTATCGAGGAAAAACCGGTTCATCCCAAGTCAAACTATGCCGTGGTGGGCCTCTATTTCTATCCCAACTCCGTAGTTAAGAAAGCCCTGAGTCTCAAGCCATCGGCCCGAGGCGAACTCGAAATCACCTCCATCAATCAGTCTTATCTCGAGGAAGGCAATCTCCATATCAGCCTTCTCGACCGCGGTTTCGCATGGCTCGACACCGGCACCCACGATTCCCTGGCCGAGGCTTCGATTTATGTGGAAGTGCTCGAGAAACGTCAGGGCCTCAAGATAGCCTGCCTCGAGGGTATCGCCTACCGCAAGGGCTGGATTGATGCCGACACTCTGCTGGAGACAGCCCGCACCTGCGAGAAAAACCAGTATGGCCGCTACCTTCTGCGCCTGCTCGACGAGGTAAAGCCCGGCCAGTTCTCCCCACTAATCCCTTAACACTGAGATCTTGCATCTTAAAATTTTTCACTGAAATTATCTCTCCTGTAACTCAAAATGAACTCTGACCTGAAATTCAAAGACGCGGTGATGATTACCGGCGGCGCCGGTTTCATCGGCAGCCACGTGGTAAGACTCTTCGTCAACAAATATCCCAAAACACTTGTCGTAAACTACGACCTTCTCACCTACTGCGGCAATCTCGAGAACCTGCGCGACATCGAGGACAAGCCAAACTACCGTTTCGTCAAGGGCGACATTTGCGATGCTGCCAAGGTGAGGGAAACAATGGAACGCTACGGCATAAAAGGCATAATCCATCTTGCCGCCGAGAGCCATGTCGACCGCTCGATCACCGACCCGCTGAAATTCGCCCGCGTCAACGTGATGGGCACTCTCAACCTCCTTGAGACCGCGCGCCAGATCTGGAGCGCCGCCGACCCGGAGATGAAACATAACCTCTTCTATCAGATATCCACCGACGAAGTTTTCGGAGCGCTGGAGATGACCTGTCCCGAAGGTAAACCGGCTCCATATTATACCGGCGACAAGCCTCATCTTGCTTTCGGCGACGAATATTTCAGCGAGTCAACACCTTACACGCCCCACTCTCCCTACTCTGCCGCAAAGGCTTCGGCCGACCATTTCGTCCGGGCATACCACGACACCTATGGCATGCCGGTGGTAATCTCAAACTGCTCTAACAACTACGGGCCAAACCAGTTTCCCGAGAAGCTCATACCTCTTTTCGTCAATAATATAGTTCACGAAAAGCCGCTGCCCGTCTACGGGGAAGGACTCAATGTGCGCGACTGGCTTTATGTAGTCGACCATGCCCGCGCTATCGACCTTATCTATCATACCCGCCCCGTAGGCAAGACCTACTGTATAGGCGGGTTCAACGAGTGCCGCAACATCGACATGATTCGTCTGCTGATACGTATCACCGACCGTCTGCTCGGTCGACCCGAAGGATATTCCGAAAAGCTTATCACTCATGTAACCGACCGAAAGGGGCACGACCTCAGATATGCCATCGATTCGCGTCTCTTAGCCAAGGAACTCGGCTGGAAGCCCTCCCTGCAGTTTGAGGAAGGAATCGAAAAGACCGTAAAATGGTATCTCGACAATCAGCAGTGGACCGACCGCATCACCTCGGGCGAGTATGAGAAATACTACGAGGAGATGTATGGCAAGCGCGAAAAGCTCTGATTTCTTTCAATCCTCTTCAGAATCAACATTATATAATTTTTATAACTTATATAATTCACATCTGCATAAACCGCTCATTATTAGCACTTCATCCATGAAATTCACCGGTCATAAATTACTTGCGACTTTAACCGTCCTTGCGGTAATCGCAACCGGCAGCTCCGCTGTCTTTGCCGCCAGGCCTTCAGAAGTAAACAAGGTCGAGGCCTCTCCCCGCCTCACCTCCTATGTCAATCCCTTCATAGGCACCGGCGGTCACGGACATGTGTTCCTGGGGGCAAACGTGCCTTTTGGCCTTGTTCAGGGCGGCCCCTCACAACCGGTGAAAGGATGGGACTGGTGTTCGGGCTATCATCTTTCCGACTCTACCCTTGTGGGCTTCAGCCTGACTCATCTCAGCGGCACCGGCATAGGCGACCTTGGCGACATAACATTTCTGCCCTATACCGGAGGCAACGACAGTCTTCAGACTTTCAGCCACAGCTACGAAATATGCCGGCCCGGCTACTACTCTGTGAAAATCAATGGATCCGGCATCCGGGCCGAAATCAGCGCCTCCGAGCGCGCCTCGATTCAGCGCTACACCTATCCCGACAGTAAGTCGCCCCGCAAGGTGAAGCTCGACCTCCGCTACGGCATAGGCTGGGACCGTCCGGTCGATACCCACATCGAAGTGCTCAACGATTCCACAATATCCGGCTGGCGTCTCTCTCGCGGATGGGCCCCCGACCAGAGGATTTATTTCACCGCCGTTTTCTCGGCTCCCTTTCAAAAGGTCGAAACCGACACTCTCGGTGCTTCAAAAATTGCGCGATTCGTCTTCGCACCCTCCAACAAACCTCTTCATGTAAGAACCGGCATCTCAGCCACAAGCGTGGCAAATGCGGCAAATAACCTCTCGGCAGAGATTCCCGTGGGCGATTTCGATCTTGTGGCCCGCAATGCCGACGCAAAATGGGAGAAGGCTCTCGGCGCCATAAAGGCCACCGCAAAAGACCCCGAGACTCTTAAGGTTTTCTATACCTCCCTCTACCACACCATGACCGCTCCCTCGGTTTTCAGCGATGTGAGCGGCGACTATCGCGGTGCCGACGGTAAAATCTACAACACAGGCGGCAAGTACAAGGTGCATACGACCTACTCGCTCTGGGACACTTACCGTGCAGCCCATCCCCTCTCGACCCTTATCCATCCCGAGCTTCAGCAGGATTATATCGCCGATTTCATAGACATCTATCAGAAGCAGGGCCAGCTGCCCGTATGGCATCTCCACGGCAACGAGACCAACTGCATGGTGGGCAATCCCGGCGTGATAGTGCTCGGCGACCTTATTCTCAAAGGTTTCGCACGCGACGCTCAGCAGGAAGAGCAGGCTTTTCAGGCCATGAAGGGCTCGATGATGAGAGACGACCGCGGTCTTTCCGACCTCAGGACTTACGGCTATCTGGCATACGACGGCCAGGATTCAGTCGAAACAGTCGCCAAGTCGCTCGAATATGCCATTGCCGACGCGGCTACGGCTGCCGTGGCCAAAAGGCTCGGTCACAAAAATGATTATGAATACTTCCTCAACCGCTCGCTCAGCTTCTGCAAACTTTACGACCCCGAAACGGGCTTCATGCGTGCCCTTTCTAAAGAAGGCAAACGCCGTCCGGGCGAGTTCAGTCCCTTCCATGCAGCCCATCGTGCCGACGACTATTGCGAGGGCAACGCCTGGCAGTATCTTTGGCTGGCACCGCATAATCCTGAGAAGCTATGCGAAATCATTGGCGGCAAGGATAAGTTTATCAGCCGCCTCGACTCCTTCTTTATTGCCGAGGGCGACCTTGGAGCCGAAGCATCGCCCGACATCAGCGGTCTCATAGGCCAATATGCCCACGGCAACGAGCCCGGCCACCACATCATCTACCTCTACACCCTTATGGGCAAGCCTCAAAAAGCCGCGCCCCTTTTGCGCAAAGTCATGACCGAGATGTACACCGCCGAGCCCGACGGCCTTTGCGGCAACGAGGACGTGGGCCAGATGTCGGCCTGGTACGTGCTCTCGGCAATGGGCCTATATCAGCCGAATCCTACGGAGGATAAATTCGTCATAGGTTCGCCCGTACTCGACTCTGCCGTAATCAACGTGGGCGATGGCAAAACCTTCACCATAAAGGCCCTCAACAACTCGCCTGAAAACATCTATGTGCGCTCGATGATGCTCAACGGCAAAATCTACAACCGTCCCTACATCACCTTCGACGACCTCCGTCACGGCGGCACCCTCATCCTCGAAATGTCGTCCAGGCCAGCGGTGAGATAGCGACCTATACCACAAAATTTGTAACAATATGTCAAAGTGCTCCTTGCTGCGATTTTATTCGAAGCGAGGAGCTTCGTTTTCAGGCTTTTTAGACCGGCGGGGCAGCTGCCGCTGAGACAAGTGGCTTGCCACTTGGTAATGCGTAATGAGAAATGCGCAATGCGCAATTTCCGGGAGGATATGGAGAGTCGCCACCCGGGGGCGAGTCGTTGTAGAGGACGGTTGGCGGCGGGAGGCCTATTGTTGTGGGGGCTTCGTCTCGTATGATGTCCGGAGGCGGTGTCGGGAAGTCGGCGTTGAAGCGGGAGATGTAGTATGGTGTGTTTTCGTTGCGCTTCGGGATGCCGACACTGTGGAATATCCAGGCACCACGCATGTATTCACTGCTGAAGATGGGTGCCAGGACGGGTATTACCTTCCGGTAGTCATGCGGAGCATCGAAGCAGACGGCTATCATGTAGGTGCCACCGCGAAGGTTGTCTATCGAGCGGTATGAACCGGTCTGATAGGGTTTGCGAACATTGTGGCTGCACAGAT